>CAMSTW010000004.1 GCA_947063855.1 uncultured Dorea sp.
TGATATAAAATCAATATGTGATACTATAAAATCATTTCTTGCACTATATAGTGCATTTTCTATGCAAAGCTCACTACTCCATTCTATTCTGAAACAAGAGTACACAAATTACCATTTTACGAACACTATAATCCCCCCACTGTCACAGTATCTTAAGAGAATGATTGAAAATCACCCCCCTTCCATGCTATGATAAGATTAAATCTTGGAGGTATATAGATGGCAGAAAAAGACATGATAGAAAAAACGTTAGAATCTTACAACGATGTATTTGCAGATATTGTAAATGTGTTACTTTTCAAGTTCTGACTAATGATAACCGTTTCGAAGAAGCTGCTAATGCTGCTATGAAAGGAGATGAAGAAAAAAATATGTGTGACGTACTGGATCGTGCCGAAAAAAGAGGCGAACTCATTGGAGAAAAGAGAGGCGAACTGAAAAAAGCAAAAAAAATTGCCAAAAACCTAAAAACCCGCGGTTTTTCCAACAATGATATCTCTGACCTGACGGATGTAGATATTAAGATTGTTGAGGAATGGTTCCCCCAAGACCTCATTATCCTTTAACCAACCAGAATATATTCTATTGATGCCGCAGCAAAAGACAGGGAACTTTCCTGCCTTTTGCTGAATCTGAAATCTCCACTGGCCTGCGCCTTGCATTTCTCACCGGAGGCGGAAGCAGATAATTCCTTCTATATATTGATTTACACTACCCCTTCACCGATCCTGCCACGATACCCGAGATGATATATTTCTGCATAAACAGGAAGAATATAATCATCGGAACCGCCGAAAGCGTCAGGGATGTCAGCGCATAATCCCACCTCATGGAGTAGGAACTGAAGAACGCATACACCGTCGTGGTGATGGTCTTCTTCTCCGCACTCTGCAGCATGATCATCGGCAGAGTGAAGTCATTCCACATCTGAAGGGTGAATAACACCACGATACTGCTGGTAGCAGGCTTCAGAAGCGGGAATATGATCTTAAAAAATGTCTGTACTCTGGTACAGCCGTCAATCTGTGCCGCCTCTTCAATCTCGTAAGGAATCGAAACGATAAATCCCTGGTAGATGAACACTGCCATCGGGCAGTACAGCGGTACAAGGATCAGGATCAGCCCCGGGATGCTGTTGGTGAGATTCAGGTTCTTACAGACCTTCACCAGCGGCAGCATGATACTCTGGAAAGGCACGGTCATGGAAGCCATGAGCACCAGAAGGATCACTCTGCTGATCTTGTTGTTCCATCTGGACAGACGGTACGCGCACATGGCGCTTAACACGACTGTGATGGCTATGGCGCATACACAGATCGTCACGGTGTTCAGGAAGATCCTTGGGTAGTTCATATTCTCAAGCACATAGCTGAAATTATCAAGGAACAGGCTCTTGGGAATCCCGAAGGTATCCGAGAGTATCTCTCCCAGCGGCTTGAAGGAATTCGTCAGCACGATCCACGCCGGGAAGATGAATGCGATTGCCAGAACAATCATTACAACTTCATATATGGTCCATCTGATTTTTTTTGCTTTTCCCATTATGCATCCTCCTTTGAATTCGTCAGCCGAAGCTGCAGGATCGCGATTGCGATTACAATCACAAACAGTACAACCGCCTTCGCCGCTCCGTAACCCATCCGGTTATTCTGGAAGCCCTCTGTGTAGATATCCAGGGCAAGACCCATGGTCTCTCTTCCCGGACCGCCGCCCGTCAGTGACAGGTTGACGTCAAAGAGACGGAAGGACTGGGACAGTACCATGAACAGGTTGACCCCGATGGAAGGCAGGATCAGCGGAAATGTCACGTTCCGGAATTTCTGGAACCAGGTCGCCCCGTCGATCGCCGCGGCCTCCAGCAATGTGGTATCCACCATCTGAAGCCCCGCCAGATAGATGATCATGATATAGCCGACGCTCTGCCAGGTTGCTACAATCACCATGGCAACCACCGTCACATTGCCTCCTCCAAGCCAGCTGGTATTGAAGAAATCCCATCCGGTGATCTCATAGATCGCCGCGCAGCCCTGGTTGAACACGAACCGCCAGATATAACCTACAACCAGCATACTGATTACGTTGGGCAGGAAGAAACAGGTTCTTAAGAACTTCGAAGATTTCAGCTTCGAATTCACGATCAGCGCCAGCAGAAGCGCCAGAATGTTCGTTGCCAGTACGTTCAGTACCACATATTTCAGTGTGAATACCATGGATTTGAAATAATCCGGATCGTCTGTGAATAACTCAATATAATTCTTAATTCCTACGAATTCCTTCGTCTTGCTGATTCCGTCCCAGTTAAACAATGAGTAGTAGGTACCCATGAAGAACGGAAGGATAAAAAATATAAAATACAAGATCAGCAGCGGCATGACAAAGATTGCAACTTCTTTTGCCAGCGCCGATTTATTATTCTTTTTCATTTTGGGTCCTTTCTTAATTGACTGTCTTCGCAAGCGCCTTTCGGCTCATACCCTGCCGGACGTCTCATCGCTCTGTAAGGTATCACATAAAAGCGCCTGTGAAGGTATGGTATTTCAGAGTAAAGGGGTAAAAAGGGAGCGCTGCCAGAGGCAGCGCTCCTCTCGCCCGACAAAATCCTTAATTTGTCCCTGCAAGTTTTCCCCACAAATCATCTAATGACTGTAATGTACCGTCCACATTGCCGCTTCCGTCAGAGATACACTCCTGAAGCTTCTTGCCGGATTCGTTGTAGAATCCATCCGGCCACAGCGGCCAGGACCAGAGACCTGTCTTATTGTCTGCGATATACTGTGCCACATCCTTGGACAGCGGATTGCTGCCTTCGAATTCCATATCCTTCATGGCCGGAATGACCTGGCATTCCTTCAGCAGGAAATCTCTTCCCGCGTCACTGGTAACGATCCAGTTCAGAACGTCTTTTGCAACCTCAGGATGCTCGGATGTGTTGGACACATGCCATGTTCCGTTAACGTCTGCCGCCATCTTCGCATCAGCCGGATCGTCGGTGATTGGCAGCGCGAACAGTCCTACTTCCATATCCGGTGCAATCTGTGCGATGGTATCGTAAGCCCAGATTCCTTCGAAGATCATCGCCTGCTTGCCCTGTGCGAACATGGCCGCCGCCTCATTCCAGCTTGCATCCAGAGGCTTCTCCTGACCATAGGTAAGCATCAGGTCCAGAACCTTCATGATATCCTTCATCTCCTGTGTATCCGCAATCTTCGCTTCGCCGCTGTTCAGGCTGTCAATATAGTCCGTCGTACTCTCCATATTGGCAAATGCATAGTTGTAGAACTGTCCCAGAAGCCAGTCATCCTTGAACTGGTTGGTGAAAGGCACGATATCCTTCTCCTTCAGTGTCTTGCATACCTCTTCCAACTCGCTCACTGTAGTCGGAATCTCCAGATGATTGTCCTCGAAAATCTTTTTATTGTATACGATACCATTTCCTGACATCTGTACCGGGAGCCCTACCACCTTGCCGTCCAGAGATACACATTCCTTCGCGCCGTCTGCGATATTGTCTACAAAATCCTGGTCTGACAAATCCGTGATATACTCTTTGTATGTATTGATCTCGTTGTACCCGGCTGTCATAAATACATCCGGCATATCCCCCGACGAGGCCTTCGTCTTCAGGATGTCATAGTAGTCGTCGCCGATTACCTCTACTTCAATCTTCACATTGGGGTGCTCTTCTTCATATGCCTTCGCCATGTTCTTGACTTGTTCTGCATATTCTACCTGAAACTGCATCCATCGAAGTGTTACCTGTTCCTCCTTTGAATCACCGGATTCTCCATCGGAAGAACCTCCGATACTCCCACAGCCAGGGACATTGCCATCGCGCCGACAAGCAGCATACTTACCAATCGTTTCTTCATACTTCTCTTCCTCCATTTCTCAAACCTCACTTGGCAGGTTCTGTTTTTGATGTCCGCAGGTTCTGCTTTTATTGTCTGCAGTCATCTTTTTGATGATGTAATTATATCTCTCTTTCCGCTCTTTGTAACCGTATTCCATTGACCACGTTCTGGTAAATTATTGATGTTCAGCCACAAGATATGTCATTAAATGATATTGAAAAATCAATTTTCACCCTATATAATGAGAAATGTGCTTAAGGAGTCACCATCATTTCAATGATTTGTGTCAGAAGTACTCACGGTGTTGGGCGGAATCATCCGGGACAGGCAGGAGGGAATATCAATGGCCAATTATTTAAAAAAGAAGATACAATCCATACAGCTTTGGTTGGGCAGATCATTTGCCCGCAGGATCATGCTGATCCTTCTGGTATGCATGGCGAGCATCACCGCATTTTCAAGCATCATCTATTATAACAGTACCGTCCGGCTTCTGCGCAATGAATACATCCGCTCTAACGAGCAGCTGCTAAAAGAGGTGAACCAGAGCGTCTGCCGGTATTATACACAGCTGGATGACACCACCCGCTCCCTGTACGATGACAACACCTTTATTGATAATCTGCGGACGCACCAGGATGATTATGTCTCGGTTGCCTACAATGAACAGGCCATCAAAAACATCCTGCACAGGGATAACGCCATCCGGTATATCTATTTCTATGATCCCTATACGAAGTATCTCTATTCCTTCTCCCGGGAGAATGCAAGCTTTGCGCTTTACCCGGAGCTTGAGCAGGAGGAATGGTATCGGAAGACACTTGCGGACAGTCATTATTTCTACATCACTCCTCTGCATCCGTTCCGGAATTATCAGAACTTCGGCACCCTAAGAGACCAGATTGTCTTCTCGGCCAACCGGGCGCTGCGGTATTATGTAACCCAAGAGGTGATCGGAGTCCTCTCCATCACGTACGATACCGGTTATCTGGAAAATATCTGTCAGAATCTTGTGAGTCCCGGCGGTTACATTTCCATCCTGAACCAGGACTTAGCCCCCATGCTGACAGACTATCCTGATCTGTCCATACCGGAACCGGTCCTTACACACATCCGGCAGACAGACGGCACCTGCGGAAGCTATCAGTATACCTGCGGCGGGGAGGCCAGGATTCTTCTGTGGAACCGGCAGGAAGATACGTACTTGTTAAAAGACATCCCTATGGAAGCCCTGACCGGGAATGCAAGAACTGTTCTTACAATCACACTGGTACTTCTGGCGATCGTATCCATCCTGTCCATTGCATTTGCCTTCTATTTCTCCCGTTCTGCCACACGGCGTCTCAGCGCCCTGACGGAGGACATGGCGGAATTCGGGAAAGGGAACCTGGAATCCGGCGCTCTCTTAAGTTCAAAGGATTACGGGACGGATGAGATCGGGATGATGGCAGAGACCTTTCACGAGATGACCAGCCGGATCCAGACGCTGATCAACCTGGAATACCGTGCCAAGGTACTGCAGAAAACGGCGGAGCTGCAGGCGCTGCAGGCGCAGGTTAAGCCGCATTTTATCAATAATGCGCTGCAGGCGCTTGGAACCCTTGGTCTTAAGAAGGGAGCAATGGAGGTATATACCATGGCCAACGCCCTGGCGAAGATGCTCCGCTATACATTGAAATCTACAACAGAACTGATTCCGCTTAAGCGGGAACTCGAGAATATGAACGACTATCTGTATATCCAGAACATCCTGTGGGATAACCGGCTGCGGATAGAGACAGATATCGACCAGAGCCTGAAAGAACGGCTTGTCCCGGTATTCATCCTGCAGCCGCTGGTGGAGAACTCGATCAAACATGGTCTGGACGATTGCATGGAAGGGCTGATCACCATACGAATCTGTGCCACCCAAACAGGATGCCTCTCTATAGAAGTATCCGATAACGGGCGGGGAATCCCTGCCTTAAGCCTTGCCATGCTGAAGGAATGGTTAAGCGACAGCCGCATGGTCCTGGAAGATGAGCACATCGGTATCCGCAACATTGTAAGCCGGATCCGGTTCCTGTATGGGGAAGAAGCGGACTTCTCCATACATTCTTCTCCGGATGAAGGAACCACGATCCATATCATACTTCCGGACCATATACTAGTCCATCCGGCTGGAAATTGAACGAATGAGAAGTATTCATAATATCAAGGAGGAAAAGAACATGTATAAGGTACTTATCATCGACGATGTTGCACTGGTACGGGACGCAATCCGGCTGCTTGGCCAGTGGGAATTATTTGGGATCACCACAATCTACGAAGCAGGCAATGCACAGGAAGGACTGGATATCATTTACCGGGAGAAACCGGAGCTTATCATTACGGATATGAAGATGCCTGTGATGGACGGAACCGCCCTGTTGAGGAAATTAGAAGAAGAACAGATCAGAAGCAAGATTATCGTGATCAGCGGTTTCAGCGATTTCAAGTATACACGGCTGGCGATTCAGTCCGGGGTGATCGACTACATCTTAAAGCCCATCGACCCCCAGGATCTGAACAATGCCGTCGCAGCAGCCGTCGCCCAGATTGAAGCAGAATTCCCTCCGGCAGATCCCGTGGAAGAGGAAACCCCGCCAACAGGCAACCAGCTGATCAACGATGTCCTGAGATATATCCGGGACAACTATATGGAAGAACTCACCCTCCCTGTACTTGCCGATACGTTTCACATCAGCAAGGAGCACTTATCACGCCTCTTCAAGAAGGAAACCGGCACGAATCTTTTCTCTTATATCATGGAAATGAAACTGAATGAAGCCAAGGAACTTCTTGCCCATACGGAAATGACACTGGAAGATATTGCCATGCGCCTTGGGTTCAGCAATGGGAATTATTTCAGCAAGGTGTTCAAGAAGAATGTGGGACAAAGCCCCAGGGACTACCGGAGCAGATGTTCCACCGTTATCTGAGGCCATATGCAAAAGAGACCGGCCCAAACACCGTCTGGCAGCATAATCCCTATATTAACCTAGTACATGCACCCCGCCAAGCAGTACATAGGAGATAAACCACATGATCACCGTCGCCATGAAGATGCCTAAGATCACCGCCGGAAACGCCTTCTTGAACTTCACTCCAAGCAGCGCCGCAATCAGCGATCCTGTCCATGCCCCGGTTCCCGGAAGCGGGATCCCCACGAACAACACCAGTCCCCAGAACTCATACTTCTCAATCTGATCGCTCTTACTCATCGCCTTGGACTCAAGCCGATCCACCATAGGCTTAAACAGCTTCGTTCCCTTCATCCAGTTGAATACCGGCGTAATCAGAAGCAGGATAAACGGCACCGGAATAATATTTCCTATGATACACAGTGGTATCGCCTTCGCCACCGGCACGCCAAGCAGCGGTCCCGCGACCAGAAGCGCGCCGCGAAGCTCCAGGATGGGTATCATGGATATGATAAATACGATTGCTTCCTTCCCGACACTCCCGCCCAGGGCGTCGATAATACTCTGTACTAATGTTTCGGTCATAGATATTCTCCTTCTATCATCTTTATACTGTCTCACCCGGCAAAATTACCAGAATATTCCAAAGGATGCAGACTGAACCTCCAGATGCTGCGAAAATAAATTATCTCTTCATATATTCTCTCAAAAATGCAAATAAAGCCACCATCTCTTCCCTTGTTCCGATGGTAATCCGCATATACTGCTCGATCCTCTCACTTCCCCAGTACCGGACATAGATGCCGTTCTTCTTCAAGGCCTCGAACATCTCCTTCGCATCATACTCCGGATGCATGGCAAAGATAAAGTTCGCGCTGGAATCAAGACAGCAGAATCCAAGCTGTGAGAGTTCCTCCTTCGCCCACTCCCGCGTCTGAATAATCTTACGAATCCCTTCTTCAAAATATGCCTTATCCTTCACCGCCTCTACGCCGCACGCAAGAGCCGCCTGGTTCATCGTATAGGAATTAAAGGAATACTTCGCATCATTCAGGTACTTGATCAGCGTCGGATTACTGATGGCATACCCAATCCGCATCCCCGCCATGGATCTTGCCTTGGAGAAGGTCTGTACCACAATCAGGTTGTCATACTTGTCAATCAGTTCCAGCGCAGAACGCCCCGCAAAATCCACATACGCTTCATCCACAATCACGATCACATCCTGATTCGCACGGATAATGTCCTCCACCACATGAAGTTCTTCATAAATCGCAGTCGGCGCATTCGGATTCGGGAAAATGACTCCGCCGTTCTCCTTAAAATAATCCTCCTTCACCACCCGGAAGCCCTCGTCAAGCTTCTGACACTCATAGGGAATCCGGTAAAGTTCCGCCCATACCTTATAGAAGGAATATGTAATATCCGGAAATAAAACCGGCTTCTCTGAGTTGAAAAATGTCAGGAAGCACATGGACAATACATCGTCCGATCCCACTCCCACGAACACCTGATCCGGATTCACATGGTAGAAATCTGCAAGCGCCTCAGTAAGCGGGGCGCACGTCGGATCCGGATAGAGCCTGAACCTGTCTGTATCAAGTTCTCTCAGGACTTTCGCCACTCCGGGCGCCGGCGGATAAGGATTCTCATTGGTGTTCAGTTTAATCACTTTATTCTGGGGCTGCTCCCCCGGTACGTAAGGCTCTACCTTACGTATATTCTTCTCAAATGCTTTCATATGATTCTTTATCCTTTCCGCGACCTGTCTGTACTCGTACAGCATTGCGTAATTAACAGTGAATTTTGTTATACTAGTACTCCATTCGGCTAGAAATATTTCTTCGCAAGTTCCTGAAACTTCGGCAGTGAATTTACAATCGTCTCGTAAGCCACACAATAAGCAAGCCTCACATACCCGGGACACGCGAAAGAACTTCCCGGCACCAGAAGCAGGTTGTACTTCTTCGCCTCTGCACAGAATTCCTTCTCATCGGCAACAGGAGACTTTACGAAGAGATAGAACGCGCCCTCCGGCCTGATACACTCAAAGCCGCACTCCTTCAGGCCGTTATACAAGGTCTCCCGGTTCCTGTCGTAGAAGGACAGATCCGTCTTCTCGTTGATACACTTCGCAACCACCTTCTGCTGCAGGGTAGGCGCATTGACAAACCCCAGGATACGCGTCGCCACATTTGCCGCGGCCAGCACATCCTCACTGTCCTTCACCTCATCCGGAACCACCAGATAACCGATACGCTCTCCCGGGAGCGACAGAGACTTACTGTAAGAATATCCCACAATGGTGTTGGCATAATATTTCGTAAGATATGGAACCTTAACCCCATCGTAGACCAGCTCGCGGTACGGCTCGTCAGAAATCAGATAGATATCCGTTCCATATTCCTCCTGCTTCGCTTCCATAATCGCCGCCAGCTTCTTGATGGTCTCCTCGGAATAGACAACTCCTGTAGGATTATTCGGCGTATTTACAATGACCGCCTTCGTCTTCGGCGTGATCTTCTGCCCAAACTCCTCAAGCTTCGGCTGGAAATCCACGGTATTCGGCGAGACCTCCACCAGGACGCCGTCGTAATTATTCGTATAAGAACGGTACTCTCCAAAATACGGTGCAAAGGCGATTACTTCATCACCTGGATTGATAAGGGTCTTCAGGATAACATTCAATCCGCCCGCCGCTCCCACGGACATCACAATATTCTTTCCCTCAAAGTTCGTTCCAAAGCGTTCGTTCAGCGACTTCGCCACCGTCTCCCGCACATCCGCATAACCGGAATTGCTGTTGGTATACCCATGAAGAACCACCGGATCATTCTCCTCCAGTAATTCTATGATTGCCTTCTTTACCGCCTCCGGCGCCGCCACATTGGGATTGCCAAGGCTGAAATCATATACATTCTCCGCTCCGTAGATCTGCGCAAGCCGGTTGCCCTCCTCGAACATCGCACGGATCGCCGAACTGTTTGCCACCATATTCTTCATCTTATCTGCTATCATACTCTTATCTCCTTACTTGTACCCCGTTTACCTTCGCACGCTTAACCCGGACTTTCCACGTTTGCTTTTGCACGCCATACCCCAGGCTTTCCACATTTACCTTTGCACGCCATACCCTGGACTTTTTGAAATCTGCCCCTGCTTCTCCAGATTTCCCGGCAAGCGAGACATCTATGGCGTCAACGAACTGCTAATTCGCAGCCACCTCTGTCACGTCGCCCTTCTCCACCATGAATACAGGACGATACGACAGCTTCGCCTTCCTGAGCCCTTCGGCTCCTGTATCCTCTTCCCTGTTCACGTAGAGATATTCCCTGCATTCATGCTCCACAAACTGCTGGTTGATCATCGGGTACGCCCCTTCCACATCTGCAAACGCCTTCTCTATATGGACGACAAAGGTATCGGAGCAGACCGGCTCTCCGATGGTAAACGCCACGACCTCGCCGTCAATCTTCAGGATTCCTCCTGTCAGCTCCAGCTCTTCGAACAGCCGTAATGCATTCATCGTCACACAGATCTCCCCTCGCTTCTCGGGATCATCCTCACAGCCGTTCTGATCCCGCCACTTAAGCGCCATCTGGAAACACGCTTCCACATTATCGGCCGTAATCGCCTCGTATGACCATCTTCCGTCATACAGCGCCTTAAACTTATTGATATGGTTCCGCTTGCCGTGAAGCTTCTTTCCCGACAGTGTGGCAAGCTTCTCCGACTCATAGACATAATCCGCGCTGTCCCTGTCATATTCAATCCGGAATCTGCCCGGATACCATTCCTCCAGCTGTGCGAAATTGTCCGGCGTCAGGTTATACATCTGAAAAGGCATGCCCCGCCCCTTACAATAATCCATCAGCCACTCGATCGCCCTTCGTACATCCACGGGATCTCCCGCCGGATATGCAAAAGCCAGATGCTCCTCATCTTCACTCTTGAACACCAGTGCATTCTCTACAATTGCCCACTTCACCGGATACTGTCTGGACCATAAATACACATTGGCAAATGTCCGCTCGCAGCTCCGGCTCGTATGATGCGCAAAATAGTGTGAAATAATCTCCTTATCTTCTAATTCTGCTCTTTTAAACTGTATCTCGTCCATGTTCTGACCTTCTCTTATCTTATTTTTACAGAATCTGACTTATCTTCGTCAGCCAGTGTGCCCGATATCCATGCCGGCTGTGCGTCTGCTAACCGACGGCGCAGCGCTAATACTCTTCACATGCGGCATACATATCCTGCTCCGACTCCGCTTCTGCAATCTGCTCTTCTTTGGCAAGCACCGTAGACACGCACATCATGCAAAATACAATCACGATCGCCATTGATACCCGCACTCTCTTATAAAATTCCATATTCTTCTCTCCCCTTGATACTCCCTTTGCTACATATATAAGTTCCCTCGCTCTTCCCTGCGATGGCAAACTGTTCCTGCGTCTTCTCAATCCTGGCGTTCACTTATCTATCTCCGCCTCAGTCTTCGAACCTGACCTTCTATCTTAAGTATCTCCCATTTATGATGTCTAATTCATACTTCTGATCAGATGGTTCGTTCTCCAGACATGATTCTTTCCCTTAATCCTCTTCCCGATGCTGCCAGATACCACTTTTCATACCTCATGTCCGTGAAGCCTGTCGTACAAAGGCTCCTTCAGCCATAAGGACTGCGCTTTCCTGATGACTTCCAGCAACATCTGTGACGAACCGCTTACAGATTCTCAAAATTACGATGATACAACGCTTCATAGATTCCTTTCTTCTGAAGCAGCTCCTCATGTGTCCCTTCTTCTGCGATTCCGTCTTCTGTCAGTACCAGGATCTTCTGTGCATTCTGTATCGTAGTCAGCCGGTGGGCGATCACGAAGGTCGTCCTCTCCTTCGCAAGTCCCTCCAGAGACTTCTGAACCACCTGCTCGCTCTCATTATCCAGTGCGGACGTGGCTTCATCAAAGATAAGTATCGGCGGATTCTTAAGGAAGACCCGCGCAATCGACAGACGCTGCTTCTGTCCGCCGGACAGCTTCACTCCCCGCTGGCCGATATCCGTATGATACCCCTGTGGGAAACTCATAATAAACTCGTGTGCATTGGCGTTCTTCGCCGCTCTTACGACCTCCTCATCCGTCGCATCCATCCTGCCGTAGCGGATATTGTCAAGAATCGTCCCCGCAAACAGATACACATCCTGCTGTACGATTCCTACATTATTGCGCAGATCATTCAACTTGATATCACGGATATCCACCCCGTCAATCGTAATCGCTCCCGATGACACGTCATAGAATCTCGGAATCAGACTGCAAAGTGTCGTCTTCCCCACACCGGAAGGACCTACCAGCGCCATATAATCTCCCGCATCCACCTTCAGGTTAATATGGTTCAGCACCCTGTCATTCTGATCGTCATACTTGAAAGACACATCCTGAAATGCAATCTCGCCCCGCATCTGTCCCACAGAAACTGCATCCGGCTTATCCTCGATATCCGGCGCAATGGACAGTATCTCAAGAAACCTCTCGAATCCCGAATAACCGTTCTGGAACTGCTCTGTGAACGTTACCAGCTTCTTGACCGGGTCCGTAAAATTATTGATATACAGAAGGAACGTGATCAGATCCGTAAGCGCCACCGTTCCCGCGAGCATCATACCTACCCCTGTGACCAGCACCACAACCGTGATCAGCGTACTCATGGCTCCAAGTCCGGAATTATAGATTCCCATGTACTTGTAGCTGACCTTCTTCGCCGCCACAAAGTTATCGTTCCCCCTCTTGAACTTCTTCATCTCTTCCTTTTCATTGGCAAATGACTTCACCACCCGGATTCCTGACAGACTGTCCTCAATCTGGCTGTTGATCTCCGCGATCTTCTCCCGGTTCCTCTTGAACGCCTTGCCCATCTTCCCGTTAAAGTAGAAGGCAAATACCGCCATCAGCGGGATGAACGCGAAGGCCACCAGGGCGAGTCTTACATTGACCGCCAGAAGAATCGCAAAGGAACCTATGATCTTGATCACAGATATGACCAGATCCTCCGGCCCGTGATGCAGAAGCTCGCTGATATCGAACAGATCGCTGGTAATCCGGGACAGAAGATGCCCCACCTTCTGGTTATCATAGAACGCAAAGGTCAGCTTCTGGTAATGCCCGAAGATGTCCCTGCGCATATCCGCTTCCATCTTCGCTCCCATGATATGGCCGAAATAAGCGATATAAAAATTACAGAAAATCTCCAGCAGCACCAGCGCAACCATCAGACCGCCAAGCATCAGGACAGACTGCTTTGCTCTCACAGGCTCAAAGTACACCACCTCATTAGTGATGTATCTTATGACCAGCGGAATGACCAGCGTCACTACCGCGCCAAGGATCGCAAAGAACATGTCACTGTAGAACAATCCTTTGTATGGCGTATAATAGGCAAATAATTTCTTAAGCTTCTCCTTCATGAATATTCTGCTTCCTCTTTCCTCAAAATAAGAATGTGCCCGGACACATCCATCCGGCGTATTTCCTTATTGTATCAAGATTCTCATAAGAATACAAGACGGGATTTTACCAATATTTTCATCTTAAACCTATCTTCACTTCACATATTTCTCAATTATACACTCGTGGAGCTTTTCCTTTTTCCTGTAATTGATACCCACCAGTAATATATCCCCTGTATATTCCCTGACCCAGGAGACGTACTCCTTGTCTCGGATCTGATCAATGGCTCCTCTGGCTGATTTGTCCCATTTCAACTCCACCACAAGCGCCGGATAATCCGCATCCCGCTTCGGAAGATAGACCACATCCGCAAAACCATTTCCAGACGGCAGTTCCAACAATGGGTTCATATAATATGCTTTAGCGCTGTAATATGCCATAAGGATAGTGCAAGTAAGGGCGTTCTCATTATTATACTCCAGCATCGATGCCGTCTCATTGTGTATCGCAGCTATCCCTTCTGCCACTGCTTTCGAATCCAAAGCCCATGTACTTTTCAACAGTTCATCCGAACGGTTCAAAGCACTTATCAGCCCTCCCCATCCCGGCTCATCAACCACATTCAGGAATTCCTGCGCAATCTCCTGATTCGGAATATATGCCTTTTCTTTCGTCTCATCATAAGCCAGATATCCCAGATGGATCAACAGAGTCAGCACGTCGTCCTTCGTCTTAAATGTAGTCATATCATTCTGAAACTTCCGCGTGTTTATCTCACACTGTCCATTTCCAAGCATCTTTATGACAGCTTCCTTAAGACCGTCATAATTCCTGTCAATATATACCTTCAATGCTTCATAGGTTTCCGTCCCTGTCCAGTAACTTTTAATCTTCTTTCTCCGCATGACATCAACAACCGACTTCGGGTTATAGATATGCTTACCATTCAGAAGATATCCGTCATACCATCTCTGTACCTCGGCAAAATCTACACCAAACTGAATACACAGATCTAAAACTTCTTTCTCCGTAAATCCAAAATACTCCGACAACTCTGCTGAATCCGTCATGGAATATTCATCGAAAATATTAATCGCAGAATGATCCCCATACTTTTTAATCGGAAGAATCCCTGTCATATAGACCAATTCTACATATTCAGACCCCTTAAACAATCCACGCAGAAAATTTAAATACTTCTGCTGACAGTCCGTACGGTCTTTCGCCAGACGAAACACACAATCCCATTCATCAATGATAAATATAAATTTCTCTCTTATATTGGCATATATCTGTTCCAGAACGCCGGGCAGCCCATATGGATCTGGCTCAAAATACTCTCCGTACACTCTCTCAAGCTCTCTTGTTACCACTTCCTGAATTCTGTCAATAAAAATATCCAGATGTGATTCGTCAAACAAAAATCTCTGTACATCCAGCCGAATTACATTGTGCTTGTTGAGCTGGGATGCGAATGAATCCTCACTCTCTATTTCTCTCCCTGCAAATAACTCACCTGATTGACACCCCCGGCTGTAATATGCCGTCAGCATATCCGCAGCCATAGACTTCCCAAAACGGCGCGGCCTGCTGACGCAGACATATTTTTCCTTCGTATTTAAAACGAGATTCATACGTGTGATTAATCTGCTCTTGTCTACATATATCATGGAATTTACAGCTTCTTTGAATGCTTCATTCCCCGGATTCACATAAATACCCATAATCCTTACGTCTCCCCATACTATTATCTCTAAATCTACTTTTTTACTTTGTACCCGCACCTTCGCAGTATAATGAAAGGCGTAAGATTCTTACTTGATGAGCAAGAAGCTGTACGCCTTTATGCTGCCTGTTCAATTGTCCCTGTTCTTTGATTCCATCAAGTTCCGGCAGGTTTCCCAAAAGTACCGTCCACTCGTGTTTTTATTATATCAACTTGGTATTTCCGTGTAAAGCCTCTTATTGCAATTATCTCAGGGGTATTTACCTGTACCAAAAAAGATTGTCAGGAAACACTGTCTTTCCCAACAATCTTTCAATTTACTTTATTCCACTTGCATCTGTCCGACAGTTGTCACGAGAGTTCTCTCTCATCTCTTCCACCGATAAGAATCTGTTATAGAGCCGCATCTCAAAGATCCTGTTCGCTATCGCAACATTCTTTCCATCTGTATGCCTTAGCATGCAGAAAAAAGCTGCCAGTGGCAGGTTTTCTGTAACGCCTCAAAACCGCCTCGCAAGCGCTACCTCCACCGGAACCACCGACAGACACAGACAGACAATCTGCGCTCCAACCACCCATTCAGACACCGTCTCATAATCTCCGCCCCGAAATACCAGTATGACTACTGCCGAGATCACAGCAATGACCGCACCCCATTTCATCCAGATTCCCGCAAAGTATGTCTGCGCAAAATCCCACGCCTCCTGGCTCTTCATGGATCTGCCTGAACGATATCCCATTCCCCAGTTCCTGTCCCGCACCGGATGCTTTCGCATCACCATACCCACTACAGAGATACTCACCGGCGTCAGAATCGTCATACAAAATATGAAGAAAAACATACCCTCACCTCTTTCAAATCACGCGTTTCATCCCGCCAGAACAATGCAGTAATAATCGGTCCTCACTTCATCTTATATTTCCCAAATGCTTTCTCTTCATCCAGATGCACGTCCCGGAAAAACACGATAAGCCAGATGACCCCCGCCGCAATTGCCACATTCCGGGATGAAGTCAGGTAAGACAGGATACTGCCGATTCCCAGGATAACCGCCCACAGAAGAAAAGCATTCCTCTGATCCTTACTCATCCGCTCCCTGTCATACTGTTCTCTCTGCTCCTTTGGCATGGTGTTGAATCCCGCAATCAGGATTGCCGCCTTTCCTTTGAGAAATGTAAACAGAATTGCCATTCCAAAAAAAATCATACTCACTGTCCCGCACATAGCCACTCCACTATCCATACATGCTCCCTTCAAACTGCCCGCTTTCCTATCTACTTTATGAAAAAACCGCCCACCTTCATATCCTCGTCAAAGGATATCGTGAACTGCGCCTTGCGCTTCTCATATTGTACCCGTATCACCGCGACCGCAAACTCCTGCTCCGTATCCTTGTCCGTGCTTCCCGTAACCGCTTCCTTATCAAATTCCTCAAACGGGCCAAGTTCTTCCATAATCGGAAGGATCTCATCTGTCAGCACATCCTTGCCTACCATACTCTTCATAACGGCGTTCCATTTTTCATCCACAAGGGTGTCCACATCGCCATCATTCAGGATTTCTATCACTTCTTCCGCCTCCGCCTTTACCTCTGCCTCATCAAACTTATCCGACAGCTTCTGATTTCCCGCGCATGCTGTCAGTCCGCCAGCCAGCAATACTGCCATCAGAACTACGCCTGCAAAATTCCTTGTCTTTCTCACTTTCATTATCCCTGCTCTCCCTTCTCCTGCTTTCCTCTGCTTACTCCATTCTTTCGCTTTTTCGTTCATTCGCTTATACTCAATTCCCGCAATCCATGCCGTCCTCATCCCGCACGAGGATTTCTCTTTTCCTCACAGTCCATTCACACTCTTCCCCTCTTCTACACCCGAAGCATCCGGTATCGTAAGATTCACGATGAATTCATCTCCCGCTGCCTCCGTCATCATACCGCCTCCGTATTTCTCCAACGCATGACGCACATTTTCCAGCCCCAGCCCCATATGTCTCTTCTCTATATGATTCTTCTCTGCATTTTTACCGCACAGGCCCGTCTCGTCAGGCGCCTTATTCAATGCTGCTCCCATCTCACTCTTTACATTCCCTCTGCCAGCGCCCGTCATGCCGGATCTCTCATTGGAACCGGCAATGGTATTCTGAATCCTCACCGCCACGAACTCATGGAACACATCCGCCCGTATCCGGATCCGCCTCTCTCCTTCTGCCTGCCCCGCCGCTTCCAGCGCATTATCAAGCAGATTGGCAAATATGGTCGTTATATCCATATCCCGGACGTGCAGAAGACGAATCTTACCAATCCGGATATCCATAGCTATCCCCGCTTCTTCTGCCTCCTTCGCCTTTTCATTCAGGATAATATTCAGCATCCGGTTATCTGTATAACGGACCAAAGTATAAGAATCCAGCATCTGATGCATATCCCTTATATATTCCTTTCCCTTCATCCCATCCTGTTCTGTAAGCGCCTCAATCGACTGAAGATGATTTCTCATGTCATGGATCATCTTACGTGAGGACAGATACTGCTGCTCCACCCGCTCATAATACTGGTACTGCATCTCACTTAGTTTCCGCTGAATCTCAAGCTCTGCTCTAAGCTTCTTATTCTTCGACTGGTAGGAGAACAGAAACCAGATATAAAGATTCATTGAGACCAGCAGCAGAATATCTGTTATAATGAGGAATACCCCGTACATCTGCATAAATACATTTCCAATACAGATCAGGGAAAATATGATGAATGCACTGACCACCGGAGGCAGGAACAACCCGGCAAACCAGACTCCCTTCACATCCTCGTATTTTTGCCGGTTCAGCATCACCACCCACATACCGGTCAGAAGAATCTCTGTCAGCTGCCGGATAATCAACATCACATTCGCCAGATAATAATCGAAGACAAAGGTTCCCCACCGTGCCGACATATAGCCAAGCACCAGATAACCAATCAATATCTGCGCCGCTATGATAGTAACAGGGAACAAAAAATAATAAAAGCAGCTAAGCCTTCTGCGGCTGTACATACAGAAACCCGTCGCCGCCGTCATTATGATCATGAAAGCCGGAAGCGCCAGATTGATATAAGGGTTGCCATTCATCCCGAATGTAAGTCCGGCATATCCGATTCCGTAAAGGAGAAACATTGCAAAACGAATCTTTTTATTTCCGTCAATACTCTGTTCCATATGGCTTAAGAAAAACCATGTGCACAGCGTAAGCACCGCCGCTTCCATGACTGCAAGCGTTCCATTCCACATAGCCGATTCCACCCAGTTCACAGCTTCCCCCCCTCTTCTTAATACAAAATATGCTCTCCGGAACATTCCTGTATAAATCTTCAGACACGCTTTCCTATTCCAGCTGACCAAATGGAACTCTATGATTCACAACCGGTCTGCCTGATACTTCCCAAGCTCTCCCCGGAATTGTACGGACCGCTTCTGTGACAGTGGAATCCTGTCTCCGTTCATCATGACAATATCATATCCCCGGATTGCCTTCACGTGCCAGAGATTGACCACGAAACTCTTATGAGGCGAGGCAAAACCATACTGCGCCAGCCTTTCCATATATTCCGAGATCTTCCCCCGGACCATACATTCTCCCTGCTTCGTGACGAAACGAAGTTTCCGGCTCTGGTATTCCAGGTAATAGATATCAGACGGCAGAAACTCTTCCACACCCTCCATCGTCTGAAACCGCAATAACTTCTCCTGCTCTTCTTCTTTGCTGTAAAGGAGCGCTTCCCCAATCTGCCGGATAATCTCTTCCTGACTTACGGGCTTTATCAGAAAGGAGAAGGGGTGCACGGCAAAGGAACGGCTCATATAATCCTGATACCCTGTGACGTAGATAATCTTCACTCTCCGGTCCGTCTGCCTGATTCTCCTTGCCGCCTCAATTCCGTTTATCCGGGGCATATCAATATCCAGGAACAGGATATCGTACTGTGTATCCTGTAAAAGAAGCTCCATTCCGTCCGCAAATTCATCCACCTCGCAGACGGCTTCGTATTCTTCAACTGCCCGGCGCAGAAAACGGCGCATCCTGATATCATCATCACATATGGCAATCCGGTACATGTCTTTTCCTCTTTCCTCTCAGCCTGTCTTCTCTTTGAATTTCATAACTCATCTTAGATTATAAACCTTTTTCCAGAAACAGCAATATGGGATTCCTGTCATATGGTTTCAGGAACATAACATACAGTTTACTGTTCCTGAAGCCAAAGACCTCACGGCAGCTGCCAAATGCGTATGCAGGCATACCCTCCCAGTTCGTTGACCACGGAAATGAACCACCCCGCTGCGGGATATGAACCCAGGTAGGCTAAATAAAATCAGGGATATCACTCTATCATCCGTTTTGATGATTTCATGACACCCCTTCCATTTTCAAGCGCGTTCAAGTCGCCTTTTTATTCGTGACCTCAATCTTGAACCATGACCGAATCTTCTTCTCGTAGATACCCAGAATCTCCCGATTAGGAATTACAAGCCTGTAAAATCCATTTTCCAGTCGTTCTTCCACGGTCAGATAGCCTGTCGCGAACAAAACACTCCACAAGTATGTCTGTCTGACTTCCACATCCTGGCTGTCAAGATCCGTATAGGTCAATTCCGGTATCAAAGCTTTCTCTATCACATCTCCGGAAATCAATGCCTCAATCTGATCCTTGGTGGTACTCGTTGCATGTTCAATAATATCCTGTATAACCGCATTACTGCTGCTGTTCTCCCAGTGCGGTTCCATCGGAGCAGACCGTGATTCGAGGAATTTATCACATTGATTCAGTATATCCCACGGGCAATATACATCGACCTGACCAAAATGATACCCGTCATACCATTCCTTCATCAGGCCGAATTTGTCTTCCAGCCCATAGTAAGT
The DNA here is from genome assembly GCA_947063855.1 of uncultured Dorea sp. Classification (GTDB taxonomy): domain Bacteria; phylum Bacillota; class Clostridia; order Lachnospirales; family Lachnospiraceae; genus Sporofaciens. Next base: position 19,863 of record CAMSTW010000004.1, read on the forward strand.
AAGAATTTCTCTGACTTCTTTATCTGTAAACCCAAAATATTCAGCATACGACAGATCAGCAATGGTCCTTACCTTAAAATTATTAAGTCCCGTAAAAATACTTTCCTTTGCAATTCTAAGACATCCCGTAATCACTGCAAAATACAGACTGTTATTCGTCTTTAACACCTGACTGAATACAGAACGTATCAACAGTACCATCTGTGGATAATATCCATTTTGATATGCCTTATCCAATGGTACATCATATTCGTCAATCAGCACAATGACCTGAGTTCCATAATGCTTATGCAAAAGCCTTGTCAGGAGACGCAGACTGTTATGCAGATAAGCAGGTTTCTCAAAGTCTCCTTTCATCAATCGAACGAACTTTTCCTTTTCTGTATGGGTTAATCTGGTACTGTCAAGCAAGAAATCAAATCTCTCTGCTTCTTCACTGATGGCTATGCCCAGATTATCATATGCAATCTCATAGCTTTCCCCTTCCACATCCTTCAAACTAATAGAAATGACAGGAAACTTTCCCATATATTCTTCACATCTATCCGTATCTTCCGAAATCTCTAATCCTTCAAAAAGCGCTGCATCTGTCCCAATCTCGAAAAAGGCTTTAAGCATGTCCATATTCAGACTCTTCCCAAAACGACGCGGTCTCGTGAACAGATTTACACTTCCGCAGGTATCCAGCAGTTCTCTGATAAATCCTGTCTTGTCTACATAGTAATAGCCCCGGGTACGCATGTCCTTAAAGAATTCAATCCCTATTGGCAGCTTCTTTCTCCGCTCCATATCGTCACTCGCCCCTTTCTGTCATGCTTATCTTTCTGTATTCATCTTAGCATACCTCATACTTTATATCAACGCCTGGTCCTGTCAATAATGCCGGATAACCTCGAACCGCTCCGGTTCCGCTTCTTCATGTTCTCCAATCCCCGCCTTCTGCTTCGCAATCCGCACGACATTTTAACCATACAGGCGGAAAAATATTGAACATCCGTTCTTTCTATTGTATAATCAGTGATATAAACTTGCAAAGGGGATATCAAAATGACCAAAGAAACTTATACGCTCTTAGAGAATTTCATGCTTTCCTGCATGGATGACAGCGCGCACGACAAGGAACATATCTACCGGGTATTGTACAATGCTCTGGAAATCGCAGGATCAGAAGAGCATGTTGATTACGACATCCTGATCACTTCCTGCCTGCTGCATGATATCGGACGGAAAGAGCAGTTTGAACATCCCGGACAATGTCACGCTGTGCTGGGGAGCCGCAAAGCATACGATTTTCTGATGGAACACGGATTTGGGACTGCTTTTGCCGGGCAGGTGGGGGAGTGTATCCTGACTCACCGCTTCCGCAAAGAGGCGCCTCCCCAGAGCCTGGAGGCGAAAATCTTATTCGATGCCGACAAGCTGGATGTCGTTGGAGCCATAGGCATAGCAAGGACCCTGATCTACAAGGGTATCGTATCCGAACCCTTATATTCTCTGCTGCCTGACGGCACTGTATCCACCGGCGAAGACGACCCCAAGCCATCCTTCTTCAAAGAATATAAGTACAAATTGGAAAATATGTACTCACATTTTTTCACGGGCAGGGCGACAGAACTTGCCAAAAAACGTCGGCAGATTGCAGTAGATTTCTACAACTGTCTGTATCAGGAAGCCTCTTCTTCCTATAAGAATGGCAGGCAGGAGCTTGACAGACTAATCCGGTGAATTCGTGATATGATTTCATCAGCAAAATATATTTATAAATTCATAATAGAGAGGAATCATTATGCATACAGAATTTTTAATGGGCAATGAAGCCATTGCCATGGGCGCCCTCGCCGCCGGGGTGAATCTGGTATCCGGTTATCCGGGAACTCCTTCCTCCGAGGTGCTTGAGACAGCGGCAAGACACCGGAGAGAATCCACCTATGTAGAGTGGTCGGTCAATGAGAAGACCGCCCTGGAGGTTGCCGCCGGCGCAGCCTATGCTGGTGCACGCACCCTCGTAACCATGAAGCAGGTCGGGCTGAATGTAGCCTCCGATCCTCTGATGAGTCTTGCATACATCGGAGTCAAGGGCGGTATGGTCGTCCTGGCAGCCGACGATCCGGGACCAATCTCCTCCCAGACCGAACAGGATACCCGGCATTTTGCCGCATTTTCCAAGCTTCCCTGCTTCGATCCGGTCTCTGCCCAGGAGGCATATGAGATGATACAGGAAGCATTTGCATATTCAGAAGAGTACGGCACACCCGTCCTCTTCCGGCCGACTACCAGAGTATGCCACGGATATGTTTCCATCACAGTGAAGGATCCGTCAGAATACGCCGTGCATCACCCGGAAGGCTTTGTAAAGGACACTTCCCGGTGGGTGATCTTCCCGAGGCTTTCGTATCAGAACCATATGCGTATTGAAGCAAGAAATGCCGAACTGGCAGATAGATTCTCCGCATACAGGCGGAACCACATTTATCCGGAAGCAGACGAATGCCCCTCTTCTGTAAAACGGGGGATTGCCGCAGGAGGGATCAGCTTCACCTATGCCATGGAGACCCTCAACCTGACCGGGATGGTCCGTTTTCTTAAGGTCGCCACGCCCCATCCTTTCCCGGAGAAGCTGGCGCTTGAGTTCCTTGACGGCCTAGACGAGGTTCTCTGCATCGAAGAGCTTGACCCAGTTATCGAGCGTGAGCTTCTCTGTCTGTGCGGAAAGCATCATCTCCCTGTGAAGATCTGCGGGAAACTGACCCTTCATGTGCCGAACGCAGGAGAGAATACACAGGACAGCGTACGCCAGAATATCATGGATTTCCTTGGATACCGGCAGCAGAACCAGCCGGGAACTGATTCTCCTGTATCCGGCGGCAGACAGAGCCAGTCACAGGATCTATGCCCCAAATGTCCGGTTGAGGCGGACTCAGCCCGGGACATCCCGCCCCTCCCGGTACGTCCGCCGGTGCTCTGTGCCGGATGTCCTCACCGGGCTTCCTTCTACGCAGTCAAGGCCGCCATGAGGGGCCGGAAGACTATTTTCTGCGGAGATATCGGCTGCTATACACTTGGGAACGCCATGCCTCTTGATATGGTAGATACCTGTCTCTGTATGGGCGCCGGGCTTGGAATCGCCCAGGGCGTCGGGCATATTGAACCGGATACCGCCTGCTTCGCGTTCGTGGGTGACTCTACCTTCTTCGCGTCTGCCATCCCGGGAGTCGTCAACGCCGTATACAACCAGACAGATCTGACGCTGGTCATACTCGACAATTCCACCACGGCCATGACCGGGCACCAGCCTCATCCGGGCACCGGACATACTATGATGGGCAACGTTGTGGATAAGATTGACATCGAAGCCGTTCTTCGCGGAATCGGCCTTAAGACGGTTGAGACGGTCGATCCTCTGGATCACGATGCGGCCGTATCCTGTGTCAGACGCGCGTCGGATGAACCCGGCGTCAAGGCAATTATCTTCCGCTCGCCCTGCATCGCCGTCACGAAACCCTCGGGCGGGATGACTGTCGATTCCGGGAAATGTACAAACTGCAAAAAATGCATCCGGGAACTGGGATGTCCCGCACTGATCGCCGCAGACGGGAATGTCGGCATCGACCGCTCACTCTGTACAGGCTGTACACTGTGCAGCCAGCTATGTCCTTTTGGGGCTATCGTCCCTTCCGGTACAGCAGACAATGCGAAAGGAGTTGACAGCCATGAATAAGAACATAAACATCGTATTATGCGGAGTCGGCGGTCAGGGAACCGTGCTGGCGTCCAAGCTGATTGCCGCCGCTGCCATGAAAAAGAACATTCCTGTCATGAGCGCCGAGACCATCGGTATGGCGCAGCGGGGCGGCAGCGTGATAAGCCACATCCGCATGGGAGAAGGGCTATATGCTCCGATGATTGCCAGAGGCACAGCCGATGTCATCATCGGTTTTGAGCCGGGAGAGACGGTGCGTATGCTCCCTTATCTGAAAGAAGGCGGACAGGTGGTTGTAAGCCGGCGGGCCATCATGCCCGTTACCGCCACTCTTTCGGGAACCCCTTATGACGGCAATGAGATGATCGAATATCTTAAGAAGTACATCCCCCGGCTCCTTATCGTAGATACCGAACAGGCCTGCCATGATATCGGCTCCTCCAAGGTTCTTAACCTCCTGCTTCTTGGCGCCGCCATCCACAGCGGTTCCATCGGCCTTGATGAGGCAGATATCAGAGAAGCAATCCGCGGGCGGCTGCCTGAGAGATTCCATGAGCTGAATTTCCGCGCACTTGCGTACGTACGCGAACTCTCACCGGACTACTTAAGTGCCGGGTAAAACATAATCCGAAACAGAAAGGAAATCATACATCATGCAGATAACAGACTTACAGATCAGCCAGGTAAACAGACAGATTCAGGCGCTCATCCGCGCCAAAAGCTTCTATGGAAAAAAGCTTGAACAGGCAGGTATTTCCAGTATCTCCACCCCGGAAGATTTTGAAAAGCTTCCCTTCTCCGAAAAGAATGACTTAAGAGAAGCTTATCCTCTGGGGCTTATGACAGCTCCGGAGGAAGAGATTGTAAGGATCCATTCCTCCTCCGGTACGACCGGACTCCCGGTCATCATCCCCTACACCGCCAAGGATGTGGAGGACTGGGCCGTTATGTTCGCCCGCTGTTATGAGACAGCCGGCATTACCAACACAGACCGCATCCAGGTTACTCCGGGATATGGCCTCTGGACCGCAGGCATCGGTTTCCAGGCGGGCGCAGAGAAACTGGGCGCCATGGTCATTCCCATGGGTCCCGGCAATACGGATAAGCAGCTCCAGATGATGATGGACATGAAAAGCACCGTAATCTGCGCAACTTCTTCCTACGCCCTGCTTCTGGCAGAAGAGATCGAGAAACGCGGAATCAAAGATAAGATCCATCTTAAGAAGGGCGTTATAGGATCTGAACGCTGGGGCGAGAAGATGCGCCAGCGGATCCGTAAGGAACTGGGCATTGAGCTCTATGATATCTATGGGCTGACCGAAGTCTACGGCCCCGGAATCGGCATCAACTGCCGGTACGAGACCGGGATGCATTACTGGGATGATTATCTCTATATCGAGATCATAGATCCGGTCACACAGAAGCCCGTACCGGATGGTGAGATGGGAGAGATCGTAATCACAACTCTGGTCAAGGAAGGCGCTCCCCTGATCCGTTACCGGACCCACGACCTGTCCCGCATTGTCCCGGGAGTATGTCCATGCGGGAGCAATTATCCGCGTCTGGATATCATCATGGGAAGAACCGACGACATGATGAAGATAAAGGGTGTCAACGTATTCCCAAGCCAGATTGAAGAGATTCTGAAAGAATTCCCGGAGGTCTCAAGCGAATACCAGATCCGCATCTCACACCTGGACGGAAGGGATACCATGCGGCTCTATGTAGAGACAAACGGAAGCGTTGATTTCCTCGACCTGGCAAAACGTATCGCCGGCACTGTCAAGAGCCGTATCGGATTTACGCCGCTTGTCAAAGTTGTGGAGCTCGGACTTCTTCCGCGAAGCGAGAAGAAATCTAAACGGGTGATTGATGAGAGGTATGAGTAAAATATACTCGTACTACAAACAAAGGCTGCCGGGAAATGACCGCATATACGCAACGTATACCGCGAAAGATTGGATATCGCAGCTATACGCCGGATACAAATGTCATTCCCTGACAGCCTGCTTTTATTACTCATTCATGTTGGCGAGCTTCGCGCTCTGATCCGCCGCGATACACGCGTCGATGATCTCCTGGATATCTCCGTTCATGATCTTATCCAGCTTATACAGCGTAAGGCCGATCCTGTGATCCGTCACACGTCCCTGCGGGAAATTATAGGTACGGATCTTCTCAGAGCGGTCGCCTGTTCCGATCTGGCTCTTTCTGGCCTCCGCCTCGGCGTCATGCTGCTTCTGGCATTCCATATCATACAGCTTCGCGCGCAGCAGGGCGAAAGCCTTATCCTTATTCTGCAGCTGCGACTTCTCTGTCTGGCTGTAGATTACGATTCCCGTCGGATAGTGGGTCAGACGTACCGCGGAATCCGTCGTATTGACGCACTGACCACCGTTTCCGGACGCCCTCATGACATCAATCCTGATATCCTTCTCATCAATCTGGACATCTACTTCCTCCGCCTCAGGTATCACCGCAACCGTGATGGTAGACGTATGGATACGTCCCCCCGATTCCGTCTCAGGCACACGCTGAACGCGATGCACCCCTGATTCATACTTCATCACGGAATACGCGCCGTTTCCGTTAATCATAAAAGTGACATTCTTCATGCCGCCGATCCCAATCTCCTCACACTCTACTAATTCAACCTTCCAGCGTCTGTTCTCCGCATAATGCAGATACATACGGTAGATTTCTGCCGCGAATAACGCAGCCTCATCTCCGCCTGCCCCCGCGCGGATCTCCACAACAACATTCTTATCATCGTTGGGATCCTTGGGAAGCAGAAGGATCTTAAGCTCCTTCTCCAATTCTTCTACCCTTGTTTTGGAATCATTCAATTCCTCCTTGGCAAGCTCCCGCATCTCCTCGTCTGATTCTTCCTCCAGCATCTGAAGACTGTCCTCGATGTTCTGCTTACACGTCTTATATTCCTTATATGCCTCCACGATCGGAGACAGGTCGTTCTGCTCTTTCATAAGTTTCCGAAATCTCGCCTGGTCACTCGCCACATCCGGTTCCTGCAGCTCACTCAATATCTCTTCCATTCGAATGAGCAGATCTTCTAATCTGTCAAACATAGTTCTTCCTCCCAGAATTTATCTTTCTCTCATATTTTTAATCTGAATCTCTTTTACTCTTATATTTCTTATCCGAATCTCTTTCTTCACTTACATTTCTTACGCTTTATTGTATCTGCCCATGACCACACGGTCAAGCCCTGACAAATCTTTTCTGACCGTCACATCCTGATATCCATGACTCATCATCAGCCCTGCCACGTCCTTCCCCTGGCCGCATCCAATCTCGAATAATAAATACCCTCCGTCAGCTATATATGCAGTGCTGTCTCTTACAATCCTTCTGTAAAAATACAGCCCGTCCTCCCCGCCGTCCAGGGCAATCCGCGGGTCATGGACACGTACCTCTTCCTGGAGGCTTTCAATTTCCGCTGTGCATATATAAGGAGGATTCGAGACGATTATATCATACCGCTGTGCATCTTTGGCGCTTAATATATCCCGCGAACCAAACAAATCGGACTGTATCCACTTCGCGTCCACACCAAGCCGTCCTGCATTCTTCTTCGCCACTTCCAGCGCTTCTTCCGAGATATCGCATCCGACGCCCTCTGCCTGCGGGCAAAGCTTCAAAATGCTAAGGAGAATACAGCCGGATCCTGTACACATATCCAGAACCCTCACCTTTCCGTATTCCGGGCTCCCGCATATCTGCGCACCTTCCTCATCTCCACCGGCAGACTCTCCCAAAACGGCTGTCTGCAAAATAATCCCCACGGCCTCTTCCACCAGCGTCTCCGTATCCTGACGCGGAATCAGCACATGCGCATCCACATAGAAAGGATATCCCATGAACTCCTGCTCTCCGGTAATATGCTGCAGCGGAATCCGCTTCCCGCGCGTGCCGATATATTCCATATACTGCCTTGCCTGCCGTTCATCCACGATCCGGTCCGGCTCTCCATAATAAGAGGCCCGGCTGATACCGGTCGTATATTCCAGCAGATACCACGCGTCCAGAGCCGCCTCTTCAATACCTGCCGTCTTAAGGTATTCCGTTCCTTCCTCAATGATCTGCCGCAGTGTGAAAATTCTCTGCTTCATATGCTCTCCAATCAAATACCGCCTCTACAGCCTGTATCGCTACCTCTATCATGCTGTCGTCAGGCTCCTTCGTCGTCAGCTTCTGGATGGCTAATCCCGGCTTACTGAACAGATTCACCACCGGATTGTCACTGCGTCCCGCAAGCTTCAGAAACTCATAGGAAATCCCGGCAATTACCGGCAGTAACGCGATCCGGATCACAATCCGCATAAGCGGAGTCTCCGCCCGGACCAGAACTAGCATGATGATACTGATGGCAAGCACAAGAAACAGGAAACTGGTCCCGCACCTCTTATGCTGCCTGGAACTGATCCTTACATTCTCCACCGTAAGGGGCAGTCCATGTTCGATACAATTGATACACTTATGCTCCGCGCCATGATACATAAAGGTTCTCTGGATATCCTTCATCCTTGAGATCAGCAGCACATACAGTATGAAGATGCCAATCCTCATAAACCCCTCAATCACTGTGCGCACGCTATAAGAAGGGATATATCTCTTAAGCAGAGACGACAGGAAATAGGGAAGCACCATGAAGATCGCGACAGCCATCACTATGGAAAATGCAACAGTCACTCCCATCAGCAGGCTCTCCGTCTTCTCCTGCTTCTTAGCCTCTGATTCTGTCAGCTCTGCCTCTTCTTCCTCCTCAAAGAAACTGGCTGAATAGGTCAGCGTCTTCATGCCTAATACCATAGAATCTATAAAGTTAAACACACCTCTGATAAAGGGAATCTGCGTAAGCCTCTTCCATCGGTGTACAATACTCTTATAAGTCTCCTTCCAGACAACGATCTCACCGTCCGGCTTGCGCACTGCAACGGCATAATCATCCTTATGCTTCATCATGATTCCTTCCAGTACCGCCTGGCCGCCTATATTAGATGACTTCATATATCTCTCTATCTCTCCTCTTTTTCGTGTAACCGGATCTGTCCTCAGGAACTGTCCGGAAATACTATCTACGCCAGAGCGTGTTTGAACATTCATTCCTGCAGTCTGACGCAGATTGGGACGACATCTTGCAGAAAACAATTTTCAAACACGCTCAAAAAGGGTTGAGATTATACAACCTCAACCCGATACTTGTAATACTATTTACCCATTCCGTATTTCTTATTGAACTTATCAACACGGCCGCGAGCCTGAGCGGCTTTCTGCTGTCCGGTATAGAACGGATGGCACTTGGAACAGATCTCCACGTGGATATCTTCCTTTGTGGAACCTGTTACGAATGTATTGCCACAGTTACAAGTTACAGTTGCCTGATGGTATGTTGGATGTATTCCTTCTTTCACGATTTTCACCTCTTCTTGATTTATTTTCCGCAAGCACAATGCTGCGCCACTAAATTCGTTTTCTAAACAGCGTTGTTATTGTACCACAAAAGCGCCATGTTGTCTAGATGATTTTTGTCTTTTTTACCATTTGAATCAGTTCTGCGTTGTTGCGGGTCCTGCTGTACATATTCAGGATATTCTCCACAGCCTCATCTGCACGCATACCGTTGAGGGCGCGGCGCATCGTATCGACTGCTTCCTGCTCTTCTCTTGACAGAAGGAGGTCTTCTCTTCGGGTTCCTGACTGTGGGATATCAATCGCCGGGAATACCCGCTTCTCAGACAGCTTCCGGTCTAATACAAGCTCCATGTTACCGGTTCCCTTGAACTCCTCGTAGATCACGTCGTCCATCTTGCTTCCGGTATTGACAAGCGCCGTCGCAAGTATCGTAAGACTTCCGCCGCCACGCATATTTCTCGCCGCGCCAAAGAATCTCTTGGGCATGTGCAGAGCCGCCGGGTCAAGACCGCCGGACAGCGTACGCCCTGAAGGCGGAACCGTCAGGTTATACGCCCTTGCCAGACGTGTGATACTGTCCAGAAGGATCATTACATCCTTCTTATGCTCTACCAGACGCTTCGCGCGTTCAATCACCATCTCCGACACACGCTTGTGATGCTCCGGCAGTTCGTCAAACGTAGAATAGATAACCTCGACATTATCTCCCTCTATGGTCTCCTTGATGTCCGTTACTTCCTCCGGCCGCTCGTCGATCAGCAGGATCAGAAGATGGATCTCCGGATTATTCTTGCGTACCGATAAGGCCACCTGCTTCAGAAGCGTCGTCTTACCTGCCTTAGGAGGCGACACGATCATACCTCTCTGCCCCTTGCCAATCGGCGACAGAAGATCTACGATCCTCATGGCAGTGCTTGTCTTCCCGCACTCCATACGAAGCCGCTCATCCGGGAAGATTGGCGTCATGTCTTCAAAATTCGTCCTCCGCATTGCTTTCATCGGGTCTATGTTATTAATCTTAGTCAAATATAGCAGTGCACTGAACTTCTCCTGCTGTGTCTTGATACGTGTATGTCCTTCCAGAATATCCCCAGTCTTAAGATTAAACTTGCGAATCTGTGACGGAGACACATATACGTCGTTCTCCCCCGGCAGATAATTCGCGCTCCGGATAAACCCGTATCCGTCCGGCAGTACCTCCAGGATCCCGCAGGCCGTAATCCCGCTGTCAAGCCTGTCTATATCATGAACCTCTTTATCTCCTGTATTCGCAGACATCTCCTTGACGGCTTCCCTCGACGCCTGCTTCTCCTTCTCATCCTCTTCTAGCATACGCTCAACCAGCTCCGCTTTCTTCATCGTAGATATCCCCTTCAGGCCTCTTGCTTTGGCAAGGTCCTTGAGCGTAGATAGCGGCAATGATTCATACTTTTCTCTCATCAATAAACGATCCTTTCCTGTTTTTAATTTTCCAATCATATACTAAATATCTGACATACCAATATCTATATATACTCTCACTGGGATTGAGGGGCCTGAAACGACCCAGCTGGAATTAGATGTTATTATACTACATTTATTGGAAATTTAAAAGCCTTTTTATTGATTTGATTCCATTTGGATGATATGATAAATACAGTTTGATTCTGAAAGGCGGCAGAGAAGTACTCAGGCACGACAGGATTTTCCCGAAAGGAGACGATATGGCCATATACTGGGGTGAGAAGCGGTATTATTCTCTTGATTATTACCTGAAGCAGACTTACGGACGAAAGATCTATAAGATATCACTGGACGCGGGAATGACCTGTCCCAACCGGGACGGTACGTCCGGTTTCCGGGGATGTATATTCTGCAGCCAGGGCGGCTCCGGTGATTTTGCCGCTGACCGTAAGCTTCCCATCACCAGGCAGCTTGAGCAGGGCAGGTCCCAGATCCGGCAGAAGTATCCGGGCTCCTCCTATATCGCTTACTTTCAGGCATACACGAATACCTACGCCCCGGTCTCTTATCTCAGAAAAGTATTTACCGAAGCCATCCGGCATCCGGACGTAGAGATTCTGGACATCGCCACGCGTCCTGACTGTCTTGGCAGGGAAGTTCTGGCGCTGCTTCATGAACTGAACCAGATCAAACCCGTGTGGGTGGAGCTTGGCCTTCAGACTATCCATCCAAAGAGCGCCGGTTTCATACGCAGAGGCTACGAACTTCCTGTATTCGATCAGGCGGTCCGCGATCTGCGAAGGCTTCACATTCCGGTTATCGTCCATACCATCCTCGGACTTCCCGGAGAAGATATGGAACAGATGCTTGCCACCGTCCGATATCTGAATGCGCAGGATATCCAGGGGATCAAATTCCAGTTACTACATATATTAGAGCAGACGGACCTTGCCGCATATTACAAGATGCATCCCTTCCCTCTTCCTGATATGGAAGAATATTTTGAGATCATCGGCAATTGTCTGTGTACTCTGCGGCCCGATATCGTCGTACACCGGCTCACCGGCGACGGCCCTAAGCCGCTTCTGATCGCTCCGCTTTGGACAGGCGGCAAACGTCAGGTACTGAACCAGATGCATGCCTATCTGAAAAGGCACGACCTCTGGCAGGGTAAGACATTTTCTGCCAGTTAATTTTGTATACACAATACCGGCCTCTAATTTTCAACACACGTGTTGTCACAAAAGAAGATCAAGAATTAATGCAATGCTGTACTAGAAACCAAGAAAGGAACTGACTATGGATACACCTTCAAAATTGTACAAGCTTATCATCCTGTATATGCTGAACCGGGTGGATTTCCCGCTGACGAATTCACAGATCTCCGAATTTATTCTGGATGAGGGCTACACTACCTATTTTAAGCTTCAGCAGGCGATTGCCGAGCTGATTGAGTCCGGATTTGTCCGGGAGGAGGCCACGCACAACAGGACCTTCTATCATATCACCGAGGAAGGCGCCGAGACCGTATACTATTTCAAGAACGACATCTCCCGCGCCATTCAGGACGACATCAATGCTTTCCTGCAGAAGAAAAAATACGAACTGAAAAATGAAGTGTCTGTCAAATCTGACTATTACCGTAATTCGAATATGGAATACTCTGTCAGATGCCAGGTGATCGAACAGCGGATGCCCTTGATCGATCTGACGGTGACGGCGCCGACCGAGGCGGAGGCTGAAACCATCGCCAACAACTGGACGAAGAAGAATCAGGAGATCTACGCCATGATCATGGCGCAGCTTCTGTGATTACAGGCTTATCCGGAACCTTCCAATGCTTCTGGGAGCAGGGATGGAAAATTCCGAAATACACAGAATTATAAAGGAGCAGCAACCATATGAAAACAAAAAAAATAAGTGATCTGTATATTAGTTTCTTTAAGATCGGCGGCCTCACCTTCGGCGGAGGGCTCGCCATGCTTCCCATGCTGCAGCGGGAAGTCGTAAAGAAGCATGAGTGGTGCACAGAAGAAGAGCTTTTGGACATATATGCCATCGGGCAGTGTACCCCCGGTATCATCGCCGTCAATACTGCAACCTACGTAGGCTATCAACAGGCGGGCTTCTTAGGCAGCGTGGCCGGGACTCTTGGCATGGTATCCCCGTCCCTTATCATCATATGCCTGGTTGCGTCAATTCTTAATAATTTCATCCATATGCCGGTGGTGCTCCACGCACTTGCCGGAATCCGGATTGTCGTATGCGCTCTGATGCTGAACACAGTCTTTACCATGGCCAAAAAGGGGATTATTGACAGATTAGGCGCTTTGGTATTTGTGATTGCGTTTCTTCTGGCATGCTTTACTCCGGTTCCGACTGCCGTGGTCATCGTCCTTGCCGGACTTACCGGAATCATCGCCAAATATTTTGAAAGGAGGCGTTCCGCATGATATATCTGATCCTTGCATATGAATTCTTTAAGATTGGTCTGTTCTCCATCGGAGGCGGCATGGCGACCCTTCCTTTCCTGATGGATCTGACCGGCAAATATGACTGGTTTACCATAAGTGAACTTACGAATATGGTTGCAATCAGTGAGAGCACCCCGGGCCCCGTGGGAATCAACATGGCAACCTATGCAGGCTACAACGCCGCCGGCGTTGCGGGTGCGATCGTAGCCACCCTTGCCCTTACGGCCCCCGCCTGGATCATCATCATCCTGATTGCGAAATTTCTTGAGAACTTCAGCGAGAATAAGCATGTAAAAGCCGCTTTCTACGGCATCCGCCCGGCTGTCGCCGCCCTGATCGGATATGCAGTGTGGGAACTGCTTAAGATTGCGCTTGTATCGGCTGCTGAGGGGAAGATTCAGGTGAATATGGTAAACGCCGTCGTCTGCGTAGGTGCATTTGCCCTTCTGCAGATTAAGAAGCTTGGGAAGCTGCATCCACTGGTGTGGATCGCGGCGGGCGCCTGTGTGGGGATTGTGCTTCGGATGTGAGAACGGACGCAGGTGCAAAGGAGGGGATGCCGCAAGACATCCCCAAAGATTGGATCCCCCATGTATGCAATGTTGTTTACTATCATTGACGCCAAATGAAATTACTTTCCGAATAGTATTATCATTGCAGTCGTGTGATTTCCATATTCAAAGCCGCCGCATATCTTACTCCAGCAAAAACTCACACATCACCGCATTACTGACATCAATCCCACGCTCTGTCAGCCGTACAAAATCACCGGCCTCTTCCATCAACTCCAGCCCATACATCCTCTTTAACACTTTCCCGTAGACCTCTTCCATCCCGCGCCCAAACTCTCCGGCAAACTTCGATTTCGACACCCCTTCCATCTTGCGGAGTCCCAGAAACATATACTCTTCCATCTGTTCCTGTATACTTAATATCACCGGCTCTTCTCCATGATTCCATCTCCGGTTATTCAGAAGCGACGCCGCCCCGGTTCCAATCCCCAGATATTCCGTGCGGTTCCAATAGCCCAGATTATGTCTGCATTCATATCCCGGAAACGCATAATTAGAGATTTCATACCGCCGGTAACCATACTCACCCAGAATCTTCTTCGTACTCCGGTACATCTCCCTCTCTTCTTCATCATCCGGCAGTTGAAGTTTATCCCGCCCTCCGCCGTATTTTTCATAAAACGGCGTTCCTTCCTCGATGATCAGGCTGTATGCGGAGATATGTTCCGGTCTTAATCCGGCAACTTTCTTAAGTGTTTCCTCCCATCCAGACAGCCTCTGCCCCGGAATCGCCGACATCAGATCCACATTGATATTCCTGAACCCCGTCTCTCTCGCCAGACGGTATGTATCAAGAAACTCTTCATAAGTATGGATCCTTCCCAGTATCTTCAATTCTTCATTCTCCGCAGACTGAAGACCAATACTCAGCCGATTGATCCCTGCCTTATGATAAGCCTTAAGCTTCTCTTCCGTCACCGTCCCCGGATTCATCTCTATCGTAATCTCCGCGTCTTCATCAAGTACGAATGTATCATGGATAGCATCAAAAACAGCGCCTGTCTGTTCTCCTTCCAATATAGAAGGCGTCCCGCCGCCGATAAAAATACTTACAACATGATAAGCCTTAGCCATCTTTCTGTAAGTACGAATCTGCCGGCAAAGTTCCGTTACATACTTCTGACGTTCTTCCCCGGCAGAAGGAGCCGACAGGAAATCACAATACAGACATTTCTTAATACAAAAAGGAATATGCACATATAATTCTAATGGTTTCACTGCCTGCTCCTATTATCATTTATCATCCAGCTTCAGCACACTCATAAATGCCTTCTGCGGAATCTCAACATTGCCCACCTGGCGCATCCGCTTCTTTCCTTCCTTCTGCTTCTCTAAAAGCTTCCTCTTACGGGTGATATCTCCGCCATAGCACTTGGCAAGCACGTCCTTACGCATCGCCTTGACCGTCTCCCTTGCGATAATCTTGCTGCCAATCGCCGCCTGGATCGGAATCTCAAAGAGCTGTCTTGGGATCTCTTCTTTCAGCTTCTCACACATCTTACGTCCGCGCTCATACGCCGTATCCGCGTGAATAATAAAGGATAAGGCATCCACTTCTTCCTTATTGATCAGGATATCCAGTTTCACCAGATCAGACTGTACATACTCGTCCATCTCATAGTCAAAAGACGCATATCCTCTGGAGCGCGACTTCAACGCGTCGAAGAAATCATAGATGATCTCGTTAAGCGGCAGATGATACCGAAGCACCGCACGGGTCTCCTCGATATACTCCATCCCGTCATAGACCCCTCTGCGCTCCTGACACAGATCCATGATTGCCCCGATAAACTCCGACGTGACCATGATCTCCGCTTTCACCATAGGCTCTTCCATATACTCAATCTCCGACGGATCCGGAAGATTGGACGGATTGGTAAGCTCGATCACATCGCCGTTGGTCTTATGCACCTTATAGATAACCCCCGGAGCCGTCGTCACCAGATCCAGATTATACTCCCGCTCCAGACGCTCCTGGATGATCTCCAGGTGAAGAAGACCCAGGAAGCCGCAGCGATACCCAAACCCTAACGCAACAGAGGTCTCCGGCTCAAACTGCAGAGACGCATCGTTAAGCTGCAATTTTTCCAAAGCGTCCCGAAGATCCGGATACTTGGCTCCGTCTGCCGGATACATACCGCAGTATACCATGGGATTCACCTTCTTATATCCCGGAAGCGGTTCTGTACACGGATTCGACGCATTTGTAATCGTATCTCCGACGCGGGTGTCCTTCACATTCTTAAGACTCGCCGTGATATATCCAACCATGCCTGCGCTAAGCTCGTCACAGGGAATGAATTGTCCGGCGCCAAAATATCCTACCTCGACAACCTCTGCCTTCGCCCCCGTAGCCATCATAAGAATCGGCGTTCCCTTCTTCACTGTTCCTTCCTTAATCCTGCAGAACACAATCACTCCCTTATATGAGTCGTATAAAGAATCAAAGATCAATGCCTGCAGAGGCGCCAGCGGATCTCCCTCAGGCGCCGGAATCTTCTCCACAATCTGCTCTAACACTTCTTCCACATTCAGCCCGGTCTTTGCCGAGATCTGCGGAGCGTCCATCGCCTCGATCCCTATCACATCTTCGATCTCTTCGATCGCCCTCTCCGGCTCTGCACTTGGAAGGTCAATCTTATTGATCACCGGCATCACGTCCAGATCATGATCAAGCGCCAGATAGACGTTCGCCAGCGTCTGCGCCTCCACGCCCTGGGCCGCGTCCACGACGAGAATCGCCCCGTCGCACGCCGCAAGGCTTCTGGATACCTCATAGTTAAAATCCACATGTCCCGGCGTATCAATCAGGTTAAAGATATACTCTTCCCCGTTCTTCGCCCGGTAGACAATGCGCACCGCCTGCGCCTTGATGGTAATCCCCCGCTCCCGCTCAAGCTCCATGTTATCTAAGACCTGGGACTGCATCTCCCGGCTGGTCAGAAGCCCCGTCATCTCGATAATACGGTCAGCCAGGGTGGATTTCCCATGGTCTATATGCGCGATAATACAAAAATTACGAATCTTACTCTGATCTATTCCTGCCACTGCTATCATTCCCCTTACTTCTTAATGTGTGATATTAAAAACAAAATTACTTTGCATCCTGCCGCTGCTCCGCCCAGTATACCATGCAGAATAAAAATTTACAACAAAAGAAAGCGTAGTACAGCCTTGCACAATCAACGGTGACGAAGCTATCATCTGGCACAAATCTCCCACAAATTGTGGGGCAAAAAGCAATTTTCTAACACGCTCTAAGCACTGAACTTCACTATGAATATCTCCACACTCATCACATCATTGAGCCGCCCCGTCTTCACCAGCTCTTCCGTACCGGCGGCTTCCTCCATAATCTCACGAAGCTCCGCCCTGCCAAAGGTCCTGCACTGCTGCATATACTTGCCCGCCACAAATGGATGAAGCTTCGCCGTCTTCGCAATCTGCGCCTTATCATTGCCCCGCTCCATCAGATCCTTCACCTGCAGAAGCAATCTGAACTGCCGCGCCAGAAGATAGAGGATACGCATGGGCGGCTCCTTTAACGCAAGCAGGTCATAATAATAATTCAAGGCTTTCTTCTGCTGCTTTGCCGCCACAGCCTCGATCATGTCGAAGATCTTATTGGAAATCTGGGTCGTGCAGATGGCGTCGATATCCTCTACCGTAATCTCTGCCTTCTCATCCTTCTCTTCATTACCTGCATTACCTGCTTCTCTTCTGTCCCCGCCTTCACGGGCGGCCGTCCCCTCTGACACAGATCCATGCATATCCGGCATAGTATAGGAAAAGAGCTTCTCCAGTTCCTTCTCCAGATTCTCCATATCCGTCCCGGTCTTGGACACCAGATAACGGGCGGTAGATTCCTTGATCTGCCGCCCTTCCTTCTTCACCATTCCCGCGATCCAGTAGAGCAGCGTCTTCTCGTCCTGCCGCCCCATCTCGACGATACGCCCCTTCTCCTTCACCGCCTTATACATCTTCCCCCGCTTGTCCACTTCATTTTCCACAAACAGAAAGCAGGTGGTCTCCGGTATATTCTTCATATAATCTGCCAGCTCAGGCGCCGCGCTCTTGAAGAAATTCGAATTCTCCACCACAATCAGACGCCGCCCGGCAAAAAAGGGCATCGTCTCCGCCAGGTCTATAATCTCCGCCGGATTGATTCCTTTTCCTTCATAATAGGCATAATTCATCGTGTCCCCGTCCGGCAGCATGGCTTTCGTCATCCGGTCCTTGTACTGCTTCTTCAAATACGCCTCTTCTCCGTACAGAAGATAGACATTCTTGAAACTTCCGGACTTGATATCTTCATTCAGACTTTTCATGGACTATCTTACCATATCTCTCGTAATCTCCTCCAGAGAATGTGCGCCGCACATCGCCATCGCATCCTCTAACTCGGAGATCAGCTTTGCCGTGTAGACCTGAACGCCTTCTGCCGCCGCGCCGTATACGGCCGTGACGAACGGACGGCCGATCAGTACCGCATCCGCTCCCAGTGCAAGGGCCTTAAACATGTCCACGCCCGAACGGATCCCGCCGTCCACGAAGATCTTCATATCCTTTCCCACTGCATCCGCGATCTCCGGCAGCACCTCTGCAGTCGGCGGACACTGGTCAAGCACACGTCCTCCGTGGTTGGACACCACGATTGCCGAAGCGCCTGCTTCTTTCGCCTTCAACGCGCCCTTCACGGTCATAATACCCTTAAGGATAAATGGCACTCCCGCATTCTTAATAATCTCCTTAAGCTCTGCCGCGGACTTACTGCCTGCCGGCGGAGTCAGATTCTTAAGAAACGGCAGACCCGCCGCGTCCACATCCATCGCGCAGGCAAATGCACCTGATTCTTTCACCAATGCGAACTTCTCATCTAACGTATTCACATCCCATGGCTTCACCGTGGGAATGCCCTTGCCGCCTGCCGCCTTGATGGCCTTCGTCGCTCCCTCCATGACCGCCGGATTGGTTCCGTCGCCTGTAAATGCGGCGATCCCCGCGTCTGCGCAGGCTGATACCAGGATATCGTTATATTCCAGATCGTCGTATTTGTCTCCGTAATGAAGCTTCATCGCCCCGATCGGCGCGGCAAAGACCGGAGCCTTAAAGGTCTGCCCAAATACTTCAAATGTCAGATCCACCGGCTTATTCTCACAGATTGTGTCCATATTCACACATAACTTCTGCCATGCATCATAGTTCTGGATTGCTACGGTTCCCGTCCCCTTCGCGCCGGGTCCCGGTATCTTTGCACCGCACGCCTTGCCGTTGCAGACCGGACACGCCTTGCAGATCTCCCCTACACATGTTCTTGCATTCGCCAATACTTCCTCATATACCATATCTATCATCCTCCATCTTCTCTTATGAAAAATAAAAATTATTTTTAAACAGCCTTCAAATTCAGTATAATGTAGAATCTTCACTTTTACAAGCCGAAAATATTTGATTTTCTGCTTGACAAAACTGTACTAATGTATTATTGTATTATTAACTTAATACAATATGACAGTCAGACAGGAGGTATGACGATGACATGGAATCTGGATAATAATATACCGATCTATCTACAGATAATGGAACGGATTCAGAGGGACATTATCTCAGGCAGGTACAGACCGGGCGACAAGCTGCCTTCCGTGCGGGAACTGGCAGTTGAAGCCGCGGTAAACCCAAACACGATGCAGAAGGCGTTATCCGAGCTGGAACGGGGAGGTCTGGTATACTCCCAGCGAACCAGCGGACGATTTATTACGGAGGATGAAGAATTGCTAAGAGAACTTAAGAAGGAACGGGCGGGACGCTATCTCGCGGAATTTATCGAAAGCATGCATAATCTCGGACTAAAAGACGACGAGATATTGGCGCTTTTGAATGAAGCATTAAAGGAGGAAGGGAAAGCATGAAACCTATTTTAGAATGTTACGGCCTGTCCAAATCCTATGGTAACGGACGTATGGCATTATCGAACCTGAATCTGTCCCTGGAACGCGGACAGATCATAGGGCTCCTTGGTCCGAACGGCAGCGGGAAGACTACTCTGATCAAGCTGATCAATGATCTGCTGGTTCCTACGGAGGGCTATATCCGTATCGACGGCAGCACACCGGGCGCAGAGACGAAGAAGATTGTATCTTATCTGCCGGAACGCACTTATCTTACGCCTTCCTGGAAGGTTGCCGATCTGATCTCTTATTTTGAAGACTTCTACGGGGACTTCCAAAGAAATCGCGCCAAACAGATGCTGGAGGCGCTGGGCATCGAGCTTCACGCGAAGCTTCGTACACTGTCCAAAGGCGCAAGGGAGAAGGTACAGCTGGTCATGGTGATGAGCAGGGACGCTTCCCTCTATATTCTGGATGAACCGATCGGCGGCGTCGATCCGGCGTCCAGAGACTATATTTTAAATACGATCCTTACCAATTATAATGAGAACGCGACGATTCTGCTGTCTACACATTTGATCTCGGACATTGAAAATATCCTGGACCGCGTACTGTTCCTGCAAAACGGCCAGCTGGTATTAAACGCTCCGGTAGATGATATCCGTATGGAGCAGAAGAAATCCGTAGATATGTTATTCAGGGAGGTATTCAGATGTTAGGGAAATTAATGAAATATGATTTTAAAGCGTTAAACCATTATCTGATCGTAATCCACGCGATGCTTTTGATTACCGCAGCTCTGGGAAGGTTTCTGTTTGTCGGAAGACTTATGGAAAATCCCGCCGGACTTTCTGACGCAGGCGTTGCCGCAACGATAATCGGGATTATTATATATGTGATATTATTCATGACGGCAGTATTCGGGACGATGCTGATGATTGCAATCTGTTTTTACAAGAATCTGTATTCCGACGAAGGCTACCTAACCCATACGCTCCCCGTCACAAGAGGACAGCTGTTGATTTCCAAGACGGTCTCCGGAAGTGTATGGATGCTGCTTGATATGATGATGGTCATCCTTAGCTTATTTATCCTGGTTCTGACACGGCCGGTTCTGGATGACTTCACCGCCTGCCGGGATGAACTGCTCAGAGCCATGGGCTTTCCTGCTTCCACAGGCTATGGGAAGATCCTGGTTGCATTCGCTGTCCTGTTTATCGTATCGGCAGTCGGCAACGTCGTAATCATCTACGCATCCATTGCAATCGGACAGTTGTTCTCTAATCACAGGGTGCTTGGGGCGGTGGTCGTCTACTTTGTCATCAATACCATCGTCAGTATCATCAGCAGCATTGCAGGCACGGCCTATTCCATGTCGACCTTCATCCACGCGGCGGATGAGAGTTCTTTTGTAATGATGGCAAACGACGGCGTGATCTATCAGGTGTATGCAAGATTATTTCTATTTTCGCTTGTATTGGAGATCATCCTGGCAATCGGCGCCTATACGGTTACCCATCTGCTGATGCAGAAGAAACTGAATCTGAATTAACCAGATTCCTCGCCGAAATACCGACAAAACTCGACTTATCCTAAAGGATACCAGATAGGTTTGGCGGATTCCTTAGGAACAACATTTTAACCGTACAAGTGGAAATTTCCCACCTATATAGTTGAAAATCCATTTCCAGTGCACAGGAAGTTGGGAGACGCCCTTCCTAAAAGCAGACATTCGAGGGCGTTCTTAACGGAGGTGAGATCCACGACTTACGAAGACTTAGGCTCGAAGGCTTTCCTGAGAGTCTTAGTCGCAGTTAGTCGTTAGCTCACCGGAGTGTTGCCCAGTCTGTGTTAGGAAGGGCGTCTCCCAACTTCCGTCCCTTGAACGACATTTTAATCGTACAAGTGGAAATTTTTCATTTCAGCTCTTTAAGCGGAAAATGACACGCCACAAGCCTTCCTTCCACCATTTCCGGCGCTGGTTCCTCCTTCGCACAGATCTCTTTTGCATACGGGCATCTGGTATGGAATCGGCATCCCGACGGCGGATTCATCGGACTTGGCGCTTCTCCCGAAAGTATCTCCTTGTCCTCCTTACGTTTCAGCGGATCCGGCTTTGGAGTTGAGGATAACAGGAAATACGTATAGGGATGCCTGGGATTCCTGTAAATATCTTCTGTGTCTCCGATCTCACAGATCTTCCCCAGGAACATCACGCATACTCTGTCAGATATATATCTGACAACCGCAAGATCATGGGAGATAAACAGATACGTCAGATTGAACTCCTCCTGCAGATCATGCAGAAGATTCAGCGTCTGTGCCTGAATACTGACATCCAGTGCAGAGACCGGCTCATCACATACAATCAGCTGCGGCTTCAACGCCAGCGCTCTCGCAATCCCGATTCTCTGTCTCTGGCCGCCGGAAAACTGATGCGGATATCTCTCCATATCTTCTTTATGAATCCCTACTTTTTCGACCAGTTCTCTGATATACGCTTCCTGTTCTTTCTTCGTCTGAAATACCTTATATGCCTTAAGCGGCTCCCCAATAATTCTCTTAACAGAAAACCTCGGATCAATCGAAGAGTACGGATCCTGAAACACGATCTGCATCTGCCTGCGCATCTGCTGCATTTCCTTATGATTCATTGCCGTGATATTTTTTCCGTCAAACATCACTTCACCAAAGGTCGGCTCAATCAGGCGCAGAAGCAGTCTTCCAAGCGTTGATTTCCCACATCCGGACTCTCCTACAAGCGCCAGCGTTTCTCCTTTGTATATCTCGATATCCACGCCGCCGACCGCCTTTACCGTTCCGTTTTTTACTTTAAATGTTTTTGTCAGATTCTTCGCGCTTACAAGAATACGCTTATCTTCCATCTATTCCACCGCCTTTCCTTTCGCTTCCATGCGAAAACAACGGACTGTGTGTCCATTTCCTATATCATATAACGGCGGCATCCCGTTCCTGCATCTCTCAGTCGCATACTTACACCGCTCATGTAATCTACAACCTCTGGGAAGCTGATCCAGTTTCGGTACAATTCCGGGAATACTTTTTAATCGTTCTTTACTGTTAATGGTAGGAAGGGATCCCATAAGTCCTTCCGTATATGGATGACAGGGATTTTTGAAAATCTCATATACATCCGTATGCTCTACAACCTGCCCTGCATACATCACATAAACCGTATCGCAGATCTCTGCGACCACACCCAGATTATGCGTGATCATCATGATAGATGTATTTTTTTCATCACGAAGTTTCCGCATAAGATGTAAGATCTGGGCTTCTACGGTAACGTCCAGAGCGGTTGTCGGTTCGTCGGCAATCAGAAGCCTTGGCTCACATACCATCGCCATGGCGATCATCACACGCTGACGTAAGCCCCCTGAAAGTTCATGGGGATACGAGTGGTAACGTCTCCCTGCCTCGGGAATCCCTACGCTTTTAAACATCTCAATTACCATATCTTTTGCTTCTGCTTTTGATACCTTCCGATGGAGAATGATTGCTTCCCTCACCTGCTTCCCCACCGTAATTACCGGATTCAGACTTGTCATCGGTTCCTGGAAAATCATAGACATTCTGTCTCCTGTAATCTTACGCATCTCTTTTTGAGAAAGTTCTGTCAACTCTGTTCCATCCAGTTTGATGCTTCCGGATGCAATCCTTACATTTTTAGGAAGCAGACCCATGATAGACATTGCCGTCATACTTTTTCCACATCCGGATTCCCCCACAATCCCCACTGCAGCATGCGGCGGGACACAGATATCCACGCCGTCCACCGGAACCAGATCTCCATTCCTGCCTTTAATCACTGTTCTGAGCTTACTTATTCTCAAGAGCTCGTTATTTGTATCTGACATAACCTTCTCCCCGCCTATCTTCTATATACTATACTGCCCTCTACAATGGTATATTTCACCCCTGCCGCCACCTCAAGCGCCGGCACGCCGTCAAACAGCACAATATCTCCGTCCTTGCCGGCTTTAATTGAGCCTACGCGGTCGTCCACATGCAGCGTTTTTGCAGGGTTAATGGTTATCATCTTCAGAGCGCTCTCATGTGACAATCCCCGCCGGACGGCCTCTCCTGCCTGAATATAGATCAGCTCCGGCATGGTGATCGGCGCGTCTGTCATAATGGAAACATGGATTCCTTCCTCTTCCAGCATCTTTACCTCTGCAATGTTCGCATGGGTAAGCTCTCCATAACCGGTCGGCACTCCTACCGGACCGTAATTCACCGCTCCTCCTCCTTCCTTCAATTCCGGAAGGTAGAACTCTGCTCCCCATGCATGCTCAATCGTATATTCACAATCGAATTCTTTTGCAAGTTCAATTGCCGTTATCATATCAAACTGTTCACAATGTATTTTCAGCGGAATCTGATGACTAAGCGCCAGTGAGATAGCTTCCAGCTTCCCATCGTAGTCCGGCATCTTTGCAGCGTCTCCCCCTGCCGCTTCTTTCTTTTCCATGTACGTTTTTGCTTCATGAAAAGCGTCCCGCATCACCTTGATAACCCCCATGCGTGTCATCGGCATCCGGTTTTTCTTCCCATATACGCCGATCGGGTTCATCCCGAAAGCAAGCTTTAAGGCAGACGGATTCTTCATTACGAGTTCATGAATATCATCCTTTCCGGCTGTTTTGGCAATAAAAGCAAGTCCGGCAATCGGATTGCCGCTTCCCGGCGTAATGCACATTGTGGTTACGCCGCCTTTGCAGGCATCCATGAAGCATTTATCCTGAATATTACATCCGTCAATGGCGCATACATCAGCTGTTACCGGGTCTGTCATCTCATTGAAATCACACTCATCATAGTTCAACATATGGAACCCGCCCAGATGAGAATGTGCATCTACAAATCCCGGAAGCGCGACAAGGCCTGCCGCATCAATCACTTCATCCGCACAGACCTTAAGATCTGTTCCAATCTGTGCAATTTTCCCGTCTTCAATATAGATATCCCCTTTAAAAGGAGCATTCCCCTCCATATCATAAATCATGGCGTCTTTTATATGCATACTCATTGTTCTGCCCTCCAGATCTTTCCTGCAGTCATACAAACCTTTATATGTGCATCATACGTTTTTAACGGATGACCATCCCAGATGGAGATATCTGCATATTTTCCTGCTTCTATTGATCCGGTCTTATCCCCAACACCCAGTATATCAGCAGTATTTATCGTGAGCATATCTATCGCCCGTTCCACCTTAAGGCCGTTTCTCACTGCCTTCTCCGCACTCCACAGGAGTCCTTCGTACCCCGAACCATTGTTAGAAAAAGCAGTCAGTACCTTCTTAGACATCTTAAGAAGAGCCGGAATATCCGCGTCAAAATATGTCACAAGGCTTCCGTCAATCAAATCCCCCAGCAATACGGATACTCCGGCTTCCTTAAGCTTCTCCTGCAATGAATCTGCCTGATACGCCCCCATCAGAATCAATTTGAACCCAAATTCTTTCTGAATCCCTAATATGGTCTCTATATCAAACCTCTCCCTGACATTACAGAGTATGGGCAGTTCTTTGTTCAGCACTCTGCATAAAACATCCCGCCCGGGATCATACGAGGCGTCGTCCTCTTTTTTCAACGACGCCTTTTTCAGCTCATTTCTCAGCATCGAAGCCATCCCCATTCTCGTCATGGGCATCACATCCCGGGATGCAAATGTTCTTTTTACACTCGGGATAAAATTCACCTTTAAGGCCACATCCTCTGAAACGGCCATCTCGGCTGCAGTCCTTCCGCTCGTATGATAGACGCCAATCTGCCCTGCTATGAGCGCCGGGTCGCCCGGCACCGCGCCAAACGCCGTGACGCCATGTCTTTCATACCCCTGAAGCTTTACTTCTGCCGGATCCAGCGAATACCGCACATGCAGATCGGGATTGACCGGCGTAGATTTTTCCTCCGAATCCGGGTGCGCCAGATCGGCGTAATTATAGACTCCCACACTGGTCGCCGGGAGAATAAATCCGGCAAACACTTCACACCCTGACGCATCTATATGCTCTGCATCCACCGAAATCTTTTCCCCAAGCTTAACAATTTTATCTCCTTCAATCAGAATATCAACTTTTTTCGTCTCGCCTTTTGGGAAATGTACATTTCCATTTTCAATCAATACCACAGCTTTCCTCTCCTCATACACGGTATGCAATCTTATTTAAGTTTTACCTGATATAAATATAGATTATATGTTGCCGACCAGATATCCTGAACACCGTCTAATTCAGCATTATATACGTTCGTCATCGTATCTTCATAGATTGGGACCATATTCGCAAAATCATGTGTAAGCTTCAGAGCTTCTTCACACAGTTCTCCCCGTTTTTCTTCATCCCATTCATTCGCAGCATCCGCTAAGATCTGATCAAATTCCGGCGTATTGTATAAGATTTCCCCATAGTAACCCGTTCCCGCATGGAATCCCATCTGCTCTTCCAATGAAGCATAATCACATCCCCAGCTTGCGATCGTAATATCACAGCTTCCGTCTGCAAACGCCGCCTAGAACGCATTGGAGTCAAGCTGGTTGATCTCGGTCTGCACTCCGATTGCTTTCAGGTCTTCCTGAACAGACTGAGCAATATTCGCCAGATCTGTTGTAATGGTCAATTTCAGCGCTTTTCCATCGTAATCGGATTTGGCCAGATATTCTTTCGCAAGTTCCGGGTCATATCCCCCGATATCCATGAAATCCGCATGGTCGCCCATCATACGTTCTGAATACATATTGGCTGCCGGCTTTGCCCCATCCGGCGCATTATCGAATTCAATCGCATTCTCGCGGTTGACCGCATGATAGATCGCCTTGCGTAGATTCTGGTCATTCATAAGATTCGGCCCCTCTAAGAAGACAGATTTCACACCCCATCCAGAGGAACTGATTACATGAAACTTCGGATCGTCCTTTATAATCTGAACCTGATCCTGCGGCATCGTTAACGCTATATCAATCTCCCCGTTCTGGAGTGCAACAACTGCTGTTGACGGGTCTAACGGAGTTCTGAATACAAGATTCTTAAAATATGGTTCTCCGCGGAAATAATCCTCATTTGCTTCCATATAAATATATCCGTCCGCACCGATTTCCTTGAACTTATAACTTCCGGATCCAACCGGATTCTTTGCAAACCCATCCGGATCCTTCTCATATGCCGTAGGAGATACGATATATAAGTACTCTGATAAGAACTCAAGAAGCTTGGTGTGTGAAGCCGCCTTATTGATCTTAACCGTATACTCATCAATGACTTCGGCCTCGCCGATATAAGCTGTCACCCATGAAGACAATTCAAAGCTTCTGATCTTATCTACACAGTATTTCACGGCTTCTGCGTCAAAGTGTGTTCCGTCTGTGAAGTCTACATCATCTCGTAAGTGGAAAATATAACCTTTTCCATCCTCTGTTGGTTCAAAGCTTTCTGCAAGTCCCGGCCCCATGCTTCCGTCTTCCTGAAATTCAATCAGCACATCAAAAAGCTGATGCCACTCAAGCTTGTAATTCAAAGCAGTATTCAGCGGATCAAACGCCTCTACAACCTGTGTATCCAGGATAACAAGTGTATCCTTCCCCTTTTTCTCCCCTGCATTCCCCGACGATTTGTCAGAATTGTCTTTGGAGCATCCTGCAAATATACCTGCTGCCATCACCAATACCAGCAAAAACGCCAACATTCTTTTTCTGTTCATTTCTTCTCCTCCTTCATGAAATTTCATATATGAAAACGCTTCTTAGGCGTCTATCATAATCCATCAGACGGCGCTCCGGATCCGCTGCCATCCTGACTCACACTATCCTCTTCTCTTTGGATCAAAGGCATCTGCCAGCCCATCTCCTAACAGGTTGAAACACAGAGCCGTAATAATGATTGCCAGACCGGGAAATACTACCAGATGCGGCGCCAGCCGCATATATGGCATCGCTTCCGACAGCATATATCCCCACTCCGGATTCGGAGGCTGAATTCCCATACCGATAAAACTAAGCCCTGCAGCCGATAAAATAAGTCCTGCAACATTCATGGTTGCATTCACAATGATCGGCCCCATCGCATTGGGTAATACATGTCCAAAAATAATAGACAGATGACTGGAACCGCAGCTTCTTGCCGCTTCAATATAATCCTGCCTTACTACGGTGAGTACAATAGAACGTATCATTCTCGTAAAACTTGGAACACTTGCAATGACCATTGCGATCGTCATGCTTTTTAACCCCGATCCAAGCGCCGATACAAGTGATAAGGCAAGCAGCATAAAAGGAATACACATAAACGTATCCATAATACGGCAGATAACAGAATCGATCTTCCCTCCAAAGTACGCTGCGGCCGCTCCAAATATGCAGCCGCCAAACAACGCCAGCGCTGTACACACAATACCGAATATCATAGAATATCTTGCACCGTGTATCACTCTTGCAAAAAGATCCCTTCCTAAATTATCTGTTCCAAACCAGTGCTCTGCCGACGGCTTCTCCATCCTTTCCATTACGTTCTGCGCAATGGCACGGGATTCAAAATCAACAATAACATCCGCAAATATTGCGGCCAGGATAATCACTGTGAGAATCATCAGCGCAAACATCGACATCTTATTTTTACAAAATCTTTCCCAGATCAACTGTCCCTGCGTTGGATTTGTATTTTTTACAAGCTTCTTATTTCTGAATAAATTAAACATAATCGCACCCTCTTATTCATACATATCTTTTACACGAGGATCAATAAACGCATATACCAGATCAACTGCCAGCATGATCAGAATGAACACGGTTGATAAGAATATAATGCCTCCCATAACAATCGGAATATCTTTGGTCTTGATTGCATTTACAATTGCCGATCCGAATCCCGGAAGTCCAAATACCATCTCGATAATCAACGCGCCGCCTAAAAGCGACGCAAAGCTCATTCCCAGCTGCGTGACCACCGGCATCATCGCATTCTTCAAAGCATGCAAAAACATCACCCGGGGCGTGGCCGCTCCTTTTGATTTTGCCGTCCTGATATAATCCTGATTAATGGCGTCTATCATCGTAGATCTTGTCAGCCTCGAAAGGTAGGCTGCCGACGGTAAAACAAGTGTGATGACCGGCATCACATAATGCTTCCATGTACCGATACCGCTTGACGGAAGCCATCCTAATACCAGCGAAAACGTTAACATAAACATAAGTCCCAGCCAAAATGAAGGAACACTTGCAAAAAACAACGCCAGAGTCGTCAATGTATTATCCAGAAATGAATTCGGCTTAAGCGCAGATATAATCCCCAGCGGGATTCCCAACAATGCCGAAATACTGACGGCCAGCAGGGCAAGCTTCAATGTCGTTGGAAACTTTGGAGCCAGTATCTCAACGACCGGCTGCCGGCTTACATAAGACTCGCCGAAGTCTCCCTGCGCCGCATGGATCAGATAATCAAAATATCTTACAACCACCGGCCGGTTGTATCCCAGCGCCTCATCCAGATTATTCACCTGCTCCTGCGTCGCCGTCACTCCCAGGATTACCCGTCCCGGCGTTCCAGGCGTCAGATCCAGAATAAAGAATATCGCAAAGACAATAATTAAAATCGTTGGAATAATTGATAATATTCTTCTAAATATGTATTTACTCATTACCTTCGTCTCCTGCCCCCTGTTGCTTTGTGCAGTCAGAAATTGAACTCCCGGCCGGATAAAGCGCCAGTTCGATATCAATAAATGTCCTTATCTCCGCTATCGTTCGATGGAAATATTCCCCCATCCCCTGATCATGGCTCCCGTATGGCAGTACTCTTAGAAGAACCGGCCTCTTCCCTTGGAGACTCTGCATCCTTGCGGCGAACTTCTTGGCATGATAAGCCGGAACATTATTATCCATCGCACCTGCCTGAATATAAATGCCCGGATATGATACATCCTCCCTTATGTTATGATACGGAGAGTATGATTTCATATACTCAAACATGTCATCCGTCCGTGGATCCCCATACTCTGTAATATACATGGGGCCGCGGTCGTCATATACGAATCCCAGCAGATCCGTCTGCGGCACGGATGCTATCACACATCCAAACAGATCCGGCCTTCTTGTGATGAGCGCCGTCATCAGCAGACCGCCGTTTGACAGCCCGCATATTGCGATTTTTTCCGGTCTTGTCCATCCGTCACGGATCACTCCCTCTACAATACTGCAGAAATCATCAAATACATTCTTTTTATTTTCTTTCCAGCCGCCTCTGTGCCAGTCTTCACCAAATTCTCCGCCGCCACGTATAATACAGTGTACGTAGATTCCTCCCGCTTCAATCCAGTTGGCAACCGTCATACCACATACGCGCGCGCTCACATAGTTTGTCGCGTTATATCCACCGTATCCGTAGAAAAGCGTCTGATTATCACCATCTTTTTTCACATCATTCTTTCGGATGATATACGCCGGCAGACGCGTTCCGTCAGAAGACATGTAATAGGTAAGTTCTTCTGTCACGTCTTCACAGGCCGGACCACTTTCATAGACTGTGCCTGCCGTATAATTCTCAAGATCCAGCTCCATGACACTTGCCGGGACGGAAAAACTCTCATATGAAAACAACGGCTTATCAGAAGCAAACTCTCGTTCTGCAATACCAATCTTCCCGTAAACACAGGGCAGCCTGATATCCCGCCGTCTTCTCTCCTCATCATATACACAGATACTCTGGGAACCGGCATTTTCATAGATACAGATAATCTTCCCTTGATTTATGCCGGCCTGCGATATCTTTTCATCTGTTTCATCAATATATGTCTGCTTTGTATGGAATCCCTGTCCTCTCTCAATTGTCACAATCTTTCCAAGCGCCGCGTCTTCATCCGTTAAGAAAAAATGCCGGCCGCCGCTTGTCCCTATGTATGTGCGGTCGTTCCCGTCATATGGGACCTCAATCATCTGCTGTCCGTCTTCGCAGATGACCAGATCGCCCGCATGATAATCGACGGCAAACTCGGCAATCACACCGCCTTCATCCAGCGGATATACAGAACCGTAGGCCGCGTGCCCCTGATGTGTATAAAGTACCGCTTCTTCATCCGCGCCGACACAGTATCTGCGTAATGTATTCTCGATGGTTCCGTCTCTGCGATGTTCCGCCTTGGAATAATACACATACGCTCCACATGCGGACCAGCTTACCGAAAAGGTATCTTTCAACTCGGCCAGAACCTTCTTACTTTCTGTATCATATACCAGTCCGCTCATTCTTTCCGCCTTGTCCCTGAGAACATGCAAAACCGCCAAATTCTTATATACCGGATTCGGAGATATACCGTATACATGAACTCCTTCCATAAAATCAGAATCGGTAATCACCTCTCTTACGGAAAAATCTTCATTCAATCTGACACTCTGGGAAATGCCGTCATTGTATACCCCCAATGCCGTTATCCCGCCCGCTGTCCTTACGATTTCACGATACATCAAATTCCGGTTCATCGCCCGCTGTTCATCCAGATATTTTTCCAGACAACTCTGATAATTCATAAAATATTGATCCGTGAATACATTCTGCTCATTGGTAAATGAAACAGTATCCTGTGCGGCGGCATCGCGCATCCATTCATACGCATCCTTAACAACGTGTCTTCCGTATTTTATTTCCTGCAGTCTGTATTCTGCAACGGGATAATTATACATAGCGCCCTCTCTTTCTATTCCTCAATAATCTTTTTAACAAATTCGGAAACACTGATATAGTGGTGTCTCAAATTCTCTGTAATAACATCGACATCTCTGGTTTTCACACAATCCAGAAGATCCCTGTGATTTCTTCCGATCTTTCCATAGCAAAGCAGATTCAACGAATCCAATGTGGAATACACCGCAATATTGGTAACGTCCAGCATATGCCACAATTTCAGCAAATATGGAAGCCCCGGCTCCTGTACCAATAATTCATGGAATATCTGATCCTCTTCGATGATTTTTCCCAGGTTTCTCTGCCGGTCATATTCATCTATTTTTACAACATGCCCCTCCATCTCCTTGAGCGTGCCGTCGGAATAATTGCCTCCACATACATTCACAGCCAGTATCTCCAGGTCCGCTCTCAGCAGACTCATCTCATAGATCTCTTTAATTGTGAGTTTCTTAACCCTGCACCCTTTATTGGCCTCGTATGAAACGAGACCCTCCTGCTCAATCTGTCTGAGCGCCTCTCTTACCGGCCCTCTGCTGATCCCCAATTCCTCTGCCAGTTCAAATTCGTTGATCCTTTCTCCTGATTTTAGTTCTCCATTCATGATACGGGACTTGATATAGCTGTTTACCTGCTCTCGCAGAGTTACAATATGATATTTTGACCCCATCTTCTCTACTCTCTCCTTCTTCTAAATGCTATTTTACTTTACCGTGTTAAAATTGTCAACAGTTAACTGTTTGATTTGCGACTTTTTTGCTTTTTGTCAGTATTTTCATTTTCCAATTGATTCCGGGAAATAAAAAACCTGTTAATTTTCTCCATATTTCCTTGTTTTCCAAATTTATACTCTTATAATATCGCCTCCCCTCCCCGCTTGTGCTTAAAAAATGAAAATCCCCAAAGCATACTTGCTTCAGGGTTTTCTTTCCAAATTTATTCTTCTTTTTCAGGCAGCAACATTGCATAATATCCGTCCTGTTCTGCTTAAAGTTCCCGCAAATCTATGCGGTTATTCTTTCGATACATCAGACCTGCTGTCCCAAGAAGCAGCACACACAGAACAGCCCGATATCCCCCGGAATATCCCTTCGGAACCAGACAGGCGCCCACGCCGCCAAGGAGCGCCAGGACAGCCCCGCCCATGCCTCCAAGTACGGCTGAAGCGCTCTGTTTGACCACGCTCACCTCATTCTCCCAATCCAGGACCGGGAAATGCAGATTAACGGCAATCCCGTATACACAGGCAAACAGCAGGATCACCGCCGGGATCACCATCATCCAGAAGCTATCCTGTAATCCCGGCTTTAATGCAAGGATCAGGAAAACCTCCGACACAAGGTAAAAAGGCAGCATCAGGATCAGATTCATCAGGATCTTTGCGTCCAGAACCACCCTTGCCGTCAGCGGCAGGCTTTTGACAAGCCACCACTCCTTCCCTTCCATGGAAACAGATGTGGCTGCAGTTGTCATCATACAAAAAGTGCCTGCCAGCAGAAACGGCGCGATTACTGCCAAATCGACCGGAACCGGCAGGAGCTCTTTCACCCTCTCCGGGCCTGTAAAAAGAAGCGCCCCCGATAGGACACAGCCCATGAGCGGTCCGATGATCGTATTGGATACATAAATACTCGATGAGAAATACCGCCGGAATTCCTTCCTGCACAGGGAAATCAGCGCCGTGTCTGCTTTCAGATCGCCCATCTGATAGTCATGCCTTGCCGCCGTTGTATACAGATTCCGGCTGATGGACTGAAAACAGGCGGATACGACCGCCGCCGCCACGGCAGACACAGACAGAAATAAACCTGTATACATCAGGCACCGGCCGATTTCCCCATTTACAATCGCTGTCCCAAGCAGCACGGCAGGAGGATAGAATCTCCCAAGCATATCCGAAACCATTCCGGACAGTTCCTCCATAATCTCCAGGCTTTCCATCCCTTCCATTGATGTAAGGCTCGAAGAACCATACATAATAGCAAAAACAAATACTATCGTAAGCGTTGACGCCGCCAGGCTTTTATGCCGCATCCTGGAGGAAATTCCCGTAACCAGCGCCCCGATAAGGACCGCCCCTGTCATTGGCAGTAACGGCACTGACCATATCCCAAGAAACGCACACAGATAGAATGATACATCCGGCCTCGTCTGCCATGCATACACCGCAATCCCCGGAAGCAGTACCAGAGCAGCCATCAGCAGATTTTCCGTATACATGCGCAAAAACCGTCCAAGCACTACCGCTCCTTTCCTTACAGGCAGGGAAACTACCATATCATATCCCTGCTTCCGGAAAATGATGCTTCCCGCCTTTAAGATTCCAAAGACGAAAATGAGCATGCTGGATATGGCGATGACATAAGCCGGAACATCTTCTCCTGCTCCAATCTCCACCAGTCCCCAGGAAAGGCCGCCCACATAAAAAAGCAGCATAATAATCAGGAGTACCCAGAGGACAGAAAGCATTACAGCCCTCTTCTTTTTACGCTTGTCTTTTGTGAACCGTAAAACATTTATGCCAAGGAGATTACATAACTCCAGCCTGGCCATAATCCTAATCTGCGCCAACATCATTTACCACCTCCATAAAAATGGACTCCAGAGTATTGCCCTGCTTTACAACCTCCTCCATGGGACCTTCGGCAATCAGGCGTCCGTCCTTGATCATCGCTACCTTGTTACAGAGCTTCTCAGCCACCTCCAGCACATGGGTAGAAAAGAATATGGCGCCTCCGCCGTCGCAGAGCTTCCTCATCCTGTCTTTCAGGATAACGGAAGCTTTCGGGTCAAGCCCCACAAAAGGCTC
This sequence comes from uncultured Dorea sp., assembly GCA_947063855.1. Taxonomy (GTDB): domain Bacteria; phylum Bacillota; class Clostridia; order Lachnospirales; family Lachnospiraceae; genus Sporofaciens. Next base: position 53,874 of record CAMSTW010000004.1, read on the forward strand.
GTCTAAAACCAGCAGCCTTGGTTCATGCAGCAGCGCAGATATGATTGCAAGCTTCTGTTTCATACCATGGGAATAAGAAGAAATCAGATCCCCAAAGGATTCCGTTATTTCAAATTCATCCCCGTACCTTTGGATCCGTTCCTTCCTCTCTCCTGCCGGAACCTTGAAAATATCGGCAATAAAGTTCAGATACTGGATGCCTGTCAGATACTCATAAAGATCCGGATTATCCGGAATATACGCCGTCATTTGTTTGCACGCAAGCGGGTCATCATGAAGGCTGATTCCTCCGATCCGAAGCTCTCCCGCATCATATCCATGGATCCCGGCAATGCATTTCAGTGTCGTTGTCTTCCCGGCTCCATTATGCCCGATGAATGCGCAGATATCACCCGGCATCACATGGAGACTTAGATCCGTGACACCCTTGCTGCTGCCCTTATAGTGTTTCGTCAAATGATTGATAATAAGCATTGTTTTCCTCCTGTTTTACGAGAGCAGTCTCTGTGTTACTGTTCACACGGCACTGTGCACTACGCTGCACGGTGTCCGGCCAAAGAAGTAGTGGCTGTCTGGCATCCGGTCCCTCACCGAAGGTGACTTTTAATGGCCGGATGCCGTTACTGGAGCACCCGTAGGGTGTGAACAGTAACGTCTCTGCAGCTGCTTCTCATCTTCGCCTTCTATGTGTCAGCTTTTGCAAAATGCTGCAGTATCTTCTGGAAATCCGTATTCTCTTTCAGAGCCTCAAAAGCCGGGTGGCTGAACGCTTCCTGCAGATTCTGAAAAACGAATTTCCTGCTTCTTGGGGCCATTTTTCCCAATGGAAGGGCTTCAATCCATGCGTCTAAACGGTCAAAATATTCATCTCCGTGGAGTACAACCTTCTCTGCCCGTAAGAGCCCGTCAACACATTTCTCAAAAAGGAAGAGGGCCTTCAGCGCTTCTTCCTCCTCCCCGCCTGCTGCATACATGACCGCCGCCTGATAATGGAACTGTGCGGCAAGATTGGGATTGAGCTTCTCCAGCCGGTAGGCTTCCATTACATTTCTGATCCTGCATACCGTCTTTTTGCACCGCTCTATGTCGTCCTGGTATAAAGCCAGGGATATTGCGGCATCACCGACCAGGTTCAGAATATCCAGCCATTCCCTTGCCTGGATATAGGCTCTTGCCTTCTCATGTTCCCCCGCCATCTGATATGCCTGGACCAGTATGGCTCCGTCCTGCCCTGCAAGACGGGCGGGGTCAGAAGAAGGCTCCAGCATAGTAATCGTTTCAGCCGCTTTCCCAAGCCATAAGCTGATACCAGCCTTCAAAACCAAAGCATCACTGCATATGCTTACATCGCTGCAGCTTTCCAGAATATGGTCACACCATGAAGCAGCCTCCTCTAAAAGCTGTTTTTGTTCCTCTTCTGACTCTGCCAGCATGTAATGGTTCAAGTACAATACAGTAAGCTGCAGCCAAAAAGCGTGGCAGGAATAGTACCTGTGGGCCAGAGTGCGGGTCTTTTCAATGACCTCATGAAAAGGAAGCCTGGCAAAATCCTTTACAAGCTCCGCATAGAAGCGGCGGATCTGCTCTTTGGAAAGCTTTGCTTTGTACCCGATCAGCTCGTCTATCGTCGTGCCAAAATAGGCAGAAAGTTCGAGCAGAAGCATAAGATCCGGCGTGCTTTGGGCATTTTCCCACTTGGATACTGCTGCCTTACTTACTCCGAGGAAGTCTGCAAGCTCCTCCTGAGTAATCCTCCGCTCGCGCCTTAGCCGGATAATATTGTCCGATAAATTTAATCTGTCCATACTGTTATTGTTCTCCTTACCCTCTAGTGTATTACCTCTTTTCTTCATTATAATAAAAAAAGAATTTCCTATCAATCGAGCTGTATTCCACTTTTCTGCAAAAAAGTCAACCGGGGAGAAACATTTCCATTTTATTCAGGTGAACTATTTGTCTGAAATTATCAATAATCGATTGAAACTCTTGCGAAAAACACTTAATGATCTGGTTACAAATGCTAAGGTGCGAGATATCCCCATCTCAGCTCACAAGTACAAAGAAAGCCCCGAAACATATTCGCTCCAGAGCTTTCATGTGCCTGTATTCATTTTTATCCATTTTCTGCCAGCATGACCTTACATCGTTTTTTATAGCATGCAATCCCATATTTCAGAATATTCTCTACCCCATCGTCTTCCAGGTCATCTTCATATCTGGTATACTCAATCTGTTTCAATGCTTCCTTACATGCCCTCTCCAGATCTCCGTCATGGGCATATTTTACTTCTATGATGATTCCCATATCACCGGTGTCCGGTTCCGCAAGGATGTCTGCATAGCCTTCCCCCATCTCCCGGTTGGAAGAAATCCCCCACTGGGTTTTCACTCCTAAAATTCCAAGCAGGACACCATGATAAAAGCCCTCCTTCATATCTTTCCTTACGGCCGTATCACGAATACTGATGGTCTTCCTTAAATATTCTGTAAAAATCTTCTCTACATTTTCTGTATCTTCATTCTGCAATGCATCACAAAAACGTGTCAGCATCTCTCCGTCTTTTCTGACATTCTCTTTAAAAAACTCCATAATCTGCGTTTCGAAAATATCCCGTATCTCCCGATTGGGAATCGCCAGCTTCATCTGCCTTCCCTCTGCTTTTCCCCGCTGAGTCAGATATCCGGTGGTAAAGAGCAGACTCCAGATATTGTCTACTGTCTCATAAATCTCTGGGTATGTGAGTTCCTGGTGAATTTCCTTCGTAATAACCCCGCCTGCCACCAGGTTCTCAATCTCCCGCTTGGTCGCAGCATTTGCCGACTCCTGAATAAACCGTTTCACTGCGTCATTGCTGCTGGTATTAATCCAATAATTTTCCGGCTGTGCATCTGGGTTGCTCCTGATCCTGTCACAATGGTTCAATACATCCCACGGACAATACACTCCTACATTCCCAAATTGGTAGCCGTCATACCATCTTTTTACTGCCCCATAGTGCTCCGTCACACCATAATACTCCAGAAGTTCTTTCACCTCTTTATCTGTAAAACCGAAGTATTCATCAAAACGTTCATCCGCAATCGTCAACACCTTCAGGTTATTAAGCCCGGTAAAAATGCTCTCCTTTGAAATCCGTAGACATCCCGTCAGCACCGCAAATTTTAAACTGCTGTTTGTCTTCAGCGCCTCTCCAAGCAGATTCCGAACTAAAGATATCATCTGATCGTAGTATCCGTTTGCATGGGCTTTTGCCAATGGAACATCATATTCATCAATCAGCAGGATAACTTTAGTTCCATGATATTTTTCTAATAATCCTGATAATACTCTCAAACTATTACAAAATACCGCTTCTGACATATTATCATCCAGAAGCTTTCGATATTCTGCTTTATCCTGTTCACTTAAAGCATTGCTCTCCAAAAGATATTGTACTTTTGCAGGAACTCTTTTTATAATCTGAACTGCCATTTGAAATGCCATTTCATAGTTTCGTGCATCAATTCCCTTCAACGAAACAGAAATAACCGGATATTTTCCCATATATTCTTCACAAACTGCTGTTTCTTTTGAAATTTCCAATCCCTCAAAAATACTTTTATCTCCATTCAGCGAAAAAAAGTGTTCCAACATACTCATATTCAGCGTTTTTCCAAATCTTCTGGGGCGAGTGAACAGATTCACTGCTCCCCAATTATGGAGTAATTCAGCAATGAACCCTGTTTTATCTATATAGTAAAAATCTTCTTTCCTAATATCCTCAAAATTTTCAATTCCGATAGGAAGTTTCTTTCGCCTGTCCATTTTCTTCCACATCCTTTCCATTCATAAACTACATTTTTACAATAGTTTATTCCCAAATACATTATAACAATTTAACAGCGGCATTTCCATAGAAATTCCATTACATAGTATCCCTTTTTCAGTCTATCTATGCCATTTCTCCATTCTTAATAGTCCCCCATCCTCCACCTCCACGATAATCGCCCCATTTTCCTGTGTAGAATAAACCTTGCTGCCAACATCTGTTAATCTTTCTAGTGTTTCCTGATGCGGATGCCCATACCGATTCTCCTGTCCTGCGGAAACTAACGCATACGTAGGCTGAACCAGCCGGAGAAATTCTTCAGTTGATGAATTCTTTGAACCATGATGCGCCACTTTAAGGATCTCCCACATACAATCCTGATAGCTTGCCTCCAACCGTTTTGTTAGCTGCTTTTCTCCTTCTCCTTCTGTATCCCCAGTCAACAGCATATCAAACTGCCCGTACCGCACAGCCAATACCATAGATGACCCGTTACCCGGTTCCAGTTTCGCGGTCACAGGAATTATACTGCCTGTCTCTGGCACAGTATTTTCTTGCCGTGACCCGGCATCCTCTGATTTTATTCCCGTATTCCCCGGCTGTATACACGTAACTGCCATTTCCCCTTCCCGGATACTCTGTCCAGCTTCTATCACAACTACACGGATCCCATAATCCCTTGCTTTCTTTGCCAGCCCCGTCAAAGCTTCATCCCACACCTCCTGCACCGGCAACACCAGCGTCCGGATCTTCACACCGATATCCTGTCTCTCAATCAGCTCTTCCACACCGTTCATATGATCACTGTCGCCATGGGAAATCAGCACATAATCAAGCGTTCCGACTCCCTGGGATTTTAAGAATGATTCCAGCCTGTACTGCCCAACTTTCTTCACATCACTGCTTCCGCCATCCACCAGATAGGTGCCGCCCTCCGGTCCTTTCATGAAGATCCCATCTCCCTGCCCCACATCCAAGATCGCTGTCGTAAGCTTTCCTGACTCTCCAAAACGAGTCATTAAAATCATAACTCCCACTGCCCACAGAAAAACCACAGGCCACTCTTTCCACGCACTCCTGCCCGTTTTTTCACTCTTTCTGTTATTAAAACTGATGGATTTATCCGCTCTGTCAGATTGTTTGGATCTCCAATCCTTTCCATACCTCTGATAGCCTTGACTTCTTTCCTCCTCTTCTTTATCCTGCTCCTTCATTGATGCGATATACCTCAGCAGAATCAGTCCCAAAAACAAAATCCCATAATATACCACAATCTGCCATATCTCAGGCCTTCCAATCACAAGCCTCGCTCCCGGCAAATGAAGTGTTATCTCACAGCTCATCTTATAAATCCACAAAATTTTACTGCATATCCAAAACAATAATGCAGATACAGGAACAAGCCACATCGCAAACAGGCTTCCTGTCATTCCCAAAAATAACAGTACTGACATCAACGGGATTACAAAGAGATTTAGAATAAAAGAATAAAGCGGAAATTCAAAGAAATAATAAAGCAAAATCGGAAGGATGACCAGATTGATGCCGACACTGGCTGTCAATCCCTGGATAATTATTTGCCATACATGTCCCCAGACTCCCATCAGATACTCGGACAGAAAACCATCTTTCCTATTCTGCCCTGGACAACTCTGCGTCTCTCCTTTCCTATTCTGCCCTTGGCAACTCTGCGTCTCTCCTTTCCTATTCTGCCCTTGGCAACTCTGCGTCCCTTCCTTCCTATTATCTGGCATCTGCACCGGACCGCTATGCAAAACATTTGTACTACATGATGCATATACAGATATATCATCTTGTACAATCACCTTTGTCTTCATCTTGATCTTCTGTCTGTTACTGCGCAATATATGTACGGATATGCTTTCCTGCACCACCGGCACCACAGAAAGAATCGCCAGAACTGCCCCAAAAGACAACCAGAACCCACCGTCATACAGACTGAGCGGCCGCCACAACAGCACTACAACCGCCGCCGCAGAAAGCGCCGTCGGCGCGTCATAATGCCTCCCCGCAATATCCGCTCCCACACGGAACAGAAACATCACCAGCGCCCGTACCGCAGATACCGTAAACCCAATCATAAGAATATACAGCATCAGAAATAAGATGCCAAACACCCCGCCAACCGGATAAGACCCTGTAACTCTCCGCAATATCTTATACATCCCAATCCCAATAAAGGACAGATGCAGCCCCGAGATCGCCAATACATGCCCGATCCCATTCACCTGATACAGCGTCTTAAGTTCCGAATCCATCCCGCTCTTCTCTCCCAGCAACATCGCCCCCATGGCCGCTCCGTCTTCCTCACCCAGAGCATCCTTTAAGACTTCTCCCCAATACCTCCTAAGGGCTGCAAGCCGGTCTCTCCATCTCCATATGCCCGCGTCTGCAATACGAATCTCCTCTCCCCACATCATGCCATGAATATCCTGGATCTGATAATACCGTTTCTGATCAAAATTCCCCGGATTCCTTGCATCCTGATAAAAAGACACCTCTCCCCTGGCCTCTACCTTGTTACCTATATGAAATTGTTCTTCGGAATCTGTATATAAGATGATCTTAGATTCTTGAAATATATCTTCCTGATATTGAATAGAATTGCTGCACAGATATAATGTCTGATAGTCTGACCCGGTCTCCGCGCGGTATATCTGTCCACAAATCATCACAGAACCGCCCGGAGGCACATTTTTCTCAAGGGGCGAAGGACGAAGTTCTCTTATGTACTTCTCCCCGCCGCACACCACAGACAGCGTAACTGCTGTCAATATGACCAGACACAGACTCAATAACGGTCTGTTTCTCATTTCCCACTCTCCTCTACAAGATCCAGATCTCTCGACAACGGCTTACTTAAGTCAACACTTCCCATATACTCTATATTAGAATCGCCGTTCACCGATATCTGAACCTGGCTGCACGTCCCTCCGTCAATAATGGAATTCACGATTGCATAGACCGTAACTTTCGGGTCGCCGGCAAAGGGATTGTTCAGAAATCCTTCATCCAGATTCACATAACACACCGTATCCTTCACAGACACGCCGATCACCTTCGTCTCCGGCGGCAGCACCGGATGAAGTCCATTCATCGAAGGGCCTTTGATCAGCTGATCCACGATCAGCCGCTCTATTGACATATTGTTACTATAGCGGACGCTTACCTCCTCCCGCAAAAGCCGGCTCCCTTCTCCATTGGAGAAATACAGCTTAACCTTTCCCAGCTGGTAGAGATGAAGAGACGATCCTCTGTATTGCAGAAAATCATCCTCACTCATATATCCGATCGTCTCCCCCGCACTGTCTGTCAGCGGTGCATCTCCTATAAAGAAATCAATATACTCGATCCCCCTGATCTGCGCGAGCGTCTGTACAACTGCAGCTCTAAGCAGCAGCTCCTCCGAAGGCTTCAGACGTCCATATTCCTCATTGAAATGGATATCCAGTATTGCTTCATCTGTCAGCGTCCAGTCCTCAACCTGAACCTTCTTAGGGAACACACTCTTATAATCAATCGAATCCGGCTCTTTCTTCATCTCACGGAGAACATCCCCGACAGCCTCTTTCGTACGGTCCTTCTCAAACTTGTACACTTCTTTTACCAGAGCCGTACCTTCTGTATTCAGATAATAGACAAACGTATCATTCTTCCCGGGTTCCTTTCCTTTGCTGCACCCGGCCAGAAGCCCAACACATATTCCCATTAAGGCAATACACAACGTCATATATATCTTCCTGTTTTGTAACATAGTTCTACACCTCCGGGCCGTTCTTATCCCCTGAATTCCCTCTGATATCTGCTGTCTGTTCCCCGATGCAATTGTCCGGTCCAATCATCGCCAAGTGCCAGCCGAAACAAAGGATACATATCCTGCGGAGTTTCGCCAGATATAATGCAGACAGTACACTAGGACACATACGTCAGCGGAATACGGACTGTAAATGTAGTCCCGGCTCCAACCTGACTATAGACCCGGATCGCCCCTCTGTGCATAACGACCGCACTTCTGGCGATGGCAAGTCCAAGCCCTGTTCCGCCTATCTCCCGGGAATGTGACTTGTCCACACGGTAGAACCGTTCGAAGACATGCTCCACAGACTCTTCCGGAATCCCGATTCCAGAATCCGCCACCTCAATATAGCAGTTCTTATGATCCGCATTCAGCGAGACATGGATCCATCCGGCTTCCTTGTTATACTTGATCGCATTCTCCACCAGATTCGAGATGGCAAGCGACAGCTTGACCTCGTCCACCTCAGCCGTCACGGGACGAAAACTCTCGAACACCACTTCTATGTTGCGTGTCGCGGCGATTGGCCGGAGACGCTTCAATATCTTCTCGATCAGTACATTCATGTTCTCGGACTTGATATTCAGCGTATTCGCAGTCTTGTCCATCTTGACCAGAGACAGCAGGTCATTGATGATCTTGTTCTCTCTCTCAATCTCTTCTGACAGATCTCCCATGAATTCCTTATACAGCTCTGCCGGTACATCCTCCTGGATCAGCAGAGAATCCGCCAGCACCTTCATGGATGTAAGCGGCGTCTTCAGTTCATGGGACACGTTCGATACGAACTCATTCCTGGAATCATCCAATATCTTCATCCTGCCCAGCATCTTGTTAAATGCATCCGAGATCAGCATCGTCTCCGTGTAAACATTCTCATGCAGATAATCGTCCTCATATCCTTCCGTCACTGCTTCGATCGACCGCGTAATCCTCTGAAAAGGCCTTACCATAATAAATCCGGCAAGAAATGCCAGTATGATAATCACCATACCAATCGTCAGGCACATAACCATGAGTCTGTCGCTCATCACATCAATACTGTCGATGATCGTATCCGTTGACACACTGATCAGCATGACTCCCGTCGTCTTCTCCGTGCTCCTATTATATATCGGAGAAGTAACTTCAATGTACTTATTCTTCGCATCATAATTACTGGTGCCCTTTCCCTTAAAGCACCGGATCACATCCTCAGATACGATAGTCCTGCCCATATCCATATCATATGTATCTTCCTGTATACGGAAATCTTGATCTATTACCAGAACCCGTCCGTTATAGATATTGGACATCTGGACCAGCTCTGATCTCATCACTTCAGACGTCTCACCAGTCAGGTAATTCGCATCACTCAGCTGGTTGCAAAGAATTGTACACTGATTCTGTATCTCCGCAGTCCTTACCTCCACCGCTCTCTTCTCATAACTGCTTAAGATGACTCCCCGCAGAATGAGTACCGGAATCACTCCTGCCAGAATGACCAGCAGGATGATCCGGACCCGGAGACTCTTAAGAATATTCCATTTCAGATACTTCCTAACCCCTGAAATAATAACCAACTCCCCATTTTGTATAGACGTATTTCGGATCGCTTGGATTCGTCTCAATCTTTTCTCTTAACCGCCGGATATGTACATCTACCGTTCTGGCATCGCCGGGATACTCATATCCCCACACGATATTCAGCAGATTCTCCCGGCTGTAGACCTTGTTGGGATTCATGGCAAGCAATTCTAAGAGGTCGAATTCCTTCGCAGTCAGGTTCACTTCCTTCTCGTCTATGACAACACGACGACTCTCGCAGTCAATCCTCATGCTGCCCTTGACAATCATCTTATCATTCGCCTGACTTAAGTTGCGCTTACCGGTCCGGCGCATGATCGCCTTGATCCGCGCCTTCACCTCAAGGATATTGAATGGCTTCGTTATGTAATCATCCGCTCCGTATTCCAGTCCGAGGATCTTATCCATGTCGTCATTCCTGGCCGTCAGCATCACCACCGGGACGTCGGAAAACTCCCGGATCTGCTGGCACACTTCGAACCCGTCATGCTTTGGTAGCATGATATCCAGAAGAATCATATCGTATGCATTCTCCTTCGCCAGCTTAAGCGCTTCTTCGCCGTCATATGCACAGTCAACCTTCATACCGTCCTGTTCCAGGCTGAAACGGATTCCCTTCACGATTAATTTCTCGTCATCAACAACCAATACCCTTCTGCTCATCTACTCTCTCCTCAACTCTTATCATCAAGTTATATCTTGATCTGGTCTTTGACTTTATTAAATACGCCTTCCTTAATCCCTTCGACTTCCATCAGTTCTTCAATCTTACGGAAGCCGCCGTGTTCTTCCCTGTAACGGATAATCGACGCAGCCTTTGCCTCACCGATCCCGTTCAGTGTCATCAATTGTTCTTTAGACGCCGTATTCAGGCTGATCTTCCCGTCATCTGCTGTCTGCCCGGCGGGCATACCCATGCCGCCGGCATCGTCCGGACCGTCAGCATGATCCGGGAATCTTCCCGCGGCTTCCTCCCTGGAGGGAACATAGATCTGCTGCCCGTCCCGGGCCTGGGCCGCCTGGTTCAGCCACTCTCCGGCCGCATTCTCACGGAGACCTCCCGCCGCGGCTACAGCCTCATACAGCCTGCTTCCTGCCGGGAGTCCATACACGCCCGGACTGACAACCTCACCGCAGACATGTACATAGATTATGCCCCCGGATCCAGCATCTTCCGTCCCGGCAGTTCCATTCTCCCAGAATCCGGATTCAGAATCTGCGGTCCTGCCATCTCCTGACTCACCATCCCCCGAATCCGGGAATCCGGATTCCCCGGCCTCCTCCTTCGTTTCCTTATCTGATTCCTCTTCTGTCTCTTCACCGGACTTATCTTCCGTCACTTCCACAAGCTTGCTGCTCTGCTCCTCCTGCCTTGCGGCACAGCCGCAGACGATCATAAGCAGCGCCGTAATCACCATTATCCGCATGATCCCTGCCGCCACAGCAAACTTCTTCTCCGATACGCCATACTGCTTCTCTGATACGCCATACTCCTTTTCCGATACAGCATACTTCTTCTTCGATACGGCATACTCCTTTTCCGATACGCCATACTCCTTTTCTGATACAGCATACTTCTTCTCTGACACGCCATCCCACATCTCTGACACGCCATATGTCTTCTCTGGCATCTTATTACGCATATAACTCTCCTTTACAGTCTGTCGAAACTGTAAATACCCCATATATGCCCCATGCAATGACCCTAGCCACTACATGTTCAATATCCATTGTACTATTTCCATTGGAAAATTGCAACTCCAATCAACGCAATTCCCATACCGATTACTTTTCTCCACTCCAAAGGCTCCTTCTCCACTCCGAAGAGACCTATAAGCTCTATAACATATGCAACGATCAACTGTGCTATTACAATAAGAAGCGCCGCCTTTGCAGGTCCCAGCTGTTCCATACTCTTAATGACTGTCAGCGTGATTCCCGCGCCGATCACTCCTCCAAGAAGCACGTATTTGGGCTCAACCTTTGCAAGCGTCATCACATCGTCCCGCCCCGCAATCAACCAGGCGGCCAGGCAGACTGCAAATGCCGTCAGCTGTACCCACGCATTGCTGACCCACATTCCCGTCGTCTTCGTTACCTGTGTATTGAACACGCCCTGCACGCTCATAAGCGCCCCCGACAAAAGTGCAATAAAAAAACCAATCATTGAACAATCCTCCATATCATCTGCTATCCCGAAAATCTATTTCGTAACTAACAGGAACATGTTACCACTCACACGTCCTCTTTATGATATAGTATGTCCAATGACCGGCCTTTTATAATCACTTACTGCAATAACTTTAAAGCACCCTTCTCAATATGTCAATCATCTCATCTACATGCCGTTCTTCAATAATAAGCGGCGGCACAAGCCTGATCACATTATCCCTCGCGCTGATAACCACAAGCCCTGCATCGAGCGCCCGGCTGATTACCTCTCCTGCCGGCTTCACAAGGCGGATCCCCTGTATCAGCCCGGTTCCCCGGCGCTCCATGATAGCATCACACCCGGCCGCCAGTTCGTCAAGCTTCTCCGCCAGATAAGCTCCGACCTTACGCACATGTCCTGCGAGATCTTCCCTCTCGAAGATCTCCACGGTCTTCGCCACCGCCGCACAGGCCAGCGGATTGCCACCATAGGTGGAACCGTGATCCCCCGGCTCCAGGGAGTACTCTGCCACTGCCTCCGTCATGGCAAACGCGCCTACCGGAATCCCGCTTCCGATCGCCTTCGCCATCGCCATGATATCCGGCTTCACGCCGTAAGACTGCCATGCGAACATGGCTCCTGTCCGACCCATCCCGCACTGGATCTCGTCGCAGATCATCAGAATCCCTTCCTCGTCACACAGCCTTCTTATCCCTTCCATGAATTCCTTCGACGCCTGATTGATGCCTCCTTCCCCCTGAAGTGGTTCCAGGATGACCGCACAGGTCTTATCCGTGATCTGTTCCTTCACGCTGTCAAGATTGTTAAATTCTGCAAATCTTACTCCCGGAAGCATCGGCTCAAAGGGCGTACGGTACGCCTCGCTTCCTGTCACAGACACCGCGCCGATGCTGCGGCCATGGAAAGAGTTCTCCATGGCGACAAATTCATACCGGCCGGTTCCCTTCTTAAAGGCATATTTCCTCGCCGCCTTCAGCGCGCCTTCGATCGCTTCCGTGCCGCTGTTGGTGAAAAACACCCTGTCCATATCCGTAATACGTCTAAGCGCCCCCGCCGCCTTGCCGCAGGTCGTATTATAATAGAGATTCGAAGTATGCATAAGATGGTCAATCTGATCCTTCAATGTCTGGTTCAATTCCTGATTCCCATAGCCAAGTCCACACACCGCAATGCCCGCCGCAAAGTCCAGATACTTCTTCCCCTCTGTGTCATAGAGGTAGACGCCCTCGCCCCTTTCAAAAACAACCGGGAAACGGTTATATGTATGGACAAGACCTTTTTTCGTTTCTTCTATATACTGATTCATTTCTTTTCTCCATAATATAGTTTCTCTCATTACTTCTCGTTACAGACTACTCGCCGTGATAGAACTTCTCTTCTGCGTCATTGAGCATCGCTGTCCCGATTCCCTTATTCGTAAAGATCTCAAGCAGCAGACAGTGCGGAATCCTCCCGTCCAGGATATGCACTCTCGACACTCCATTCTCAATGGCGTCTATACAGTTCTGAAGCTTAGGCAGCATACCACCTCCGATATACCCTTCCTCCATCAGAGCCTTCCCCTCTGACACACGCAGTTCTGATATCAGGGTGGAAGGATCCTTTGGGTCCTTATAGACTCCCTCGATATCTGTCAGGAATGCCAGCTTCTCCGCGTGCACCGCCCTTGCAATCGCACAGGCCGCGTCATCCGCATTGATATTATATGTGCAAAACTCATCATCCATTCCCACCGGACATACGATTGGCAGGAAATCCTTTTCCAGCAGGTCGTACAGGATATCTGCATTCACATCCCTGACCTCGCCGACAAACCCGATATCTTCACCGTCTGCGTATTTCTTATCTACCTTCAGCAGAGCGCCGTCCTTGCCGCTGATTCCGATCGCGCGTACTCCCAGACTCTCCACCAGCTGTACCAGACCTTTGTTCACCTTGCCAAGCACCATCTCGGCAAGCTCCATGGTAGCCTCGTCCGTCACCCGCAGGCCATTGACGAATTCCGGCTCCATGCCGACCTTACCGACCCATTTGCTGATCTCCTTGCCGCCCCCGTGGACAATGATCGGCTTAAATCCTACAAGCTTCAGAAGCGTTACATCCTGGATGACCTGTTCCTTAAGCTGTTCGTCCACCATCGCGCTCCCGCCGTATTTTACTACAATAATCTTCCGGTTAAACCGCTGGATATAAGGGAGGGCTTCTATGAGCACCTCCGCCTTGTCCAGATATTTCTGCATTGACTGATTCATGACCGCCGACTCCTTTACATGCTTTCTATAATACTAATCAACTTCTGTAATCCGCATTAATCTCAATATAGCCGTGCGTCAGGTCACATCCCCACGCGGTCGCCGTCATATCTCCCATCTTGACATCCACAACCGCCGTAACCTCCGGCTCGGACAAGATCTTTGTCGCTTCCGCTTCGCTGTAATCTAACGCTACACCATTCTCGATAATCTGAATTCTTCCTGCCCTGCTCTCAAAGAACAGATCTACCTTCTCCGGATCAAACCCGGCGCCGGAATATCCCATCGCACATAAGATCCTTCCCCAGTTGGCGTCATGCCCGGCAATCGCCGTCTTTGTAAGGTTGGAGCACACAACAGACTTCGCCAGTGTCTTCGCCTGCTGTTCACTCTCACAGCCTACCGCCTGCACCGTAAACAGAGCCGTCGCTCCTTCTCCGTCGCCTGCAATCTTCTTCGCCAGATACTCATTGACCGTATGAAGCGCCTCCTTAAACTTCTGATAATCCTCACTGTCCACTGTAATCTCCGGATTCTCCGCCAGACCATTTGCCAGCAGGATCACCGTATCATTGGTTGAGGTATCCCCGTCTACGGATATCATATTATAAGTATCCTGCACATCCTCGCTTAACGCCTTCTGAAGCGCGTCCTTCGTAATCACCGCATCCGTTGTGATAAATGAAAGCATCGTGCACATATTCGGATGAATCATGCCGGACCCCTTCGCCATGCCGCCGATTGTCACAGTCTTTCCGCCGGCTTCCATCGTCACTGCCAGCTCCTTCTCACAGGTATCCGTAGTCATGATTGCCTTTGCCGCCGCCGTGCCGCTCTCAAGGGTATCCGTCTTCTCCTTCGCCAGCACACGGATACCGGCTGTCAGCCTGTCGATGGGAATCTGCTTCCCAATCACACCCGTGGACCCGATCAGAACTCCGTCCGCCGCGATTCCAAGCGCTTCTGCCGCCGCTTCTGCCGTATCCCTGCAATATCCAAAGCCTTCCTCCCCCGTACAGGCGTTGGCGATTCCGGAATTCACAATCACTGCCTGCGCCATCGCTCCTCCTGACACTACCTGCTGATCCCATCTCACCGGGGCCGCTTTCACCACATTGGTGGTAAATGTTCCTGCCGCCACGCACGGAACCTGACTGTATATCATAGCCATATCCGTTCTTCCCTGATACTTGATCCCCGCCGCTGCCGCTGCCGCCTCATATCCCTTCGCCGCGGTCACGCCGCCTTTGATTATCTCCATCTTAAACTTCTCCTTTCCAGCCTGTCCGGCTAAACCACTGTTAAAATCTCACTTCATTAAATGCCGTTATGTTCTTCTCATTCAGCACAAAATCATAATAATTCAGATCCAGCCGCTTCGTCCATCCAATGGTATTCCAGAATGCATTGCCAATATCATTTCTCGTAAATGCGATCAGACATACCTTATTGATCTGCTCTTTCTTAAGTTCCTCCATGGCCTTCACCACCATGGCCTTGCCAATCCCCCGTCTCCGGTATCCTTCGTCCACACATACATGATAGAGACAGCCCCGTCTCCCGTCATGGCCGCACAGGATGCTTCCAACCACACGGCCGTCTTCTACCGCCACGACGCTGGTCGTCGGATTCCTTCTTAAGAATCTTGCCACTCCTTCTCTGGAATCGTCCACACTCCTTAACCCAAAGCCCCGTATCTTCGTCCACAGTTCATATACTCCGTCATAATCTTCCATCGTCATCGTCCGAATCATAAGACCCCTCCCTTCGCACTCCCGAAAAAGCATACTCGCAAAGCTTTATGGTAATTAATTTCTAGTATACCCCCCATGGGTTATACTAAGGAAACATCGGAACCATCCTAAGTCCTTCCTCCTCCGGAAGTCCGAACAACAGATTCATATTCTGCACTGCCTGTCCGGCCGCTCCCTTAACCAGATTGTCAATCGCCCCCATCATGATGATACGGTTCGTCCTTGGATCAATCTTGAAATTAATATCTACATAATTGCTGCCCTCCACCCATTTTGTCTCCGGGCAGACGCCTTCCTCAAGAACACGGATGAAGCTCTCGTCCTTATAATACTTATCATAGACAGCCTTCACCTCATCATAGGTAACCTTCTCCTTCAGGGACGCATACTCTGTCGCCAGAATCCCTCTGTTCATGGGAATCAGGTGAGGAGTGAAATTAACCACCACCTCTTCCTTCGCAGCATATCCAAGCTGCTCCTCTATCTCCGGCGTATGTCTGTGAGAAGCCACGGCATACGCCTTGATGTTCTCATTGACCTCGCAATAAATATTCGGCACTTTCGCGCCGCGTCCGGCTCCGGATGTCCCTGACTTGGCGTCCACGATCAGGGTGTTCATGTCGATCAGCCCTTCCTTCGCCAGCGGATATGCCGTCAGTATCGAACACGTCGTATAACATCCCGGGTTCGCTACCAGTCTCGCCTTCTTTATCTCCTCACGGTTCACCTCACAGAGCCCGTAGACCGCCTCTTCGATAAACTGCGGACTCTTATGCGTAATTCCGTACCATTCCTCATAGACTTTCACATCCTTGATCCGGTAGTCCGCACTCAGGTCAATGATCTTCGTCTTCCCAAGAATCTCCTCCGTCATCATGGAGGCGCAGAAACCCTGCGGGGTCGCCGTAAAGATTACGTCCGCCTGCTCTGCCAGTTCTTCCATATTATCATCCATACATCTCGCATCCACAATCCGGAACATATTCTGATATACATCTGCATATCGCTTATCAATATAGCTTCTGGAACCATACCACACAACCTTGACATCCTTATGTCCTGTCAGTATCCGTACCAGCTCGCCTCCGGCATAGCCGGTCGCTCCGATTATTCCTGCTCTTATCATCTATCCCACATCCTTTCTCAGTAGTAATAAACACCGCATCCCCATTCTATAAATCCAGAGGAATTACCGTATCTGCCTTTTTCAAAAAGTATCCTCAAGTCAATATAAACCAAATTACCTCTGTTGTCCAGTGTAACCTTATACTCAAATATGCCAAATAAAAATGCTTGCATAATTATACATCTTATATGCATAATATGCAAGCATTATTTTTTAATTCTTTCATTTGTATGGCTGAAAATCCATTTTCGGCGCACAGGAAAGCCCCAGCCCCCGTTGCATCAGTTCGCCCGCTTCACCTCCAGCTCCCACCTGAATCGCTTCTTCTTCGTCTCCAGCGGTACATCCTGATACCGATATATACTGATCAGGATTCCCAGAAGAATATTCGTCACAAGAATCCCGGTACCTCCATAGGTCAGGAACGGGCAATACATGCTTCCCAAAGGCAGAATCCCCACATTACCCAACACATAGAAGAAAATCTGCACAAGAAACGCCGCACAGCATCCGACTCCCATCATGACTCCCATCCGGTTCTTCTGTCTGGCTGACATTCCCATAAAATAGACAACCAGGCCAGTCAGAACACCCATAACAATGACTGCCGCGGCTATTCCAAAATATGCCGTGATATACACCAGTCCAAACTCCATCCCTTCAAGAGCACCGATCCCCTCAATCGTCTGCACGCCCTCTCCGCTGCCGACCATCCGGCATTCTGCAAAGATCCTATAAAGCAAACTTCTATAATACGACTCCTCCTGCCCCAGCAGCATCTGTAACCGATGCCATTGATAATCCGCCCCGAAAAGAAAAAGCTTCAAAAATACTGCGCCCAGAAGAAACAGCGTTCCTCCCCACAGCAGTCCCAACGTACGGATCCTTGATACTGTAAACCACCCCTGCCAGACAGCAAAAGACAGAATAATCAGGAAAATCAGGAACAACTCCGCCGCCGTAAACGGACTTGGCATCCTTATGGCAATAAACAGCGCCGGAAACATCCACAGCACACCCTTAGCTATGGCCTTATATCCCTGTCCCTGATAATGATACAAGACCGCTCCATATAACGGCACAAAGAGGAAGCACAACAGACGTACATTCACAGACACGCCCATGACCGGAAGAATCATCCACTGCACCGCGCCGTTCACCTGTACGCCGAAAATGGCGGCTCCAAGTAATAACAGGATAAACAGCCCCGCCGTATATTCCTTCGCCCGGTATCCGATCTGGCTGTAATCCACATAACATACCCCCACCAGGATCACTGCGCCGGTCACAAACCATTTCACATAATCACCTGTAATAAAATCCGTCCCTGAAAACTTCTGCTGCAGCAGATTCAATATTACAAATCCTGCCATGTACAAGATCCCTGTCAGTCCGATGAATCCCCAGGTCATCCTTGGACGGTGTACCAGATCCAGAGCCGTCCCGGCTTCCACCGGATCTCCCATCTCCTTCACCGCCTCTTCCTCCGCCTCTTCCTGCGTCAGTCCTTCACTGAGATAGAACGCTTCCTGCTCTTCAATATGCCCTCTAATCTCCTCCGCCACCCGGCTTCTTGCCTTCCTGCACCGGATCTGCTCCTCAAGGACCTTCAGATACTCTTCCTTCTTCCTGTAGTTCATAATGCACCTCCCATACTCAGCACGTCCGTCACTGCCTGCGCATATATCTTCCACTCTTCCTTCTTCTCCTTGAGGCTCCTCACCCCTTCTCTGGTAATACAGTAATACTTACGCATCTTCCCTGCTTCTTCCCGCTCATAGGAATCCAGAAATCCCTTGGCCTCCATTCCATGAAGCAGCGGATACAGAGTTCCTGCCTTCAGTTCGAAGACATTCCCCGACTTACTGCGCAGATTCTCTATCATCTCATATCCATACATATCCTTCTCTTCCAGAAGCCTGAGAACCAGCATGGAAGTACTGCCTGAGACCAGACTCTTATCAACTGCCATATACAATCTCCCCTTTCTTACCTGAATCATCTTCTTCCTGCAAATGAAAGACACTGCTCTGATGCACCATGCATCTTCCAGTCTTTTCATGTTACACTAAAAACAGGATGTATATAGATTTCCGATATATCGGTTATCTATAGTATATATAGATTGCCGATATATGTCAAGTCCGATTTTGATATCCATTATTCAGCTTTCATGCATGTTTCATACAAAGAACGTATATTATCCGTATTTTTTATGCATATATTGCATATTTTCACTTTTATACAATTTATTCTTGCATATTTATAAAAAATGCGCTATAGTATTCCTTGCAAACGAACGAAACATTTTGATATAGAACACATCATGTTCAGATTAGGAGGACATTTACATGAAAGAGAAAGTTGTATTGGCGTATTCCGGCGGTCTTGACACCACGGCCATCATTCCGTGGCTTAAGGAGAATTTTGACTATGAAGTAATCTGCTGCTGCATTAACTGCGGACAGGGCGAAGAACTGGACGGATTAGAAGAAAGAGCCAGGTTATCCGGCGCATCCAAGTTATATATTGAAGATATCATCGATGATTTCTGCGATAACTATATCGTACCTTGTGTACAGGCACACGCCGTATATGAGAATAAGTACCTGCTTGGAACCTCCATGGCACGTCCGGCGATTGCGAAGACGCTGGTTGAGGTGGCGCGTAAGGAAGGCGCGTCCGCAATCTGCCACGGCGCCACCGGTAAAGGAAACGACCAGATCCGTTTCGAGCTTGGCATCAAGGCGCTCGCTCCGGACCTCAAGATCATCGCTCCATGGCGGATGACCGACGTATGGACCATGAATTCCCGTGAGGAAGAGATTGAATACTGTAAGCAGCACGGCATCAATCTTCCATTTGACGCGAGTCACAGCTACAGCCGCGACCGGAACCTGTGGCATATCAGCCATGAAGGTCTGGAACTGGAAGATCCGGCATGCGAACCCAATTATGACCATCTGCTCGTACTGGGCGTTACTCCGGAGAAAGCGCCGGATGAAGGCGAATATGTCACCATGACCTTTGAAAAAGGCGTTCCAAAGAGTATTAACGGAGAAGAGATGAAAGTGTCTGATATCATCCGCAAATTAAATGACCTCGGCGGAAAGCACGGAATCGGTATCTGCGATATCGTCGAGAACCGCGTGGTCGGCATGAAGTCCCGGGGCGTATATGAGACTCCCGGCGGAACCATCCTCTATGAGGCACACCAGCAGCTGGAAGAGCTGGTATTAGACCGCGCCACCTATGAAGTAAAGGAAGAGATGGGCAACAAGCTCTCCCAGATCGTATATGAGGGTAAATGGTTCACACCGCTGCGGGAGGCTGTACAGGCATTCGTCGAGAGCACACAGGAGTATGTGACCGGTGAAGTAAAGTTCAAGCTCTATAAGGGAAATATTATCAAGGCCGGTACGACTTCTCCGTATTCACTGTACAGTGAGTCGCTGGCAAGCTTCACCACCGGCAATCTGTACGACCATCATGACGCCGACGGATTCATCAACCTGTTCGGACTGCCGCTTAAGGTGCGTGCGATGAAGATGCAGGAGCTGTCAAAGTAAACGGGAATCATTTTCATATTGAAGAGATTGGCATAATATAAAAGGAGTCTGTCAGGAAATACCCTTCCCTGACAGACTCCTTTTATATCCATGCTTTCATTCCAGAAGAATGCAATATCTACATACGCCTTCCTCCTCCCGGACCAATCACTGTATGCCTACCGCAAGACCTCCCGCATCACCCGTTCTGCATTGCCGCCCCAGATCAGGTCCAGTTGGTTCTCCGATACTCCCGCCTTCTTAAGCGCATCCCAAAGCAGTTCCATCTTAGAGACATCCGGAATCTCCAGCACCCCTTCGCCGTCGAATCCGTCAAAATCCGTCCCAATGGCGGGGAATTCGCTGCCGCCAACCTTAAGCATATGTAAGATGTGCGCCGTCATGGCTTCAATCCTGGAATCCTCCTGCGCCGCATCCTTCTCCTTGTCATTCCCTGTTCCAAGGAAGGCTCCGTAGAAATTAAGCCCCGCAACGCCTCCGCTTCTCGCAAGACTTCTGATCATGTTATCCGACAGGTTCCTTGGATGTCTGCAGAGCGCACGGCAGTTTGAATGAGAAGCGACAAACGGTTTCTCAGAATACTTAAGAACCTCCCAGAACGTCCCGTCCGACGCATGGGAGACATCAATCATCATCCCCAGCGCGTTCATCCGTCTCACCACCTCTATTCCAAAGGGCTTAAGTCCCCGGCTCATCACGGCCGCCTCCCTGCTGTTCGGATATCCGATACAATTCTCATAATTCCACATAAGCGTCATCAGCCTGATCCCCTTCTCATACAACGCGTCCAGACGCCTGATCCTGTCACACAGGATACCTCCTTCCTCCACAGTGAGAAACGCCGAGATCTTCCCCTCTTCCTCATTCTTCTGCATCTCCCCAATGGATCTTGCAAGCCCGATCTGCTCCGGATACTTTTGTGTCTGCCCTTTCAGATAAGCGATCATCTCTTCCACACGCCCATAGCATCCTTCATATCCGCCCTTATCCTCAAAATCCTTCAGACAGGTAAAGCATGCGAAGAACTGTGCCTTTGTCCCTGCCTTCTTCATAAACGGGATACTAACGCTGCAATGGTTATCCATCAGATCGGCACCCTTATCCTCATCCATTAATTTCCATATAGTGTCACAATGCATATCAATCAGTTTCATATCTTCTGCCTCCCTTTCATACCTTTTACAATAAGTATATATTGTCCACGAATAATTGTATACCTTGAAAGTGGATAAAAAACTTTACAAAATATCGCAAAAACAGAAAACAATTTCACTTATTGCCACTAAAATCATCACCTGGGAGGAGTTTTTCATGAAACCTATCATCGGAATCGTATCTTGCGGTACTGTGAACCAACGGCAATTCGTACCCCAAGCCTACATACAAGCTGTGGAAAAATCTGAGGGAATCCCCCTCATCCTTCCACGCACCCGCAATAAAGATGCATATGCATATTATGGCAGACAATGCGGCGGATTCCTGTTCTGCGGAGGGGACGACGTCACGCCGCTTCTGTTCGGAGAAGAACTGATGACGGACCGCGGAGCCACAGACCTTAAGACAGACCGTTTCCATCTCTCCCTGATGAAATATGCCCTGTCACAAAAACTCCCTGTCCTTGCCATCTGCCGGGGCATGCAGATCCTCAACATCGCCCTTGGAGGCACCATCTTCCAGGATATCTCCATGCGCTGGCCGGCTTCGCTGAATCACATGCAGCTGTCCTCTGACCGGTCGGATCCCTGCCACGAGATTACCGTCCAAAAAGATAGCATACTATCTGAATTCTTCAATGAACATGAGATGGTGAATAGTTTCCACCACCAATGCATCCGGGTATTGGGAAAGGAACTGAAAGTATCCGCCACAGCGTCCGACGGTATCATAGAAGCGATCGAGTCAGATACTCTTCCCTATGTGATTGGCGTTCAGTGGCATCCGGAATGCATGACAGAGACCTCCGAATCCATGCGTGAACTCTTCCTTACATTTGTTGAAAAATCAAAAAACGCCAAAAATTTGCAGTATATTTCCACAAAACCACGGACATAATATTTCCGAAGCAAACGACGTGATATGTATCAAACATACGACGTTTTGGCTCCCACTTAAGTCACACTTGTGGCTTGAATTTTTAAAGTCAAAGAAACAGCATCAAAGAAGGAGGATACAGACATGGCCGAATTATCAGTACTCGACTTACAGAACCTTCGCCACCTGATCGGAGGTTACAGCACCAGCCACTGCAAGATGCAGGACTATGCGTCCCAGGCACAGGATCCCGAAGTAAAGAAGCTTTTCCAGGATGCGGCAGATTCTGCGATGAAGAACAAGCAGGATCTCATGAAATTCTTATAGGAGGAACAAGAGACATGTTAGATGAGAAGACAATGGTAAGCGACGCCCTCACCGGCGTCAACGGTGAACTGACCCGTTTTGGCGAGATGATTCCACAGACAGAGAACAAAGAACTGAAGCAGTGCTTAAAGCAGATGAGAAATGAATGCGAGATGTCCCAAGAGAAGCTCTATCAGGTTGCCCGTGAAAAGAGCTATTATGTACCTGCGGCCAAGGCTTCCCAGCAGGAGATCGATCATGTGAAGTCCGTCTTAAGCGGCGGCTCCATGAAATAAGTGAAAGCAGCGTAAGCTTCGCCGTCCCCTGCCGCAAACGCGGCAGGCAGACGGCAGACAGGCATCCCGCCTACGCACTACGCTCAAACTGCGAATTATAAAGTTCCGCATAGAACCCGCCTCTTGAAAGCAGTTCTTCATGATTCCCCTGCTCGATGATATCCCCGTCCTTCATGACCAGGATCAGATCCGCATCCCGTATCGTAGACAGACGGTGCGCAATAATGAAGCTGGTCCTTCCTTTCATCAGGTTATCCATCGCCTTCTGGATCCGGACCTCTGTACGCGTATCTACCGAACTGGTCGCCTCATCCAGGATCAGGATCTTCGGATCCGCCAGAATGGCCCTTGCAATGGTCAAAAGCTGCTTCTGCCCCTGGGATACATTGCTCGCTTCCTCGTTAAGCTCCATACCATATCCGCCCGGAAGCGTCTGCACGAACCGGTGTACATAAGCCGCCTTCGCCGCCTCCACCACCTCTTCATGCGTTGCGTCAAGCTTCCCGTAACGGATATTGTCCTCGATGCTTCCCTGGAAGAGCCAGGTATCCTGCAGTACCATCCCAAACATCTCACGCAGCTCGCTCCGGTTGAAATCCCTTATATCGTGGCCGTCCACCCTGACCGTGCCGCCGTTCACATCATAGAACCTCATCAAAAGCTTAACCATGGTCGTCTTGCCCGCGCCGGTAGGTCCTACGATGGCAATCTTCTGCCCCGGCTCCACCTGCGCGCTGAAATCATGGATGATGGTATGCTCCGGATGATACCCGAAGCGTACATGCTCAAATTCCACCCGTCCGGCCAGTCCCTCCACCGAAACAGCCTCCGGCACGGTCTGGTCTTCCTCCTCTTCCTCCAGGAATTCAAACACACGCTCCGAAGCCGCCGCCGTGGACTGCAGCATATTTGCCACCTGCGCCACCTGCTGGATCGGCTGGGTGAAGTTGCGCACATACTGGATAAATGACTGGATATCTCCCACCTCAATGGTCTTCTTCATCGCCAGATATCCGCCCAGGATCACCACAGCCACATATCCCAGATTCCCCACAAACTGCATGATCGGCATCATCATTCCCGACAGGAACTGGGATTTCCATGCGGACTCGCACAGGATATCATTGTCCCTGTCAAACTCTGCGATCACATCCGCTTCTTTATTAAATGCCTTGACAATGTTATGGCCTCCATAGACCTCCTCCACCTGTCCGTTGACATGCCCCAGATATTCCTGCTGGTTCTTAAAATATTTCTGCGAATGCTTCACAATCACCGAGATAAACCCAACGGACACCGGCAGGATCAGAAGCGCAATCAGCGTCATCAGAGGACTGATACTCAGCATCATGACCAGCACGCCGACGATCGTCGCTGCCGAAGTAATCATCTGGGTCGCGCTCTGGTTCAGGCTCTGGCTCAGCGTATCCACGTCATTGGTAATCCTTGAGAGGATCTCGCCGTGGGAAATCTTATCAAAATAATTCATCGGAAGACGCTGGATCTTCTCCGAGATCTCTCTGCGCATACGATAAGTCATCTTCTGGGACACACCGGTCATGATATATCCCTGGATAAATGAGAATAATGCGCTGCATACATATAATCCAAGCAGCAGAAGCAGAATCCGCCCGATCTTATCAAAATCAATCCCGGCTCCCCCGGATACCTTGCCCACCAGACCGTTGAAAAGCTCCGTCGTCGCCTTTCCGAGAATCTTGGGCCCTACAATATTGAACACCGTACTTCCCACAGCAAACACCATGACGAAGAAGATTGCAGCCTTGAACTCACCAAGGTACGCCATCAATTTCTTCATCGTACCCTTAAAATCCTTCGCCTTCTCTCCCGCCATGCCCGGGCCTCCATGCCCCATGGGGCCTCCGTGTCTCATACCTCGTCTCGCCATATCAGCCCACCTCCTTCATATCCTGCAAAAGTTCCTGCTCAGACAACTGAGAGGATGCAATCTGGTAATATTCTTCGCAACTCTTCAGAAGTTCCCTGTGCGTCCCCCGTCCCACTACCTTGCCGTCATCCAGCACGATAATCTGCTCCGCATGCAGGATGGTGCTGATTCTCTGTGCAACGATGAGTACCGTGCTTTCCTTTGTCTTCGCCTTCAGTGCGTTACGGAGCTTCACATCCGTCTTGTAATCCAGCGCCGAGAAGCTGTCGTCAAAGATATAGACGTCCGGATGCTTCGCAACCGCCCTGGCGATAGACAGCCTCTGCTTCTGCCCGCCGGATACATTGGAACCGCCCTGGGAGATCGGGCTTTGGTACTTCTCCTTCTTCTCCCTGATAAATTCCGCCGCCTGGGCAATCTCGGCCGCTTCTGACATCTCCTCTTCACTGCCGTCCGGATTGCCGTACAGGATATTCGACCGGATATCGCCGGAGAACAGCACGCCCTTCTGCGGTACATAACCTAACCGTTCGCGGAGGTCATGCTGGGTAATATCGCGGATATCCGTGCCGTCAATCGTAATCTTTCCTTCTGTAACGTCGTAGAATCTCGGGATCAGGTTGACCAGTGTAGACTTCCCGCTTCCCGTGCTTCCGATAAACGCCGTCGTCTGCCCTGGTTTCGCCGTAAATGTAATATCCTCCAGTACATGTTCTTCTGCCCCCGGATACCGGAAAGATACATGGTCGAATACGACTTCTCCCTTCCCGTCTTTCTTAAACACAGCCGGATCCTCCGGATCATGGATCAGCGTATCGCTGGTCAGAATCTCATCCACACGCTCCGCAGATACCGCGGCTCTTGGCAGCATCACGGATATCATACAGATCATAAGGAAAGACATGATAATCTGCATCGTATACTGGATAAATGCCATCATATCTCCAACCTGCATGGTCCCGTCATTGATACTGTGACCGCCGATCCAGACGATAAGAACGGTCACGCCGTTCATAATCAGCATCATGACCGGCATCATAAAGGTCATCGCGCGGTTTACGAACAGATTGGTCCTCGTCAGATCACGGTTCGCCTTATCAAAACGCTGTTCCTCGTATTTCTCTGTGCTGAAAGCGCGGATGACCGGAAGTCCGGTCAGTATCTCCCGGCTCACCAGATTCAGCCGGTCCACCAGATTCTGTACCACCCGGAATTTCGGCATTACGATAGTAAATAGTACCGCGACTACCAGAATAATCAAAAGCACTGCAAGGGCGATAATCCACAGCATATCTACATTGGTCCTGAGAACCTTGAAGATTCCGCCTGCCGCCATGATGGGCGCATACAGCACCATCCGCAGGATCATTACCGTCAGCAGCTGGATCTGCTGGATGTCGTTGGTACTTCTGGTAATCAGAGAGGCTGTGGAGAATCTGTCGAACTCCCCGCTTGAGAATCCTACGACCTTGCGGAACACGTCTCTTCTGAGACCGCGTCCCACATGCGCGCCTACCCGGGAGGCCAGCAGGCCTACCAGGATACTGGCAAGCATACCAAGAGCCGCCAGGGCAAGCATCTTACCGCCGGTCTTAAGGATGTAGTGCGTCTCTTTCTGATCCAGATCAATCCCCAGATTCTCATAGACATTCTCTATATACAGCGCCGCAGACTGCTCGACCATAGTCTCCGGCATGGATGAGAATTGTTCTTCAATCTCACCAACGACGGTTTCTAACTGGGAGTCCTCCATCTGGCCAAATATATCATAGATATCCATCTGGTCAAAATCCGGCAGCTGTGCTTCTATCTGCAGATCTATCTGCTCCTGCATCTTTTCTTCCATCTGCTTCTTCATCTGCGTCTCCATCTCTACAGCAAATTCGCTGCCCGAATCAAATCCGGCGCACAGAAGCATCGGTCTGCCAAGAATCTCTGAAAGCTCCTGAATCCTGTCGTTATCGTTCCTGATTTCCTCCTTTAGTCTCAGGACGGTCCCGTTATATTCATAAGACTCTGCGCTCTCTTCATAAGCATCTTCTACTGTCCCCTGTTTATCAGCCGGAACAAACAACAACAGATGCCCAAAGTCCTCCCCGGATATCTCATAGGGTATCTTCTCTTCGATTCCCTTTTGCTGGATACCTACATTAACGATATCCGATGTATAAGTCGGCAAAGACAAGTCACAGTACGCCTGCACAATCAGCACACACAGAATCGCCAGAACCGCGCCTCCATACGGCTTTAAAAATTTGAATAATTTCCGCATATCTCACCTTTCCTTTCCCAGTCTTATCTTCCTGCTGCATAGTTTTGCCTGCACAATATACTTAAGCGTGTACAAACGACTGAAATATTCTCAGGCACATACTAAAATTCATGCCTCACAGGCGGTCCCATCTTCTTGATGAAAGTCTCAAAGTCTATCCCCTTAAGGTCCTTGGATCCAAGAAGATTCTCTCTCATCGCCAGAACCAGCCGCCTGAAAAGCATCATCTCTTCCGGCGTAATCCCCTGATACAGAACCTCTTCCATATCCGACATGATCCCTTCCAGCGCCTCGATACATTCCTTTCCCTTCCCGGACAGCCGGATACGGACAATCCTCTGATCCTTCGCATCCTGCTCCTTACTGATATATCCGCGTTCTTCCAGCTTCCGAAGAGCCACCGTCATAGACGGGGGCCGGATCCCGATCTTATCCGCCAGACTGCGCTGGGAGAGTTCGCCTTCACAACTTAAGATGAAGAGAATCCCCGCCTGGCTGGGCTTAAGCCCAAGCGTCTCCATCCTCTTCATCGCCTGATATTTACTCAGATGAAGCAGCTGGTGCAGTATGATAAATACCGACGCGTCCTCTGTATTCTTCACAATACCTGTCTCTCCTTCCGGTCTGCAAATGCAATATTAGTTAGATATCTAACATTTATATTAGATATTTTTACCATAAGTGTCAACACAAAACAACCAATTTATGAATTATTATGGGAAATTTTATAGATATTTAATTAGATACCAGAACTATATTCACTGAAATCAATCTGTGTTTTCTAGTACAGCGTTGCATAATTAACAGTGAATAATGTGCTTGATATCTGCGTCAGATGTGCGGCTACAAGCCGACGGTGCAGCGGGACAACTCCGCAGAATAAATTTTCATCAGCAAGGCGGAGAAGGGAGGCGATGCGGTGGCATCGTTGACCGCCGACAACGCAGTCTGATGGAAATTTAGGCAAGGAGGTTTGCCTGAATATAATGCGGTCAGTACACTAGTGT
>CAMSTW010000005.1 GCA_947063855.1 uncultured Dorea sp.
AATCAGCCTGTAATTATTCTCCCGCGATCTCCTTAAGTCTCTCTATGATCGGAAGGTGCTGTGTGCACTGGCTCTCACACTTGCCGCAGGCGATACATTCTTTCGCAAGCTCCCGTGCAATCCCCCAGTGGCCGTCAAGCCGCTCTGCGATCGCTTCCTTCTTTCCGGTCAGGATCATCTGGTTATAAGAGTCCATATACTGCGGAATCGGGATCTCCTTCGGACATCCCTTGCAGTAAGAACAGCCCGTACACAGATTATTAAGCGCTACGCCCTTGCCTTCATACATCTTCAGGATCTCATCTGCAGGATACTCCTTAAGTCCCTCTACCGCCTTTACCGCATCATCCACGTGCTTCTTCGTGGTACATCCGGCAAGCGTGACCGTGATCTCCCTGTGAGACGCCACAAAACGCAGCGCCGCCTGCGGAACCGTCAGGTCCGTACCTTCCGTAAGATAAGCGAAATTCTCCGGGTTCTCCGGTATCATCCCACCGCCCAGAGGATTCATGGCGGCTACGCCCATACCGCTTTTGTATGCCGCGTCGATCCCGCTCTGGCGGTAACGGTGGTTCAATGCATTATATCCGATCAGCATCCCCTTAAACTTGCCGGTAGATACCACCGTCTCGATCCCGTCTCCCTGCATATGTGATGAGAAGACGATGTTCCGGATCAGTCCTTCCCTCTTCGCGTCCTCGAAAAATCCATACAATGCGTCCATATGCTTCTCCCAGGATTCCAGGCTCAACATACACCACATATGATAAAAATCTATATAATCTGTTTTTAATCTGTCAAGAGACATGCAAAGCCGTCTGCAAAAATCCTCCTTCGTCGGATGGTCTCCTGCATCTATTGTTCCCAGATTCGTCTTGGAAGTTACATAGACTTCACTTCTTTTTACCTGTGAAAGCGCGATACCCGTCACAATCTCGCTCTTATCATCACAGTAAAACGGCGCCGTATCCCAGTAATTGATCCCTTTCTCGAATGCGTAGAGCGGAATCTGTGCACACTCCTCAAGCCTGCCCGCCTTGATATCTGCGTCGTCGTACCGCATCGTCCCAAGGCCAATGGCTGAAACCTTCATATCCGTATTCCCATATTGCTTATAATACATCGCATGCCCTCCTGATCTTCTTCACTTTGTTCATGATATCCCGCACGATACATCCATGGCTCCATCTGCTCCCGTGCGTTTTTCTATTATAACATAGTCCCGGAAAAGGGACAAGAAAATATCATAATTCTGTGAGGCCGGATGCCTCTTGTCCGCCACGTAAAAGCGGCGCGAAATGTGAACCGCTATGGTTCTATTTCGCGCCGCAGTATGCGGATGGTGGGACTTGAACCCACACGAGGTCGCCCCCGCAAGATTTTGAGTCTTGTGCGTCTGCCATTCCGCCACATCCGCATGTGCCGGACACTTCCTGACAACGAAGTATATTATAACCGTTAATCCAATTACTGTCAATCCTTTTATTTGAAATTTCTTTCTTACTCTCTTCTTTTCCAAGACCTGCCGAAAAAGCAATACCGAAACTTCCCTTCTCCGGCAGGCCTGTCACTGGCATATCTATCTCTTAGAAATTATCTGATGGGAATAAAGCGTCGTCCAATGCCGTCATATCGGACTGCTCGATATAATACACACCGTTAGAATCCGGCTTTACCGTAATCGTAACCGTGGCCGGATCGCCATAAACCGGCGCCGCAACCTTCTGTGCCATCAGATCATACATCTTCTGGAAT
This sequence comes from uncultured Dorea sp., assembly GCA_947063855.1. Taxonomy (GTDB): domain Bacteria; phylum Bacillota; class Clostridia; order Lachnospirales; family Lachnospiraceae; genus Sporofaciens. The sequence continues at coordinate 1,756 of CAMSTW010000005.1, forward strand.
ACCATCTCCTGAATCGTGTTCTGGTCCGGAGTCTCCGTGAGGTTCTGCACCTCTTCCGTAACCGCTGCCTGCACTTCGCTCTGAAGTCCTTCAAAAGCTATGAACGGCTCTACGGTCACGTCAACCGTGTAGGCCTTGTCCCCTGCTTCCTTAGCTTCGCCGACTTCGTACTTCGCCTGCTTAATCATGTCTAAAAACAGCTGCCTGTAGCTTGCTGTCAGTTCCTCGGATAAGCCAAGGCCCGAAAAGCCCGCTTCCTGCATCGTTGCGTCAATGTTGCCCTCATACAGCTTCTGTGCTTCTTCCTTGGAAGACTTCGTCCACTCTATATACTTGTCGAACTCTCCCTTGTAGCTTGCGTCCATGATGGACTTCGCATAAGACTGCGCATCCTCCGCACTCATGCCCTTACATCCGCACAGCAATGTCATCACCATGATCAGCAGCACTGCCAGCAATCCTCTTTTCTTCATGATTCTTCCTCCTTCACAAAATAAGGTTTTACCCGTACAATATTTTACTCCTATCATCCGTTAAAATCAACACTTGACAGACATTTTATTTCACCAAATTTCTACCAATCTCGAAACAGTCAAAGGTGGCAAAATAATCTGCCGGCGTCTCCGCCCGCCGTATCAGACGCACCGTCCCGTCTTCTTTCAGCAGAAGCTCTGCGGACTTTAACTTGCCGTTATAGTTATACCCCATGGCAAAACCGTGCGCTCCGGTATCATGGATTACCAGAAGGTCTCCGGTGTCGATCACGGGCAACATACGGTCGATGGCAAACTTGTCATTGTTCTCGCACAGGGAACCCGCAATGTCATACTTGTGGTCGCAGGGTTCATTCTCCTTCCCCATTACCGTAATATGATGGTACGCCCCGTACATGGCCGGGCGCATCAGGTTGACGGCGCAGGCGTCCACGCCTATGTACTCCTTGTGGGTATGCTTCTGATGGATCGCCTTCGTGACCAGACACCCGTAAGGCCCCATCATGAAACGGCCAAGCTCCGTGTAGATGGCGACGTCCCCCATCCCCTCCGGCACCAGTACCTCTTCATATACCCTGCGGACCCCGTCGCCGATCATGCGGATATCGTTAGGCTCCTGATCCGGCGTATAGGGAATCCCGATGCCTCCTGACAGGTTGATAAACCGGATATGTACCCCCGTCTCCTTCTTAAGCTTCACCGCTGTCTCGAACAGGATCTTCGCAAGCATCGGATAGTATTCGTTCGTTACCGTGTTGCTTGCCAGGAAGGCGTGGATCCCGAACTCCCTGGCGCCCTTTTCCTTCAGTATCTTAAATGCATCGAACAGCTGCGCCGTCGTCATGCCGTACTTGGCGTCTCCCGGATTATCCATGATATCATTGCTGATCTTGAACAGGCCGCCCGGATTATACCTGCAGCTTATGGTCTCTGGAATATGCCCGATGGTCTTCTCCAGGAAATCAATATGGGTGATATCGTCCAGATTGATGATCGCCCCCAATTGGTCTGCATAGGCAAATTCTTCGGCAGGCGTATCATTGGAGGAGAACATGATATCCTCTCCCGCCGCCCCCACTGCTTCCGAGAGCATCAGCTCCGTATAGGAGGAGCAGTCGCACCCGCAGCCGTATTCCCTCAGAATATTAATCAGGAAGGGATTCGGCGTCGCCTTGACGGCAAAATATTCCTTATATCCCTCATTCCAGGAAAATGCTTCCTTTAAAGCCTTTATATTCTTCCGGATGCCTCTCTCGTCATACAGATGAAAGGGCGTGGGATACTCCTTCACAATCTCTTCCAGCTGTTCCTTTGTCACAAATGTCTCTTTCTTCATCCCTACTGATTCTCCTCTCGCATTGATAAAAGCTTTATCTCGTTGGAAAGCGCGGTCTTATATAGCTCCACGAAATTCTGCTGTCCCGAATACAGGCAGGTGTTCATGCTCCCCTCGCCATACTCGCCTGTAAGGACGTATCTGGAATCCGCGATCACGCCGATGCGCGTCCCTCTGTCCTCTCCTATGTATACCTTGGCCCTTCCGAAAGTGGTGGGCTGGTCTGTGATGATCACCACCTGCTTTTTGTCCGACGTAAGCTGCTGCAGCTCTCCCACAAGCAGCAGCAGATAGTTCCGCGTCAGGCTGATATAGACCCGCTCTTCCACATTCTTAAGAATATTGCGTACCTTATCCAGGATATGTCCGGCTCCCTCGATGGTGATATATCCGTCCACATAGGTCTTCTCCGAAGGAATATGCTCCACCAGCCACTTCCTGGATTCCTCAAGCCTCCGGATCCGGTTCCGGCAGAACTCATCGGGCGGCACCGGGACATATTTCCTCGTATGGCCCTCTTCCACCAGATAAGCCGCGCCCTTCTCTGTCATATTCGCCAGTGAATTATACGCGTTGGATCTGGATATCCCGGTCTGCTTGGCCACCTCATACCCCGTGACCTTCCCCTCGGTCAGCAGACACTGGTATATACTTGCCTCCTGCCGCGTAAGCCCGAATTCCATCAGGCTCTCTGTAAATGTCGTTTGCTCCAATTCCTCACTCCTCATTCCCCGATCTGTTGCATATGGATCACTACCTGTTTGAACCGCCGGCAGACTGTCAAATTAAAGAGCCTTTGTAAGACAGGCCCTGCAGACGCAAGGTATTGCCGGATAATCCTGTGTTCCGGTATTTAGTAGTTCTCACAGGGAACACTATAATACAAAAATATACGTCGTGTCAACCATTTTGAATATATTTCTCAAAATAAAGGGCATCCTGTGGGGAATGAATTTCCTATATCACAAAAAGAGACCGTCGGGAAATGACCATACAAATATCCATTCCCGACAGTCCCTTATGCAGACTGCCTGCTATTCAATCACTGTAATTCTCATTATGTTGCTGGCTCCGCCGCGTTCTGCAGTTACGTTGGCGGCCGGGATTCCTGCAGTCAGTACCACAATATCTCCCGCCTCTGCCATCTGCTTGGCGCATACCAGGTCGATGGCGCCGTTGCAGACATCCTCCGTAGAGCTTAAGTGGATGGACTTCAGCGGAATGATTCCCCAGTATAACTGCATCCTGCGCAGTGTCGCCTCGTTCGGAGTCACGCCGATGATATCCATACGCGGCTTGAACTTGGATACTACTCTGGCCGTCACGCCTGACACCGTCGGAGTTATGATGCATCTTGCCCGCAGGTTGTTGGCCGTAGTCACTGCGGCATGGCATAACGCGCTTGAGGTGCTCTTCATGTGGTGCGCCTCTGTCCTCTTCATCATCACATCATAATCCAGATGCTGTTCCGTATCCTTCACGATATGCACCATCATCTGCAGCGCTTCTACCGGATACTTGCCCTGGGCTGTCTCGCCTGAAAGCATCACGGCATCTGTGCCGTCATAGACGGCGTTGGCCACATCTGTCACCTCCGCCCTGGTCGGACGCGGATTACGCATCATGGAATCCAGCATCTGGGTCGCGGTGATAACCGGCTTATAATTCTCGTTACACTTCTGGATGATCATCTTCTGCAGATACGGAACCTCCTCGGCGGGAATCTCCACACCCAGATCGCCGCGGGCGATCATGATTCCATCCGCACACCGGATGATCTCGTCGATATTCTTGATCCCTTCGGCATTCTCAATCTTGGCGATAATCGGGATATTCGGCGCCTTGCACTCCTTAAGGAACGCCCGGATCTCAAGGATACACTCCGCGTTACGCACGAAAGAGGCGGCAATGAAGTCTATCTGCTGCTCGGCTCCAAAACGGATGTCCTCCCGGTCCTTCTCCGTGATTGCCGGCAGCCTTACCGGAACATTGGGCACATTGACGCCCTTACGTTCGCCAAGCTCGCCTCCGTTCACGACCGTACAGACAATCTCCTGTCCGTTCTTCGCCTTGACGCGCAGGCCGATCAGCCCGTCGTCAATCAGAATGGTGCTTCCCACCTGGACGTCATTCACAAGACCTTCATATGTAATAGATACCTTCCCGGCATCCCCGGTCAACTCCTCGGCCGTCAGAACAAAGGTATCTCCCTCGTTCAGCACAACCTTCTTCCCATCCTTCAGGACGCCCGTACGTATCTCAGGTCCTTTGGTATCCAGAAGAATCGCGATTGGTTTCCCTTCCTCGTCACGGATCCTCTTAAGTCTGTCCATCCGTGCCTTCTGCTCTTCATGCGTCCCGTGAGAAAAGTTGAATCTGGCGATATCCATGCCTTTTTGAACCAGGCTCCTCATCAGCTCATCATCGTCTGTCCGCGGTCCAAGCGTACATATGATCTTTGTCTTCTTCATCGTTTCGTCTTCCTCCTGCCATATAATTTGTGACTGTCCCGACAACATTCCGACAAAAGAAATCCCCCCTCGCCGTATTACTGCTGTCACTTGACATGTGTATGTGTGAACAGATGGTCCTGACAGTATTCGTAATTGCCGCTGCACTTGGAGCAATAACGAAATTCCAGATTCGGATCATCCAGTTCAGTCCTCTTACAGATGGCGCACATATGCCTTGCGCCGTTGGTATACATCTGAACCGGCCGCTGCGCCCTCCTGATATTCTGCTGAAATTCTCTCTTACGCCTGCGCTGCTGCGGTGAATACGGTCTCATATTCCTCGATCCCAGGAAGAAGATCAGGAAATTAAGAAGCGACACCACCGCCTCCATCGCGCTTGCTTTATAATATACGCCGTACAGGGCGTTCCCGCCGTACGCCGGAAGAAACGCCTGGATAACAGGATATATGAAGTACAGGCCGTCAATCAGCGCCAGATACTTGACCTTCACCGGAACCACGAAAAACACCAGAAACTGTACATCCGGATAGAGCGCGGCAAAGGCAAAGAACAAGGACATATTCAGATACCAGATCGACATCGGAAACACAAGCCCCGTAACCGCATATACCAGCAGCGCCGCAATCACATGGAACAACATCCCGGAAAAGAAATAGAGATTGAACCGGAAGGCTCCCCACGCCTGCTCCAGATGCTGGCCGATCATATAATACAGGTATAACGCAAACACAATGAAGATCAGACTGTCGGACGGAGGCTGGATGATAAAGGTCACGATCCTCCACACCTGCCCGTGCAGGACCGCCTGTGCATCCAGGCTCAGATACCGGTAATAAAATTCCGGGTTCACAATATTCAGAACGAATCCCGCCGCATAAAGTATAATAATATAATACATGAGATTGGGGACCGCGTATCTTCCAAACTTCCGTTCCAGCTTTGACAGCCAATTATCCATAAATGCTCTCCTTAACTATATCTTAACAGTTCCTTAACATGACTTCTACACTGTTATAATTCTACCGTTTTACGCGGTGTTTGTCAATTCTGCTATGGAACTTTACAACATTTTTATATTTCTCTAGCATTTTCTTAATTGTTATTTTAAATTTTTTGTCGTATAATGTTACAGGTTATATAGTACCACAAAGGAGTTATGATATGAGTAAAAACGAATTATATACACTGGGCATTGACATCGGTTCAACCACTGTGAAAATCGCCATACTCGACAAGGATAACGATGTCGCCTTTTCCGACTACGAAAGGCATTATGCTAATATTCAGGAAACCCTGTCCGACCTTCTCGGACGGGCCATTTATAAATTAGGAGGGATCTATGCCTCGCCGGTCATCACCGGTTCAGGCGGACTGACCCTTGCCACACACTTAGACGTTCCCTTCGTCCAGGAGGTGATCGCCGTTTCCACGGCGCTGCAGGATTATGCGCCGCAGACGGACGTGGCCATCGAACTTGGCGGGGAGGACGCGAAGATTATCTACTTCGAAGGCGGCAGCGTCGAACAGCGCATGAACGGCGTCTGTGCCGGCGGTACAGGTTCCTTCATCGACCAGATGGCCTCCCTTCTCCAGACGGACGCCTCCGGGCTTAACGAGTATGCGAAGAATTATCAGTCGCTCTACTCCATCGCCGCAAGATGCGGCGTATTTGCCAAGTCCGATATCCAGCCGCTGATCAATGACGGCGCCTCCAAGGAAGACCTGGCGGCGTCCATCTTCCAGGCGGTCGTGAACCAGACCATAAGCGGCCTTGCCTGCGGCAAACCGATCCGCGGCCATGTGGCTTTCTTAGGCGGCCCCTTACATTTCCTCTCAGAATTGAAGGAAGCCTTCGTCCGTACGCTCAGGCTGGACGACAGACATACCATTGCCCCCCATCATTCCCACCTGTTTGCCGCCATCGGCTCTGCAATGAATTCCAAAAGAGACCGGAAGGTCTCCCTTCAGGAGATGCAAAAGCGTCTGGAGAGCCATATCAAGATGGAGTTCGAGGTTGACCGCATGGAACCGCTCTTTACCAGTGAAGCGGATTTTCATGCGTTCGAGAAACGCCATGCCAGGCATCAGGTCCCGGTCAAGGATCTGGCTACCTACACCGGCAAGGCGTTCCTTGGGATTGACGCCGGCTCTACGACTACAAAGGCCGCGCTGGTGGGCGAGGACGGGACGCTATTGTACTCCTTCTACCATAACAACGAAGGAGACCCCTTAGGAACCACCATCACTGCCATCAAGGACATCTACAGCAAGCTGCCCAAGGGCGTGGACATCGTACACTCCTGCTCCACCGGATACGGCGAAGCGCTGATTAAGTCCGCCCTTCTTCTGGATGAAGGGGAGGTCGAGACCGTCTCCCATTACTACGCGGCTTCTTATTTTGAGCCGGAGGTGGACTGTATCCTGGACATCGGCGGACAGGATATGAAGTGTATCAAGATCAAGAACCAGACCGTAGACAATGTACTGCTGAACGAAGCGTGCTCCTCCGGCTGCGGTTCTTTTATCGAGACCTTTGCCAAATCTCTCAACTATTCTGTAGAGGATTTCGCCCATGAGGCTCTGTTTGCCCATGACCCGATCGACCTTGGCACACGCTGTACGGTATTCATGAATTCCAAGGTAAAGCAGGCCCAGAAGGAAGGCGCGTCGGTGGCCGACATCTCCGCCGGGCTTGCCTATTCTGTCATCAAGAACGCACTGTTCAAGGTGATCAAGGTATCAAGCGCCTCTGAGCTTGGGAATCATATCGTTGTACAAGGCGGTACATTTTACAATAACGCAGTCCTTAGAAGCTTTGAGAAGATTGCGGGCTGTGAAGCCATACGCCCGGATATCGCCGGGATCATGGGCGCTTTCGGAGCCGCCCTGATTGCCCGCGAGCGGTATATAGACTGCCAGGGGACGACCATGCTCTCCATCGACGAGATCGAAGCCCTTGAATACTCCACCACCATGGCCAAATGCAAGGGCTGTACCAACAACTGCCGCCTGACCATCAACCATTTCAGCGGCGGAAGGAAGTTCATCACAGGAAACCGCTGCGAGCGGGGGCTTGGCAAGGAGAAGTCTGACAATAAGCTGCCGAATCTGTTCGAATATAAGCTTGCGCGCTATTTTGACTATACGCCGCTTACAGAAGCAGACGCCAAGAGAGGCGTGATCGGCATCCCGCGCGTACTGAATATATACGAGAACTACTCGTTCTGGTTCACATTCTTCCATACCCTTGGATTCCGGGTGGTATTATCGCCTGCCTCTACCCGGAAGATCTACGAGCTTGGGATCGAATCCATCCCAAGTGAGTCCGAGTGCTATCCGGCGAAGCTGGCCCACGGTCATGTGCAGTGGCTGATCAACCGGGGAATACATACGATCTTCTACCCCAGTATTCCTTATGAGAGGAATGAAGTAAAAGAGGCCAACAACCACTATAACTGTCCGATTGTTACCTCTTACCCGGAGAATATCAAGAACAATATCGACGCCATCGTGAACGGCGAGGTAGATTTCATCCATCCGTTCCTGTCACTGGAAAGCGAGGAGACCGTCTCCTACCGTTTGGTGGAAGAATTGTCCGGCAGGTTCTCTATCCCGGCTTCCGATATACGCCAGGCCGTCCATGCGGCGTGGACGGAGCTTAATGCATGCCGCGAGGACATGAAGAAGAAGGGCGAAGAGACCATCGCGTATCTTAATAAGACCGGCAACCGCGGGATCGTCCTTACCGGACGCCCGTATCATATCGACCCGGAGGTAAACCACGGCATACCAGAGCTTATCAATTCCTACAATATCGCCGTACTGACGGAGGACTCCATCTCCCATCTGCAGCCCGCGGAACATCCGCTTAATGTGATGGACCAGTGGATGTACCATTCCCGGCTCTATGCGGTGGCAAACTATGTGAAGACAACCGAGAATCTGGATCTGATCCAGCTCAATTCCTTTGGCTGCGGGCTGGACGCCGTCACCACAGACCAGGTGGCTTCGATCCTGAATGATTCCGACAAGATCTACACCTCTCTGAAGATTGACGAGGTAAATAATCTGGGCGCCGCAAGGATCCGTGTGCGTTCTCTGCTTGCGGCCATCCGTGTGCGCGAGAAGCGAAAGGAGAAACGGACCATCCATTCCTCCGCGATTACCAAGGTTCCGTTTACCAAGGAGATGCGCAGGACCTACACCATCCTGTGCCCGCAGATGTCGCCCATACATTTCGATCTGCTGGAACCTGCCTTCGCGGCGTCCGGCTATAACATCGAGGTGCTGCCCAACGACAACAAGCAGGCGGTGGATGTGGGGCTTAAGTATGTCAACAACGACGCCTGCTATCCTTCCCTGATGGTTGTGGGGCAGATCATGGACGCCATCCTGTCCGGCAGGTACGACACCGACAGGATTGCCGTGATCATCAGCCAGACCGGCGGCGGATGCCGTGCCTCCAACTATATAGGCTTCATCCGCAGAGCGCTTAAGAAGGCCGGCTATGAGCATATTCCGGTCATATCCCTTAACCTAAGCGGCCTTGAAGGGAACCCCGGCTTTAAGCTGACGCCGCTTCTTATACTGCGCGGTATTTACGCCATTGTATTTGGGGATATCTTCATGAAATGTGTCTACCGCATCCGGCCTTACGAAGCCGTCAAGGGTTCTGCCGATGCGGTGCATGCGAAATGGTTAAAGGTATGTAAGCAGTTCCTGTCCGACGGTTATCCGTCCCGCCGGAGGTTTAAGCGTCTCTGTAAGGAGATCATTGACGACTTTGACCGGAATATTGAGCTTCTGGATGTCAAAAAGCCCCGCGTGGGCGTGGTCGGAGAGATCCTGGTCAAGTTCCTGCCTGCCGCCAACAACTATCTGGTCGAGCTTCTGGAGAGCGAAGGCGCCGAGGCTGTCGTTCCGGATCTTCTGGATTTCCTGTTGTACTGCTTCTATAACCAGAACTTCAAGGTATCGCATCTTGGCATGAAGAAGTCCAAGGCAACGATCGGGAATCTTGGCATCAGGGCGCTTAACTGGTTCCGCGCGCCCGCAAGCAGGGCGTTCCGGGAGAGCCGGCATTTTGATCCCCCGGCGGACATCCGCGAGCTGGGGAAGATGGCGTCTGAGATTGTGTCTTTGGGCAACCAGACCGGAGAGGGCTGGTTCTTAACCGGCGAGATGCTGGAGCTTATTCATAACGGCGCGCCGAATATCGTGTGTACCCAGCCTTTCGCCTGCCTGCCGAACCATGTGGTGGGTAAGGGCGTCATCAAGGAATTAAGACGGCGCTATCCTCAGTCCAACGTGGTAGCCATCGACTTCGACCCGGGAGCCAGTGAGGTGAACCAGCTGAACCGTATCAAGCTGATGCTCTCTACGGCCAATAAGAATATGGAGACTTGATTAAAATACGAATCTTCCGTAGAAATCAGTGCTTTTTCATACCTGATCTTCTGCGGGAGATTCTTCTATCAGAAATCACACGAACACATGATTGTCACCCTTGCTCCCCGTGTTTCTGCATTTTCAATGATCAGATATCCTCCCTGCTCCTCTGCAATTTTTTCCGCAGTATGAAGCCCGATTCCATAATGCGTCTTACTGCTCCGGCTCTGATCGCCTTGATAGAACTGCTCTGTGGCGCGCCTCAGATCCTGCGCCGTAAATCCCGGCCCCTCATCCGCGACGGTCACCGCCAGATATTCCCTCTCCCTCTCTCTTCTCATTTCCAGAGAAATCTCTATCCGGCCATCCGGCGGGCTGTAATCCATGGCGTTGCTCAATATGTTATGGAACGCACGCAGGATCTGGCGCTCGTCACACCACAGTTCCCCCTGAAGACCATTTCCGCGAAAAATAACCGGATAACCGCCCGCCGCAGTAAGGAGCCGCGCCTGTTCCATAAGAAGCGCCGCCAATGAGTCGCAGGCCATCCGGCTCCTTGTATCGGTTCTGCCATCCTTTGAAAGAACGCTGCTCTCCTCTCTGCCAAATCCATCCGCTCTACCGGATTGTCCGTTCTGTATACCGGATTTCTTTCCGTGTGCATCATTGCCCTTCCTCTGCATGGCCTCCACAAGCAGTTCACTCAGCATTCCCAGATATTCTTCTATCATAGACACACTCTTAAGAATATCCTGATCATATCCCCGGGCTTCTTCCGTCAGCTCTTCTTCCGCCAACAGCTCCGCATTGCCCCGGATGACCGTAAGGGGCGTCTTGATATCATGCGCCAGCGCCGCAATCTGTTCTTCTTTATTCTTCTCCATATCCCACTGTCTGTGGAGGGAATCCTTAAGCGCCTCCTTCATCTGGGAAAGCGACAGGAGGACGTCGTCAACTTCTTTTAATTCGGAATGTTCCTCTGCAAATTCCAGATCCTGACGCCGGATCTTCTCTGTCACTTCATTCAAGATCCTTAGTCTTGCCCGCATGTATTTTCCAAACCGGCGCGACATCAGAACCGTGTAGATGATAAACAGCGCGGTAAAAGAAAGAACCAGCAGAACATCCGGAGCCGGCAGAAACTTTTCCAGATACCGGTTCCGGAATCTTGCTGCAATCTCATACTTTACAATACATACCTCCCCCGCATCACGCTGAAAGAAACGGTAATATCCTCTTCCCCGGACATAGATATTGCTCTGCTCATAATGCTCCCACGCCTGCCGTATCTCCTGTGAGGGAAATGTACCGTACCGCCAGCCGCCATCCGGGCTGTACACTCCATAAGTACAGCCCTCTGGCAGCATTTCTTTTGTAATCTCCGAAGCCCTTCGTATCTCGTCTGCAGATGCATTCAGACTTGTCTCCATATGATTTGCCGGGAGAATCACACCCGTCCCATCCAGGATATACCATGCCAGGAGCAGAAGCCCTGCCAGGAACAATCCTCCGGCAGTGTAGATGCAGGCATACCGGAAAAAGACCGACGAGATGGTCTTCTTCCGGTTACTTTTCCTGTTCCTGGTTTCCATTTCTGCAGCAGGCACTGTTCTTCCTCCATCTTCCGTATTCATGTCTTTTCTACCCATGCCTTTTTGTACCTCCCTATCGCCACGATCCATTGTTTCCGCATACTTCTGCCATTTACATCCACTCCATAATAATACCAGAATCCGGACTATCGCATGCCTCTATCACTCTTTTTGCATCTCTTCCGTAATAATCCCGGTCTCTGACGTGCACGCGCTTTTGCTGCTATACACTCTAATACGCACATGCCGCTACCTCCACCGGTATCCAATCCCCCATACCGTCTCAATCGGCTCAAAGCCTGCCCTTAGGCACTTCGCGCGGATATTCTTGATATGCTCCGTGATTACGGAATTATCGCTCTCCTTCTCATAACCAAACACATGCTCATAGATTCTGTCCTTTGCGAATACCTGGCCGTGGTTCAGCGCCAGGTATTCGCAGATGATATATTCGCTCTTGGTAAAACAAAGCTCTTTACCTTCATAACACACCTTCTTCTCCTTCAGATAGAACTGCACGCCGCCCACCGACACCACATGCTTCTTCTCCCTCGTCTCCCTTCTAAGGTGCGCCGCCACTCTGGCGCGCAGTTCACCGATTCCAAAGGGCTTGGTGATATAATCATCTCCGCCGATACCCAGTCCTTTCATGATATCTGTCTCCCTCGTCTTCGCCGTCAGGAACAGAATCGGGCAATCCACCCTGCCGCGGATCTCCTCACACAGTGCGAACCCATCTATCCCCGGCATCATCACATCCAGAAGAATCAGCTGATAATCCGTAAGCTTTAGTCCGCTGATCTTTCGCGGGTCACTTTGTACTGTCACTTCATACCCTTCCTTTACCAGTGCATTTCTGATAAGCTTCAGGATCCGCTCATCATCGTCCACCGCCAATATCCTTGTCATATCATTCCTTCTCCCTCTACATATATTCCTTTAATATAATTCCTTTAATATAATTCCTTCAATAATAATGCCTTCGATATTAATGCCTCGTCCGGTCAGAAATTGAAGTCTTGAACTGTCTGCCTCAAATCTTACACATTCCATACAGTCTCTTCTTCTCCATTAGTCCCTGCACTGCCTTCCCTCGTAAGACGGAAACCACAGTAAAACTGCACACCACAGTACCGCCGTAATCGCCAGGCCGGCGGCCAGATTGGCCGTCACATACTCCGCATTCACCGCTTTGTTTCCTATCCAGCATTGTAACAGATAACTGCTCCATCTGCCACCCCACGCACAGGGGAAGAACTGCCATCTCCCTTCGCCAAGGCCGGTAAGGAATAACGCACTGACTACAAGTTCCGCCGTTCCCATACTCAGAGACAGATTTCTTGAGAATGCAAGATTCAAAAAGAGATGGAGCAGATATAAGTCCATACCGCCAATCCACAGAACGCCCGACAGAATCAGATACTTTCCCGCCGGCAGTACCGCTCTCCCCGCCATGATCCGATACCCTCCGGCGAAACAAAGGACTGCCAGAAGGATTGCCAGAAGGCCGATCCCGGATAAGACCATCCATTTGGCAAGCAGCGTAGTTCTTCTATGCACTGCCACCCCCAAAAGGGTCTGAAAATGTCCCTTTTCTTCCATCTCTACAGATATTGAACAGATTACGCTGATGACCAGCGGCAGTACGACGGAAAGAGCTTCTATATATCCGGATACCTTCCCCTCGTCACTCCACGCCGCAAAAGAATAATAAGCGAGAAATACCGCGATTCCAAGCAGCGGGATCAGAACATGCATCACCGGGATCAGCGTATGACGCATCTTCCACAGTTCACCCCGAATATTCCTGTATAATTCACCCAAGCCCGCTACACCTCCATTCGTCCCACGAACCATCTCCGGCTTATCTGCCAGAAGATCAGAAACCAGATGACAGAAGCGGCAATTCCCAGTAAGAGCCCGTTCGTATCCAGCAATTCCGGCGTAAAGGTCATACTGCCCGGTTCTGCCGTCAGCCCATTGGGAAGGATCTTCAGGATGATGCACATCAGCCTCGGCGTAATCCCGCCCGGCAGCGCCATGAAAAACGAATGAAGGGACAATTCCGCCGACAGCAGGATATAGCTCCCCATATGAATCAGTATCATGGGAAATGTACCCGTAAGCTGCTGTACAAACAAGCAGAAAGGCACCTGCCACAGAGAAGTCACAAACAGGACCACTACCGCAAAGATCTGTTCGCCTGCCGATGGATTGATGAGAAATACCTGCCCCATACTCTGTTCCAGTCCCATACGGACGGCCAGCGTCATACACAGAAACACCGTCAGAGCGATTCCCATGCACCGGACGCCGTATAGGATCTTACCGTCCCAGACCGCTCCCATCTCTACAGGAAGCACCCGGATTGCACGGTTGTCCATCTTCTTATCACGGTTCCCCACGGCCGCGCCCATAAGTGCAAGCATCCCCGGAAACAGGATCATGTACCACCAGTTATAGCTGTTGATGATAAAATACTCCCTCCCAAGCCATCCGGCAAGAAGTACCGTAAGCACCGGCATGAGTCCCATAAGCTTTCCCGTAGAGGAATGACGGTTCTTGAGTCTTTCCGCACAAAAATATCTTCTCATTCTACCGCGCCTCCCCTCTGCGATTCGCTAAGCGCTCCGGATTCCCTGACGCGGACTCCTTCTCCGCTACCTTCATAAATAATTCTTCCAGGCGGCCGGCCTTAGGCATGCCTCCCTGGTATCCCAGCGCCCCATTCACGATGATGCCGATATAATCCGCCGTCTGGGCGATCTCACTTAAGATATGGCTTGATACCATGACCGTGATCCCTTCCTCCGGAAATCTTCGTATCATCTGCCGCAGCTCCTGGATCCCGATCGGATCGAGTCCATTGACCGGCTCGTCGAGTATGAGAAGCCTTGGGTTCGACAGAAGGGCGATTCCGATTCCAAGCCTCTGCTTCATTCCCAGTGAAAATGCTCCCGCCCGCTTCTTCCCTGTGCCGGTAAGATCCACCAGTTCCAGGACTTCCCGGATCCTTTCATCCGGGATGCCAAGCATCAGCGCCCGTACTTTCAGGTTCTCCCATGCCGTCAGATTCTCATATACAGGCGGCGTCTCCACCAGGGCGCCAATATCTGCCAGATCCTTTCTGCTCCAGGGATGACCGTCAAAATATATCTCCCCGCCTGTTGGGCGTAAGATCCCCGTCAGCATCTTAAGCAGCGTAGATTTGCCGGCGCCGTTGGGACCTAACAGTCCGTATACACAGCGCTTCGGCACCGCCATCGAGATATTCCTGACGGCAGGCTGGTTGCGAAAAGATTTCGATATACATCTTGTTTCCAGAATATTTTGTTCCATATGACATCCTCCTTATGTTCTGTATGCTGATATTTTGTGCAGTCAGATAGCATATTGACTGCTCATGCATGCATTTATTCATGCATCTGCTGCTGAACTACAAGATAAGGATACGGCTGAATTATAAGGAAAGTGTAAGGAAATAAATATCTTTTTACACAATTCCATTCACACTCATATAAATCTCTCCCTTTCTGATCAACTTATCTCAGGAGGCGGCAACGGGTAACATATTCATTGATTTTTCCCTCGTAACCCGATATACTGTAAACATACAGATTTCATCATCAGAGAAAGGAACAAACTATGGGAGTCTATTTGAACAGCCGGAAACCGCACCTGCTTTTTCAGGATGAACGTACATCAGCCTACTATATTGATAAAACAGATCTGATAGCCAGTCTGATACCGCTTGTGGAACCAAAGGAGAACGCTGTCGCGGATTCAGGCCCCCATCAGGGGAAGGGACTTAAGTACGTCTGTATAACCAGACCGCGCCGTTTTGGTAAGACGGTCATGGCCAACATGATTTCCTCTTATTTTGGCAGGGGCTCCGACAGCCGCACGGTTTTTCAAAATTTAAACGTGTCACAATATAAGTGGTTCGACACTCATCTGAACAAGCATAATGTCATCCATATTATGTTCAATGAGATGCCGGATGAATGTACTTCCTACCAACAATACATCTTAAGGATCAAGAAAAGAATGGTGAATGATCTAAGGAATGCCTATCCGGGCATAACCATAGATCCGGACGATGCATTATGGGACATACTGAATGATATTTTTGAATATGAGAACGGCCAGAGATTCCTCTTCATTCTGGATGAGTGGGACTATATCTACCATCAGGATTTTGTCACAGACGCCGAACGTATTGCTTTCACAAGATTTTTAAGCATTCTTCTGAAGGATCAGCCGTATGTAGAGCTGGCTTATATGACAGGGATTCTTCCCATTGCCAAGTATTCAAGCGGCTCTGAGTTAAACATGTTCTGCGAATATACAATGGTTACAGAGACAAAATATTCTGATGCATTTGGATTTACTGACAGTGAAGTGGATGATCTTTTCGCGAGATACCTTCAGCAGACTGCCGAAAACCGTCATGTCACAAGAGAGGGGCTTCGCATATGGTACGACGGCTACCATACCAAAAGCGGCGGACGGGTCTATAACCCTCGGTCGGTTGTCCTTGCCCTGACGAATAATAATCTTGGCAATTACTGGACCAGTTCCGGTCCATATGATGAGATTCTTTATTACATCAGCGCCAACGTAGATGATGTCAGAGATGAAATCGGCCTGATGATCTCAGATATCCCGGTTCCTGCAAAGATACGGGAATATGCCGCTACGTCCCTGAAGCTTAGAACAAAGGACGAGATCTTCTCTGCAATGGTCGTGTACGGTTTCCTGAATTATGAAGACGGATGTGTCGCCATTCCCAATAAAGAACTTATGGATAATTTCGCAGAGCTTGTTCAGCGGGAACCTTCGCTGGGCAATGTTTACCGGCTTACAAAAGAGTCAGGAAGGATGCTTCTGGCAACCAAAAACGGGGATGTCCGGACCATGACTGATATTCTCCAATTTGTCCACAATACAGAGAGTCCCGTACTGGTCTACAACAATGAAGCGGAATTAGCTTCAATCATAAAACTGGTGTATCTGAAAGCCCGCGATTACTACAGGATCGAACGGAAGGATAAAGCCGGAACCGGATATGTCGATTATATCTTTTACCCGTATAAAAAAGATGATGACGCCATTATTATCGAACTAAAGGTCAATCACACTGCCGATGAAGCAATCCGGCAGATCAAAGACCGGCAATATGCTCTTCGTTTCGAAGGAAGGCTTGGAGAAAGACCAGAATATACCGGACGTATCCTGGCAGTAGGCATCGCATATAATAAAGACGATTTGAACAAAAGACATGAATGTAAAGTTGAAGTACTGCATAGCAGATATGCCGGAAATCCGAAGATAACTAACATATCTGCTCTTTCTGCTAATGAATCCGCAGTCTTTGTCCCGGATAGATCAGATTCGGATTCCCAATCCCGTTAAGCTGTGCCAGCCTCTGATAGGTCGTGCCGAACCTGCCTGCGATTCCGCTTAAAGTATCGCCCTTTCTTACCACATAGTAAGTGGGCTGCCCTCCGCCGGAAGACGTCGGAATCCGTATGATCTGCCCTGCATAGATACGGTTTGGATTCGCAATCCCGTTAAACTGTGCCAGCGCCGCGGCGGTAGTCCCATATCTTCTGGCAATCCCGCCCAGCGTATCGCCCCACCGTACCTTATACGTGATCACCGTCTGCGGCGGTGGGTCCGGCGTCGGATCCGGCTCCGGGTCAGGCGCCGGTCCCGGCCTGCCTGAGACTTTTGTATAGGCGTCCCAGTCGGCAGGCCCTCCATAGAATACATCCAGATCCAGGTTCCCGCTGTAGCCGGGAAGCCGTCCTTCCGATGTATACTGGTAAAGCGCCGCCGTCTCCCATGCACCCAGACGCTCTGGCAGCGGTGCGTCCGGATTGTATCCCATCGGCGTCCCATAATTATAATAATAGGCATTCCAGAGACGATACCCGGAAGACGCCACCGCACTCCAGTTCCGGTGATTCACCAGATAGTTGCTCATATAGATCATTGGTTTTACCTTTGTGAGCTCATAGACCCTGTCAAGCCATCTCTTCGCCCAGTCCGGCCCGTTGGGCGCATCCTGAATCTCCCAGTCCAGCACAAAGATTGCCTTGCCGACAGAATTCTTCACATTTGCCGCAAAATAATCTGCCTCTGCATCCGGATTGCCTCCGCCCGCGAAATGATACACCCCCAGCTTCTTTCCAAGTCCTTCTGCCTGCCTTAGGTTTTCTCCGCAGTACGGGTTCAGATAGGAGGTCCCTTCTGTCGCTTTTACAATCACGAAATCGCAGGGCACCGCCGCAAGATCAATCCCCCGCTGCCAGCTGCTGATATCAATTCCATTCATACTCATAAAAATCTCTCCCTTCATAAACAGCTTATGCCGGGAAGCGTTAAAGGGTAACATTATGAGAAAAGAAAATGTATACAATTTAAGACTGCCGCCGACGATTCACGTCAGCGGCAGTCCTTGCTTCAATTCCTTAAAACTTTCCGGCCTTTGCCGCTTCCTCAATCGCCACAGCAACCGCAACCGTCATTCCAACCATCGGGTTGTTTCCTGCACCGATCAGACCCATCATCTCAACGTGGGCCGGTACGGAAGAAGATCCTGCAAACTGGGCGTCAGAGTGCATACGTCCCAATGTATCGGTCATACCGTAAGAAGCCGGTCCCGCAGCCATGTTATCCGGGTGAAGGGTACGTCCTGTACCGCCGCCGGACGCCACTGAGAAATACTTCTTGCCCTGCTCGATACACTCCTTCTTGTATGTACCTGCAACCGGATGCTGGAAACGTGTGGGGTTGGTCGAGTTACCTGTGATGGATACGTCGACGCCTTCCTTGTGCATGATGGCAACGCCTTCGCGTACATCGTTGGCGCCGTAGCAGTTAACCTTGGAACGAAGTCCGTCAGAGTAAGCGATTCTCTGCACTTCCTTCAGTTCGCCTGTATAGTAATCATAATCGGTCTCTACGTATGTGAATCCGTTGATTCTGGAAATAATCTTCGCAGCATCCTTTCCAAGTCCGTTCAGGATCACGCGGAGCGGTTTCTTACGTACCTTGTTCGCCTTCTCTGCGATACCAATCGCACCTTCTGCAGCCGCGAATGACTCGTGTCCTGCCAGGAATGCGAAGCAGTCCGTATCCTCCTCAAGGAGCATCTTACCTAAGTTGCCGTGTCCAAGGCCAACCTTTCTCTGGTCTGCGACAGACCCCGGGATACAGAATGCCTGTAAGCCTTCGCCGATCGCTGCGGCAGCCTCTGCGGCAGTCTTGCAGCCCTTCTTGATCGCGATGGCGGCGCCTGTGGTATACGCCCAGCATGCATTCTCGAAACAGATTGGCTGGATACCCTTTACCTGATTGTATACATCAAGTCCGGCGTCTTTGGTGATCTTCTCTGCTTCTTCGAGAGAAGCGATGCCGTAGCTTCCTAATACTTCATTGATTTTATCAATTCTTCTTTCATATGATTCAAATAAAGCCATTTACTTGTCCTCCTGATTTTTTCATTACCTGACTTCCATTATCTGCGGACACAGCCTAAAGAACCCCTCTTACAAAGGCTCTTTAAAGATCACATTCATCCTTGTCCGCCTTCCAGGGCTATTCTTTTCTCGGGTCGATCACCTTTGCCGCGTCGGCAACACGTCCGTACTGTCCCTTTGCCTTCTCCCATGCATCGTTCGGCGCATCGCCTGCCTTGATGAAGTCGGTGAACTTCCCAAGATTCACGAACTGATATCCGATAATCTCGTCATGGTCGTCCAATGCGATTCCGGTTACATAGCCTTCTGCCATCTCAAGATAACGAGGACCCTTTGCCAATGTTCCATACATAGTACCAACCTGTGAACGAAGTCCCTTACCAAGGTCTTCAAGACCTGCCCCGATCGGAAGTCCGTCTTCTGAGAATGCGCTCTGTGTTCTTCCGTATACGATCTGCAGGAATAATTCTCTCATCGCAGTGTTGATCGCGTCACAGACAAGGTCTGTATTAAGAGCTTCTAAGATTGTCTTGCCCGGAAGGATCTCGGACGCCATAGCGGCAGAGTGTGTCATTCCTGAACATCCAAGAGTCTCAACCAATGCTTCCTGGATAATACCATCCTTAACGTTTAAAGTGAGTTTGCAGGCTCCCTGCTGCGGTGCACACCAGCCAACACCATGTGTCAGACCAGAGATGTCTTTGACCTCTTTTGCCTTTACCCATTTTGCTTCTTCCGGAATCGGAGCTGGTCCGTGATTTGCACCCTGAGCTACAGGACACATCATTTCTACTTCATGTGAATAAATCATTTTAAAACTCCTTTCAACTATGTATGATTTTTCTGTCGTAGGGTTTGTTATAACTTTAACACCATACTTGTTTCTATTTTCTCACATAATACATATTTCGTCAATTATCACTTTGTACATATTTTCTCTGGATTTTCAGATATATTTCCAAAAAACAGAGCCGGTCATCACCGGGCATATCCCCAGAAATCACTGTCGGACGCATATTCCTTAATCTCTTCAAAAGAAAATGGCGCCGTCACCCATATATATCTGCTGCTTTCAGAAGCTTCTTCCTTATAGTTCAGGTCGAATCCGATCTCGATCCCATCCGCGTCAAGGAAGAAATTCACTACGTATACTCCGTCCTGGCTGTCTCCCTCAAGCGCCTTCTTAAGCACATCCTTCCCGGCCTCAGAAAGGAACGAAGCATCATCCGTCTCCGCACGCATCACGGCAAGCCATTCATCCATAAACGCATCGTCAAGCCGCACAATGTCCTTTACCTCATAGACCCTGCCGTCCTTAAGGCTGACGGTGCAGGTCCGAAGATGCTGGGTATAATAGTTCTGCCCGCCCTCAAACGCATAATCATCATAGGCGACGCTGATCAGATCCTCGGTGGCGTAGCAGACCTTATACTCCACATAGTTGGCCAGCATCGGATAATCTTCTCCCAGAACTCTCTCCTTGATGGCCGGATCCGGATTCTCGTAGATCCTCTCTACCGTCTCCATCGCACGGTCTCTGAGTATCTTGTTGACCTGCTTCTCTGTCTTAGAGTCTTTAAGTCCGCTGATCTTCGGATAAGAGACGCTGAATTCAATCATCATGGACTGCTTCTCATTATCCGAGAATATGTATGCGTCATCTTCAAGCTCATAGGGCAGATTATCATCAATCCTCTCAGGAATCGCCGCAACTCCCGACAACGCTTCCCCGCTCTGTTCGTCCGCTCCTTCGCTGCCGTCCCACAGTCCGTCCGGTATGCTTCCCCCATATTCATCCCAGAATTCTTCCGGCAGGCTGTCGCCGTATTCATCCCAGAACCCATCCTCCGGTTCGTCAGAATCATCCCGGCCGTCATAGGGTGCGTGGTCAGCCCGCTGGTTGATGAGGATCCTGTGGGTAACGGTTCCCGCAACGACGCCCAGAAGGACAAGCAGCAAGACCGCCCCAAACACCCCAAGGGCAATCCAGGGCGCCTTCGCCTTCTTCTTCACAGGCGCAACCATTGCCAGATTGACGTACATCTCCATAGGAACACTGCGGATCCCGTCCTGTTCCTGCTCTCCTGCCACGGCGCGCATACCCAGACGCTTATACCTCTCTACCGCTTTCGGCGCTGCATTCACGGTCATCCGGTCTGCCTTAAGCTCACCGGCGCAGTAATTGTAAGCAGACTGGAACAGCATACGGCCGATCCCCTGCCCCTGGCTCTTCTGTTCCACAAAGAAGAGCGCGATATGCCCGTCCGGCCTCAGCGCCAGCGTACCGCAGATCCTCTCCTTGTCATACGCGCCAAAGAACAACAGATCCCCTCTGTGCCATACCTGGCTGATATAATCAAACTTTATAAACTTCTGAAAGGATTCCACCCCCTGTGGAGTACATGTGGGCGCGATCTCCGCGGCAAATACCTCCCATACCAGATGGAGAGCCGGCAAAAGCTCCGGCTCCTTCAGCAATCTTATCTCCATTCTCTATATGCCTCCTGTCTTCTGTCATGTCCCCTCACAGTCAAACGGTTCAGTCCGCTCTTAACAGCTCTTCACGAAGCAGCGTCAGCGCCCTTGCCACGGAGTACTCCCGGTTCTTCGCCCGGTTCCCCGTGAAATGGAACTCTTCCACCCTAACCTTTCCCTTCACGCAGCAGCCGATATACACAAGCCCCACCGGCTTCTCATCCGTACCGCCGCCGGGTCCTGCGATCCCTGTCACACTGACCGCCGCGTCCGCGCCTGCGGCCCCGGCCGCACCTCTTGCCATCTCTTCGGCCGTCTGCGCGCTTACCGCGCCGAAGCGCATCAGCGTCTCATGTCTCACGCCAAGAAGCTTCTCCTTCGCCTCGTCGGCATAGGTGATATATCCCTCCCGATAGACGTTCGAAGCCCCTGCCGCATTCATAAGCCTTCCCGCAAGCAGTCCTGCCGTGCAGGATTCTGCCGTCGTCACAGTCATGCCTCTCTTATCCAGGAACTCAACGATCGCCTCCTCAAGCGTAACCTCTTCTTCCGTCGTAAATATCTTATCGCCGAATCTATGATACAATTCCTCGATCACCGGACGCATCAGTTCATCCGCCTCTTCCTCTCCCAAAGCCTTCGCCGTCACCCGCAGGTGTACCTCTCCGGTCTTCGCATAAGGCGCGATGGTCGGATTACTCTGCGCATCCATCAGATCGGCGATCATCGTCTCCGCCTTGCTCTCACCGATCCCGCATATCTTCACCATCTTCGAGTAGATCCCCTCCGGATTAAGCCCGTTCAGATAAGGCGCAACATCCCGCTCAAACATGGGTCTGATCTCATTCGGCGGTCCCGGAAGAAGGATTGCAGTCTTCCCGTCTCCCTCTATAATCAGCCCCGGCGCCGTACCGTTATGGTTGTCGATCACCTTCGCCCCCTCCGGAACAAGAGCCTGCTTCCAGTTATTGGGCGTCACCTGGTCCGTGTGTACCCTACGGAAATACTCTTCGATCCGCTCCTTCGTATGCGCATCCTCGTGAAGCTCCCTTCCGAATACCTCCGCCGTCACTTCCTTTGTCAGATCGTCCTTCGTAGGCCCTAACCCCCCGCTTAAGATCAGGATATCCGACCGTGAAAGCCCGCGGCGCACCACATCCTTCAGACGTTCCTCGTTGTCTCCCACCACGCTCTGGTAATAACAGGATAGTCCAAGCGCGGCACATCTCTCTGCCAGATACGCCGCATTTGTATTCACGATATTACCAAGCAGAAGCTCCGTACCGACAGATATCAGTTCTACCGTCATCTCTTACATACCTCCTTGTGTCAATACTTGTACATTCTTTGCCACATAATCAATCAAAGAAACTACCGTCAGTATTAAGGATACCCAGATTAACAGCATCCCAATCATATCAAATACGCCGCCGAAATCCGCGATCAGTACGATGATCATAGCCATCTGCGACACGGTCTTGAACTTTCCCCAGTAGCTTGCGGCAATCACAATCCCGTTGTCAGAAGCCACCAGGCGGAAACCGCTGATGATAAACTCTCTGGCGATAATCACGATGACGAACCACGCCTCAAGCTTCCCGGAAGGAATCAGGCAGATCATGGCAGAACATACCAGAAGCTTGTCCGCCAGAGGATCCATAAACTTGCCGAAATTCGTCACCAGATTCCTGGCGCGGGCAATCTTCCCGTCCAGCATATCCGTAAGACTGGCCACACAGAACAATACCAGCGCGATCCACTTATTGGCCGCCCCTCCCATATCCGTCAGCATAAAAAATACAAAAAATGGCACCATAATCACTCGCAGCACCGTTAATTTATTTGGTAAATTCATGATATCAACTCTCCTATCAAATCATATTCCAATGCCCCGGTCACTCTCACTTTCGCGAAATCCCCCGACATCAGTTCCTCCTGTGTATGGATGAAGATCAGGCCGTCCACATCCGGCGCATCCCGGTAAGTCCGGCCCACATAGGCGTCCTCATCTGCGACCCTGCCTTCCACCATCACCAGAACTTCCCGCCCGATCATAGTCTCTGCCTGGTCGAATGCAATCTCCTGCTGAAGTTCCATCAGCTCTGCCCTGCGGTCTTCCTTCACTTCTTCCGGAATCTGCCCGGGCATATCTGCCGCCGGCGTGTCCTCCTCCGGCGAATAAGTAAATACGCCCAGCCGGTCAAATTCCATCTCGTCCACAAATTCCACCAGCTCCTCGTGCTGCTCCTTCGTCTCTCCCGGGAATCCCGTGATCAGCGTGGTCCGCAGGGTAATATCCGGTATCTCTGCTCGAAGCTTCCGGACGATCTTCTCCAGTTGCTCCCTGCTGGTCCTTCTTCCCATCCTTCTTAAGATCTCGTCGCTGGCATGCTGAATGGGAAGATCCAGATAATGGCAGATCTTCTTCTCCTTACGCATCACCTGAATCAGTTCCTCATAGATCTCCTCCGGATAGCAGTAGAGAATCCGGATCCACCTAAGCCCTTTAATCCGGCACAGTTCTTCAAGAAGCTTATGGAGAGACTTCTCACCGTAGAGATCCTTCCCATACAGGGTGGTCTCCTGGGCCACCAGGATCAGCTCCTTCACACCCTGCCCTGCCAGCTCCCCGGCCTCCTTAAGAAGCCGCTCCATGGGCACGCTTCTGTAATTGCCCCGGATCCGGGGGATGATACAGTAGGTACAATGCTTATCACACCCTTCGGCAATCTTGAGATATGCATAGTGCCCGCCTGTCGTGACCAGCCGCTTCCCCCCGGGCAGCGGCAGTGCGTCAATATCAGAGAGCCGCATCTGTCCATTGCCTCCAAGCGCCTCGGCAATCGCGTCTGCAATCTTATCATAGGACGTGGTCCCAAGAACGGCGTCTACCTCCGGTATCTCGTCAAAAATCTCCTGCTGATACCTCTGGGCAAGACATCCGGTGACAATCAGCGCCTTCAGTCTCCCTTCCTTCTTATACGCGGCCATCTCAAGAATCGTGCGGATACTCTCCTCCTTGGCGTCGTGGATGAAGCAGCAGGTGTTGATCACGATCACATCCGCTTCTGCCTCATCGTCTACAATACAGTATCCCTCCGCATCCAAAAGTCCCAGCATGACCTCCGAATCTACCAGGTTCTTGTCACATCCCAGGGAAATAAATAATAGATTCATTCTCTTCTCCTTATCGTATCAAATGTGCTCTCAGAATCCGGCAAAAACCCCAAGAATGTATAGTATGGTAAGATGGGCAGACACCTCGCGGCATCTGCCCATCGCTAACAGAAAACCCAAGGAGTCTACGCCGGTACGTCCCCGCTGGCGTCAGACCCTTCCTGAATCTCTTCCACCGTATCTTCCGAAGTCCCGTCCACAGTCCCGGCGTCTGCTTCTTCAGGCTTCTTCGCCGGATCGTCCTCACCAACCACCTTGATCTTCGCCTGATTCAGTTCGTCGATCGCGATAGACAGGGGCTTCTCGCCATTCTTGACCGGAACCAGAGGCTCGGCGTCGTCAATGATCTCCCTCGCTCTCTTCGCAGTCGCCATGACGATGGAGTAACGGCTGTTCACTACCTTTGTCTCGCCCTCCTCTACATCCTTATTCACTACCTTCATTAAATCTGTGTAAGATGGGTGCAGCATATACTATTCTCCTTTCAATTCTTCCTGTATACGTTCTATAAATGCCTCATTACGGAAACTTCTTCTGTGCTCTCCCTGAATGATCCGGTGCATCTCTTCCACACATTCATCCAGTACATCATTGATGATCAGATAATCATAAAGGCCCATGCCCTCTGACTCTTCCTTCGCACGCTTCATGCGGAAGTCGATGACATCGCTGTCTTCCGTCCCGCGTCCCTTAAGGCGCCGTCTCAGCTCTGCCGCCGTAGGAGGCGTCACAAACAAAAGCAGGGTATCCGGGAACTTCTCTTTCACCTTTAACGCCCCCTGAATCTCAATCTCGAGGATCACGTCCCTGCCGGCCTTAAGCTGCTCCTCTACATAGACGCGCGGCGTCCCATAGTAATTATCCACGTATCTAGCATACTCTATCAGTTCGTCTTTCGCAATCATTTTTTCAAATTCTTCGGTTGATTTGAAGAAATACTCTCTTCCGTCCTCCTCACCAGGCCTTGGCCTCCTGGTCGTTGCAGAGACTGACAATGCATAGTTGTCGTACCGGTTCATGATCTCCTTCATGATCGTCCCCTTGCCTGCTCCGGAAAACCCGGATACCACAATCAGTATACCTCTTTCGTCCATGAACATATCCTCTCTTTCGCTACTCGATATTCTGAATCTGCTCCCTGACCTTCTCGATCTCCGTCTTCAGGTCGATGCCGGCGTTGGAGGTCTCAAGATCATTGGCCTTCGACAGGATCGTATTGGCCTCCCGGTTCATCTCCTGGGCGATAAAATCAAGCTTGCGGCCAATCCCGTTCTCCTTGGACATAAGCGTCTCCTTCATATGCACCACATGGCTCTTAAGCCTCACGACCTCCTCGTCTGTGCAGATCTTGTCCGCAAATATCACGACCTCCGCCGCTATCCTGCCCTCGTCAAGCTGGGTATCGGCGAGCAGTTCCCGGACCTTGTTCTCCAACTTCCCGCGGTATTCCGCAACAATCTTCGGCGCACGCTCTTCTATGTATCCCACAATAACCAGCATACCGTCAAGCTTCTTCTGCATGTCGTCCCTCAGATGCTCCCCCTCCAGCGTCCGCGTCTCCACAAACTGCCGGATCGCGCCCTCCAGGGCTTTCTTAAGGCCGTTCCACAGTTCTTCCTCGTCGATCACCTGCTCTTCCATGGTCAGAACCTCCGGACATCGCAGAAGCGTCGATACACGCACGTCGTTACTTAAGGAGAACTTCTCTTCCATCTGCCGGAAATACGCCAGGTACTCCCCGGCGAGCTGTTCATTATAGTTCAGACATGCCCGGCTCTCCGAGAGATCCTCATATGTGATGAAGATATCCACCTTCCCCCTCTGGACACTCTGTTTCAATAAATTACGAATCGCATTCTCGAAAAAATTAAGCTTCTTCGGCATACGGATGTTCACATCCAGATAACGGTGGTTCACACCCTTCATCTCTACGGTGAACTTGCGGGATCCGTCAGACACCTCACAGCGTCCGAACCCTGTCATACTCTTTATCATGATATGGCCCTCTTTATATATATTTTTTTAATACTTAATAAATATTACTTTTCTCGGTTACAACTCACTCTGCCGATTGTTATTTACCATCATTCATTATAAGACATTTGGCAAATTGCGTCAACCATGTTATACTGTTGCAGAAACATATCGACAAGCTTAGAAGAAAGGACTCATATTATGGCTTTTGACGGAATTACGGTTGCAGCTGTCACAGCGGAACTCAACGCCGCCCTGTCAGGCGGACGGATCACCAAGATTGCACAGCCTGAGACCGACGAGCTTATGCTTACCATTAAGACGACCGACGGCGCAAACAG
The DNA here is from genome assembly GCA_947063855.1 of uncultured Dorea sp. Taxonomy (GTDB): domain Bacteria; phylum Bacillota; class Clostridia; order Lachnospirales; family Lachnospiraceae; genus Sporofaciens. Next base: position 28,495 of record CAMSTW010000005.1, read on the forward strand.
ACTCTATATCTCTGCCAGCGCTTCGCTGCCGCTGATATATCTGACAGATGAGAATAAACCAAGTCCCATGACGGCCCCCAATTTCTGCATGCTTCTGCGCAAGCACATCGGGAACGGAAGGATCACACAGGTCTCCCAGCCCGGTCTGGAACGTATCATCCAGATAGACATCGAACACCTTGATGAACTTGGGGATCTCTGCCAAAAGAAGCTGATCGCCGAGATCATGGGGAAGCACAGCAACATCATCTTCTGTGACGACAAGGACAGGATCATCGACAGCATCAAGCATGTCAGCGCACAGATGAGTTCTGTCCGGGAAGTATTGCCCGGGCGGGAGTATTTCATACCGGATACCATGGCAAAGTCAGATCCGCTTACCATCAGTCCGGAGGATTTTATAAGAGTCCTCAAAGAGAAGCCCGCGCCGCTTGGCAAAGCCGTCTATACCAGCTTCACGGGAATCAGCCCTGTGGCTGCCGAAGAGATCTTAAGCCTTGCCGGGCTTGATTCCGGCGTGACGGCCAGGGACCTGTCTTTTGACGCCCTGAACCACCTGTACCGGCAATTTGCCTATTATATGGAGCAGATTACAAGCAGATCTTTTCATCCGGTAATCTATTACGATAAGAATACTCCCAGGGAATTCAGCGCCCTTGCGCTGTCCCACTATACACAGTATACTGCCCGGGAATTCGACTCCATATCCCAGGTGCTTAAGAACTATTATGCGACACGGAACACACTGACAAGAATCCGCCAGAAGAGCACGGACCTGCGCCACGTCGTACAGACCGCCCTGGAACGGAACCGCAAGAAATACGACCTGCAGTCCAGACAGCTTAAGGATACCGGGGACCGAGAGAAATACAAGGTCTACGGCGAACTGATCAATATATACGGCTACGGCCTTGCCGCCGGTTCTAAGGAGATGAACGCCCTGAACTATTATACCGACCAGGAGATCACCATCCCTTTAGATCCCACATTGACCCCTCAGGAGAATGCACAGAAGTACTTCGCGAAGTATAATAAGCAGAAGCGCACCTTTGAAGCCCTTACCGGGCTGATCAGGGAGACCGGCGACGACATCCGGTATCTGGAATCTATCAGCAATGCGCTGGATATCGCCATGAGCGAGGCCGACCTTGCACAGATCAAGGAGGAACTGATACAGAGCGGATATGTCCGCAGGAAGTATACGAAGAAGAAAGTGAAGCTTACCAGTAAGCCCATGCACTATCTCTCAAGCGACGGCTATCACATGTATGTGGGGAAGAATAATCTGCAGAATGATGAACTGACCTTTTCATTTGCGTCCGGGAACGACTGGTGGTTCCACGCCAAAGGCGCCCCCGGCTCCCATGTGATCGTGAAATCGGGCGGGGACGAGCTTCCGGACCGTGTCTTCGAAGAAGCCGGCCGGCTGGCCGCTTATTACTCCAGGAACCGCGGCAGCGACAAGGTCGAGATTGATTATGTAGAGAAGAAGCATGTCAAGAAACCAAACGGGGCGAAGCCGGGGTTTGTCGTATATTATACGAATTATTCGCTGGTGATTGACTCTGATATCTCCGGATTGCAGGTAATCCCGGACTGATCAATTCTGCGGCCGGATCTTTTGACAACGCAAAGCTGTACCAGCCCCAATAACAACTGCCGGGAAATATCCTGTTATCTCCCGGCATTCTCTTCTTCTGCCTATTCGGCGAACAGTCTGTCACAGAGTCCGCCATACTCCGGCAGCTGGTCTGCATACGGCTTCAGGCGTTTTCTGATCTCGGCCTGCTCCAAAGGATCGGCCTCGGACGCAGTATGATCGTTCTGCGTCATCATGAGCACGTCGTCGGCAACCTCGTTAAACAAGATCCAGCAGAGCTTTCCGGCATCTGTGATGACCCTGCTCTCCATGATCTCATGGCGTTCTGCGGATATCTGTGTCAGAATATACCCAAGCTTGTCCGACCAGAGCCAGTCGATATATGGACTGGCTTTTATGTAGTCTTCAAACACACGGCATACCTTCTCGATATCGGCGTCCTTCTTAGCCTTTACCATCACGTTTCCCTCCTCCTGTTCATATTTGCATAATCTGTGCTATGGGGTACAGAATTATTCTATCATATGACGGCAGGGAAAACAGAATGTAAATATTGGATATATTACCGGCTGCCAAGCCAGAACTCCATCCGTTCCATAAGCTGGGGGATATCTAACGGCTTGGCAAGATGCCCGTTCATCCCGGCCTCCCGGCCGGCAACGATATCCTCTGCCGAGACGTTGGCAGACAGGGCGATGATCGGGATGGTCGCCGCATCCGCGCGCGGAAGCTTACGGATCGCCCTCGTGGCTTCGAATCCGTTCATCACCGGCATCTGGATATCCATAAGAATCATATCATAATATCCCTCCGGCATCTCGGCAAAACGCTGCAGGCCCTTGCGGCCGTCCTCGGCGCACTCTACCATGGCCCCGATCTCTCCGATGAATTCCATGGCAATCTCCTGATTCAGCTCATTATCCTCTACCAGAAGAATCTTGCAGTCCCTGAATAAGCTGCCGGTGATGTCTTCGCACTCCTTATCCGTCTGGCTGTCCGGATACCCTTCCGGATTCTGGAGCCTCAGGATCACCGTCACCGTAAACTGGGATCCCTGTCCCGGATGACTCTTCACGCCGATGGTTCCTCCCATCATACGGGCAATATTCTGTGCGATGGACATCCCAAGCCCTACCCCTTCCATATAACTCTCACCAGAGACTTTCTCCCGGCTGAAAGGCTCAAATATATGCCCGATGAATTCTTCCTCCATCCCAATACCGTTGTCACTGAAGACAAAATCATAGGAACTGCAGCCATGCTCTCCCGATTCCTGTTCTGTCACAGACACCTCGATCACGCCGCCGGATGGAGTATACTTTACGGAATTGCTCAGAATATTAAGGAACATCTGGGAAAGCCGCAGACGGTCCCCCTGGACATTCTCATGGGGCACCTTCACAGGATGATACTGAAGCTTCAGATTCTTCTCCTTCACATCCGGAAGGATGAACGCAACTACCTCCTGCATCAGGTCGGGCAGGTTGATCATCTCCGCCTTCAGATCGAAGTTGCCGGACTTGATCTGACTGATATCAAGTATCTCATTCAGCACAGACAGAAGCTGGTGGCTTGAAAAGGAAGCCTTCTCCAGGCAGTCCTTCACCCGCTCCCGATCATCCACATGATCTGCGGCAATCTTGATCATGCCCATGATACCATTCATCGGCGTCCGCACATTATGGCTGATGCAGGAGAGGAACTCCTGCTTGGACGCATTGGCGCGGTCTGCCGCCTCACAGGCCGCCTCAAGGGCCTGCTGCTCCCTCATCTCCTTACGCTTGCTCTCCGTGACGTCCTGCGCCGCATAGACGATCGAACGTACCTTGCCGTCCTCTCCGGCCTGTGACATAACGGCAGTTCCCCGGATCCAGCCGTACTCCTCCGGTCTGACATCCTTACTCTCCGGCATCTTGCGGTACGCAAGCGTCACATAAGGCTGCTTCCTGCAAAGCGTCCGCCGCAGGTTCTGGCTGCTTAAGACCCTCAGATACTCTTCCCGGTCGTCCGGATGGATGAAATGCTCCGCATACGCCTTAAGCCCCGTATCATAGGTCACGGTTCCCTCCAATACTTTGCCCACTTCCTCAAGCTCCGTGACGCTCCGGAACGTATCCTCCTCAAGATCCGCATAATAAGTCGCGAAGAACATGCCGCCCAGCGTGCGGATGATATCCGCCTGCTTCTGCTCTTCCTTGAGCCGGAACTCCTCCTCAAGCTTCTCCCGTGTAATGTCTCTTCCCAATATATTGACAGACATCCGGCTTCCCCTGCGGGCATAGATGACGTGCTGTTCCACCCACTTAAGAGAGGTCCCCACAAGCCGGTACTGGCAGATCTCTTCATAATAATCTCTCGTCCCCGCCGCCTTCTGATACAGATGCTCCGGGCTCATGACCCTGCGGAATGTCTCCGCATCCTCCGGACTGACCGATGTCTCCAGCACCTTCTGGAAGTAGCGGTGATAGTTCCCGCTGAAGACCTCCTTCATCTCGCTTCCTTCATTGATCCGGATCTGTTCGCACTGTCCGTTCTCAAGATAGACCGTCGTCATGACACTGTACCTGGACTTCAAAATCGACGCAAGCTGCATATCCCGGAGCGTAAGCGCATGCTCCTGACGCACCCGTCTGTCCACGTTCTGCAGCGCAAGGATCGTGTAATTCTTCGTGCCATGGTTCTCACCAAAATAAGCGATGACTGCCATATAGCGGTACTCATGCTCTTCCTCCCCCCGCCACTGGCACAGCATATCCTCCTTCTGCGCAGAAGAATCCCGCATCTGGCGCAGCCCCTCAAGAGAGAACTTCTTACAGACCTTCTCCCGGTCCGTAGGGTGGAGCTGCCTGCCAAGACGCGATTCCACGATCTCATCCCACTGAACGGTCCAGGACTTCCAGCCGGTATGCGTATGTCCGTTCTCACGCACAAGATTCGCCTCTCCCGTATCAAGATCGATGCCATAGATCCCGAAGTTCTGTTCTCCCAGCGTACGGATCACCTCCTGGACCCGGATGCTGGCGTCGTCAAGCTCAAGGCTCTCCTGCAGTATATCGTGCACATCTTTCACATACAGGAAGATATACTGATCCCCGTCAGGAGTGACAGAATCCGGCACCACCTCTATCAGATTCCAGCGGTATTCATCCCCGGTGCGCCTCCGGTAACAGCAGGTCAGCATATCCTTCCCCGCATCCAGCGCCCTCTTCATATGATCCAGATGGGTAAATGATATGAAGTTGTTCATATCATCCGGGTGGATGCCCCCGTCGTAGATAAACTGCCCCATCCAGCTTGAAAACGTATCGTTCCCGTACCCGATGGCACGGTCTTCTGTCCTCATCTTCACGATCTCATAACGGTCCCGTGTAAGGTTGATCCGCATGATCTTATGATAAGAATGGGTGATCGCCTGTATATGCGGCGTCACGGTAATGATATAGGCCGGAAGGCTGCCCTCCCACCGGGTTCTGACTGCCACGATATCCACAATCTCGCCGAAAGGACTGTTATAGCCAAGCGAACGGTTCTCCTGTCTGTCCCCGATTGACAGAAGCGGACAATTGGCACAGGAATGGTTGCCCATCTCATGGCAGGTCATCCCTATATACACATGAGGCACAATCTCCTTCACCCGCTCGTTATAATATAAGATCTTATGATTGTCTTCCCGGATAATGAAGACCCCTGTAGTCGGTATTGCATGTAATATCTTTTCATAATCTTTTATATCCACGATCTCACCTTCGTTTCCACCTTGGACGGATATACGCATATCTTTTTGTGTATCATCCGCCGGTCTGTTTTCATGTGTCCATTGTATCATAGGAAAGGCGTTTACTGCAATCCCAACAAATATTCTTTCAGATATGAAAAAACCACAGACCCTCCTCTACCGGATCTGTGGTATCCATACAAAAAAGCTGGAAATCGGACTTGAACCGACGACCCCTTCATTACGAGTGAAGTGCTCTACCGACTGAGCTATTCCAGCGCATGGCCCGTACCTTACGGCCACGAATTATATTATAGCAAACTTTTCAAAATATGCAAGAACTTTTTTTAATTTATCTCAGATTTTGTCAAATTTATGGTGCACGCCCACTTTGACACCCTGCCAAGCGGCGTGAATCCGGTATCGTTCTGCAGATTCGTCATTCTTTCACATGTATGGTCATCTGCGGATATGGGATCTCGATCCCATGCTCATCCAGAGTCAGCTTGACCGTCTCAAGTATCCTCCATCTCGTCGGCCAGAATTCCTCATTCTTAACCCATGCCCTTGCTCCGATCACCACCGCGCTGTCCGCCAGATCATCCACGAATACATTGATCTCTTCATCCTTCATCACGCAGCTGTCTGTCATCAGGATCTCCTCGATCAGCCGCTTCGCCTTCCTCAGATCTGACTGATAGGAAATGGATACCTTAAGGTCCAGCCTTCTCTCATCCTTCGCCGTCGCATTGGTCAGACTGCTGTTGGTCAGCATACCGTTAGGGATTACGATCGTCTTATTGTCAATCGTACTCAGCTTGGTATAGAAGATCTGGATCTCCTTGACCGTCCCCTCATTCTTATTCGTATCCTCTATGATATAGTCTCCCACCTCGAAGGGCTTCAGAAGCAGTATCAGAACGCCGCCTGCGAAGTTCGACAGGCTTCCCTGCAGCGCCAGGCCGATGGCAACGCCTCCGGACGCCACAAGCGCCGCCACTGAAGCCGTATCCACGCCGAATTTGGCGGCAATGCTGAATATCAGGAGGGAATATAACCCTGCTTTCAGGAAAGAGTCTACAAACTGTTCCACTCCTTTATCTGCGCCGGAACGCTCAAAGGAACGGCGTACCAGCTTCTGTATCCATCTGATCACAATCCTTCCAAGGAAGAATACTGCCAGCGCGATCAGAACACGCACTCCAAACCCTGCGAGCTTCGGAATGCTATCCTGGATATACTGCGCAAGACGGTTCACTTCCTCCACCGTATCCTGTGTGACTTCCGCCACTTCTACCACGGCCGTCGCCGCCACGTCACTTGCCGTGGTCTCCGAGCCGCCTACAGGTGCTGGTATCACTATGCCTCACTTCCTTTCTGTTCTTCCTGTCTACCTGCCGCCGGTATCCTGTCTCAGGGCAAGAAATGCACTGAGATTCCCTCTCTTCGTCCCGGTACTCCTGTGTGAGAACAGAATCTCGGGATTGCAGTGCGTGCACAGGTTCGTAACCGCAACCCTCTCCTCTGGCACTCCCGCCTCCGCAAGCACCGCCAGGTTCGCCCGCCAGAGATCAAGCTGGTACTTCCCGTCCTCTTTCTCATAGAACAGTCCGGGCCACAGACTTCTGTCAAAATTCTCCCGGAACTTCTCGATCACATCCGCGCTGACCTCATAGCAGTCCCTGCAGATCGACGGACCGATCGCGGCGAGCACTTGTGAAGGCTTCGTCCCATACCGGTCTTCCATAAGCTTTAGCGTAACCCGTCCCATCTTCCCCACAGTCCCTCTCCATCCGGAATGACTGAGACCGATGGCACGGTGCACCGGATCCACAAAGAACAACGGTACACAATCTGCATAGAAGGTCACAAGACAGATCCCCGGCACATCCGTCACCATACCGTCCGTGTCCATGAACCTGCGTCCGCGGTCCTGCTTCTCCACCACCGCCACATTGGTCGTATGCGTCTGATTCGTATAAGTAAAATCCGCCGGATCCACTCCGATCGCCTTCGCCATCCTCCTGCAGTTCTCTTCCACTGCACGGGGATCGTCTCCCCTGGTCGTACTGATATTCATCGTCGCACAGTACCCGGTACTGACGCCTCCAAGCCTGGTGGAGAATCCATGCTTCACAATACCCGTCTCCTCCAGCATCGGATAGGAGAGATAGGGAACTCCCTCTACCTCCCTCTCATCAAATATATGCTCTTCATTCTTATATATTAACCCAAGACTCATAACCTATTCTCCAAAATTCTCACATCGTATCCAATCATCCGTCCTTGCAGGCTCCGATATCAGATGAAACAGTCTGCCGGCCTACCCTTCCATATAGTCAAACGCATCCTGGTATATCGTTACCCTGTCCCCCTCGAAACTGACCACATCAAACCGGCAGGCCGCATCCGACAGGCCGCGCCTCGTCAGATAGTATAAAGCGCACTTCGAGATCGTCCGCTGCTTCCTCTGGTCTACCGCCTCCGCCGGATGCCCGCTCTTCGCATCCGAACGGTACTTTACCTCACAGAAGACAAGGTAGTCCCCGTCGCGCGCGATAATGTCAATCTCACCTGTCCGGCACCGGAAATTATATTCCAGGATCTCATATCCCTTCTCTTCCAGATATGCGCCCGCCTTCCGTTCATACTCCGTACCCGTCTGTCTCTTATTCTCCGCCATTTCCTTATACCCGCTCCGATACTCTTACGATACAAAATTCCCGATGAAAGAGACTCTGTGTATCGGCGACGGTCCAAGTACCTTCAGCTTCTCGATATGCGCCTTCGTGCCATATCCCTTATGGCCCGCGAAACCATACCCCGGAATCACCTTATCATATTCCTCCATCAGCCGGTCCCTGGTCACCTTGGCGATGATACTGGCCGCCGCAACAGACACGCTTTTGGCGTCCCCTTTGATGATCGGCACCTGGGGGATCGTCACATCCGGGATCGTAACCGCGTCATTCAGCAGAACATCCGGCTGTACCTTAAGATTCCCTATGGCCATACGCATCGCCTCATAGGTCGCCCTCAGGATATTAATCTCGTCAATCCTCGCCGGACCAACCATCCCCACGCCCGTCGCAACGGCCTTCTCCATAATCTCATCATAGAGAGCCTCCCGCCTCTTCGCGGACAGCTTCTTCGAATCGTTCAGATAGAGGATGGTACAATCCTTTGGAAGAATCACCGCTCCCGCCACAACCGGCCCCGCAAGCGGACCTCTGCCGGCCTCGTCAATCCCGCAGATATACCGGCACGCGCCGTATTCCTTCTCATAGACGCGCATTGCCTCAAGTCTCGCAAGCTCCTGCTCAAGCTTCTCCTGCTTCCTGCGCTGTCTCTCTTCTTCCTGCGCCTGCTTCCTGCGCTGTCTCTCTTCTTTTCTCTCAAGCTTCTCCTGTTCCCCGCGCTGCTTCTCTTCCTCCCGTTTATTCATGCCTGATCACCCCAAGCTTGTCGAAAGGATAGATCCGGATCCACGCCCTGCCGATCAGATGCTCTCTTCGCAATACGCCAACGCTCGGATCACGGCTGTCCGAGCTGTGATTCCGGTTGTCGCCAAGCACAAAATATTCATCCTCCCCAAGCACGACTGGTTCCGCCGCAATCCCGGGCGAATCCATGACCTCCGCACCATACACGTCGCTGGTAAGGATCTCATTGTTAATATAAACATATCCGTCAATCACCTGAACCGTATCGCCCGGCAGACCGATGATCCTCTTAATATAGTAAGTATTCTCCTCATGCTGATAAGGAAATACGATAATATCGAATCTCCTGGGCTCTCTGAAATGATAGGTCAGCTTATCTACAATCAGATTATCACCGTCACTTAACGTCGTCTCCATAGAAGAACCGCTCACCCTGGTCCTCTGCCCTACAAATGTAATGATCAGATAGGTCAGTCCTATGATAACCAGTATATATAAGAGCCATCCTCCCAGAGTCCTCAAGATTCCCTGCTCTTCTTCCTCTCTTCTGTCTCTTTCCGCCATAGCCGCTGTCTCCTTCTTACTTCCATCCAAATATACACGCACCAACAACCATATATCCTAGTGTACTGACCGCATTATATTCAGGCAAACCTCCTTGCCTAAATTTCCATCAGACTGCGTTGTCGGCGGTCAACGATGCCACCGCATCGCCTCCCTTCTCCGCCTTGCTGATGAAAATTTATTCTGCGGAGTTTCGCCAGATATAATGTGGTCAGTACACTAGTTCGCCAGATATAATGCAGACAACATGCTAGCACACTTCCTGCGGATATTCCAGCGTAAGTCTTCCCAGTCTCCCGTTACGGAAATCATCCAGCATAAGGGATGCCGCCTTCATAGTATCCAGTTCATTTCCCCGGAGCAGACAATGCCTGCTGACGGCAATCCGCTTAAGCATCTCATATGCATCCGGAGCATGCTCTGCCTGATACTTCTCCTCAACCACCCCCGGATAATTCTGGTCCAGATGGGTTATGAGCTTAGCCGCCAGTTCCTCCGTGTTCAGGATCTCATCCTTGATGGACCCAATATATGCCAGCATAAGCCCCACACGCTGATCCTCGAACTTCGGCCACAGGATTCCGGGCGTGTCCAGAAGCTCCACCTGCTTATTCAGACGAATCCACTGCTTTCCTTTGGTGACTCCCGGTTTATTGCCGGTCTTCGCACACGCCTTTCCGGCAAGAGAATTAATAAATGTAGACTTCCCCACATTCGGGATTCCGACCACCATGGCGCGGACCGGACGGTTTTGAATCCCCCTCTTCTGGTCCCTTTCTATCTTCTCCTTACACGCTTCCTGGATGACGCCGCGGATCTGCTTCATTCCTCCGTTTTTTCTGGAATCCAGCTTTACCGCCAGACATCCCTGCCTCCGGAAATGCTCCGCCCATGCGTCGTTCCACCGATCCTTAGCAAGATCTGCCTTGTTCAGCAGAACCAGCCGCGCTTTATTCCTTCCAAGCTCGTCAATATCCGGGTTACGGCTGCTCTCCGGAATCCTGGCATCTACAAGCTCGATCACCAGATCAATCAGTTTCATATTCTCCTGCATCATACGCTTTGCCTTCGTCATATGACCCGGATACCATTGAAAATGCATATTCCTGCTCCTTTACTTCTTTATCCATCCAAAGTTCTCTCCGGGAGACAGTACAAACCACGCCTTCCCATAGATATACTCTCTCTTCACATTCCCTACATCCGCATTCCGGCTGTCCTCACTGCTTGCGCGGTTATCTCCCAGCACAAAATATTCGTCCTCCCCAAGTCTCATCTTCTCGTCCACGATTCCCACGTCGTCAATATCTGTGGTCTCATACTCCTCATCAAGCTTCTCGCCGTCGATATAGACCCGGTTCTCGATGATCTCGATATCCTCGCCCGGAAGACCGATAATCCTCTTCGTATAATAATGAACGTTTTCATTTCCCTTTGGCTTAAATACAATGATATCTCCCCGTCTGGGAGCCGTCGCATTATACACGATCCGGTCTATAAGGACCACATCCCCGTTCCTGAGCACCGGATTCATGGAATCCCCTACCGTGCTGATCTGCTGTCCAAAATACCATACGCATACAAATGCCAGAAAACAGACCGCACTGATCCTGAATATCCACCCCAGGCCCGCCATGACCCGCTCAAGATCAATCTGAATCTTGAACTTCTTCTTTCTTACTTTATGAAATAAACGCTTTTTCCGTCTGCGTCCCATGCGTTTCCCTCCGCCGGCAGAATATTCGAAAACTCATTCCCGCAATCTGCACGCCCGCTTCGCAGGATGATCTGTCCCATACCTTCCCCGTATCCAATAAAAGAAAAGGGACAATATACAATAAGATGTACTTGCCCCCTTCATCCTGTCTCTTATTTTACCAGTTCTTTTACCTTTGCCTTCTTACCTACGCGGTCTCTTAAGTAGTACAGCTTCGCTCTTCTTACCTTACCTCTTCTTACTACCTCAACCCGCTCAACGTTAGGAGAATGCAGCGGCCATGTCTTCTCAACACCGATTCCGTTGGAGTTCTTTCTTACTGTAAATGTCTCTCTGGATCCACCGCCCTGCTTCTTCAGGACAGTTCCTTCGAATACCTGGATTCTCTCGCGGTTTCCTTCCTTGATCTTACCGTATACCTTTACAGTATCTCCTACATGGAACGCAGGTACAGTCTCTTTTAACTGCTCTGCCTCGATGCTCTTGATGATATCGTTCATAATGTGTGACCTCCTTCACTATTCGGATGTTCTTAATACATTCGTACCAGAGGACCATCTCTTATCTTCACAACATGCTATAGTTTATCACATTCACCCTGAAATGACAAGATTTTATTTGTAATATTTTTCAACATTTTCTTTTAATTGAGCCAGTTCCCTCTCATGCTCTGTCAGTTCTGCCTTTTCAAGAAGATCCGGACGCAGCTTCGCCGTGCGGATCACAGACTGCTCTCTTCTCCACTTCTCCACATTGGCGTGGTGCCCGGACAGAAGTACCTCCGGCACACGCTTGCCGTGCCAGATCTCCGGCCGTGAATACTGCGGATACTCAAGCAGATGATCCTGGAAACTCTCGAACTGCGCCGACACATCGTTATGAAGGACTCCCGGGACAAGCCGGGATATGGCGTCCACCATGATCATGGCTGGAAGCTCTCCGCCGGTCACCACATAGTCCCCAATGGACACATAATCCGTCACAATCTCTTCCAGGACTCGTTCGTCAATCCCCTCGTAATGTCCGCACAGGAAGACCAGTTCATCCTCCTTCGCCAGCTCTTCCGCCATTCCCTGGCTGAAAGTCTTGCCCTGCGGAGACAGATAGATGACTCTCGTGCCCGTATCCTGTACCTTTCCGGCTCCGGGCAAATTCTCACTTTGTTCATCTCCTGCCGTCTCATATTCTTCTGCCGGCTTAGCCGTACTTGGTTTTATCCCTTCCGGAAATGTTCTCCTCCTGAGAGCGCAGATCTTCTCTTCCACAGCCTGATACGCCTGATACACCGGCTCCGCCTGCATCAGCATCCCCGCGCCGCCGCCATAAGGATAATCATCCACACTGTTATGCCTGTTAAACGCATAATCTCTGATATTGACCGCCTCCACAGACAGGATTCCTTTCTGTATCGCTCTCCCGGTGATACTGGTATGAAGCCCCTGCATCACCATCTCCGGAAACAATGTCATTATATAAAAATGCATATCCCTATCTCCTCTTAACATTCTGACCGACTAGTCAGAAATCAGCCCGTCCATCACATGGATCTTCATCTGTCTGCCTGCAATGTCCACCTCAAGGATACACTCCTTGATAGCAGGAACCAGCACCTCTCCCTCTGTCGGATGATCGATCACATACACGTCGTTGGCCCCGGTCGTCATCACGTCCTTAAGGACTCCGAATTCCACTCCCGCATCTGTCACCACCTTCATCCCGATCATGTCCGTGATAAAGTATTCGTCTTCCTCAAGCGCCACCGCGTCTTTGCGCTCTACCAGAAGCGGGCAGCGTCTGTATCTCTCGATATCGTTTATATTATCATAGCCTTTGAACTTAAGAATCACAAACTGCTTGAAAAACTTCACATGCTCAATCTCAAGAGGCAGCGTCTCTTTCCCTGTATCAAGCAGCACCTGCTTTAAGTCCTGAAACCGCGCCACGTCGTCTGTCGTAGGAAATACCTTCACTTCCCCGCGTATCCCGTGGGTCTGCGTGATCACTCCAACCTGTAACAATTCTTCCATACCTGTCTCCATTCTGTCCGCAAGATATACCCAAAAGACCCTTCTGTAATCTGCCGTTTCATCCACTCTTTTACCGGATGTATATCAATGGAAGCCATCCCACGGTACATCGGTTATAAATAAGGGATTGCCGGGAAACAGTATATTTCCCGGCAATCCCCGGATGAAATGACAGCCCTTCCATATAAAAACTGCCCCTTGGAATCATTTCCTTTATAGCTCTTAATCCATAATATCAACGATAACCTTCTTATCCTCTTTTGCGGCCGCTGCTTTTACGACCGAACGGATTGCCTTGGCTATACGTCCCTGCTTTCCAATCACCTTACCCATATCAGAATCAGCAACATGTACTTCCAGGACCATCGTCTTCTTTTCCTCTTTCTCTGTCACAACGACGCTGTCAGGATCATCGACCAATGCCTTTGTAATAACCTCAACTAACTCTTTCATGACTTACGCACCTCAAAAACAAGATTTATTGATCAGCAATTATTTCTCGATACCCGCAATCTTGAAGATCTTGCTGACTACTTCTGTCGGCTGCGCGCCATTCTTGAGCCACTTCTTAGCCGCCTCTTCGTCAACCTTGATCGCGCTTGGATCACAATTCGGATCATAGGTTCCAATCTCGTCGATAAACTTGCCGTCTCTTGGGGACCTTGAATCAGCTACGATAATTCTATAAAAAGGAGCCTTTTTCTGTCCCATTCTTCTTAATCTGATCTTTACTGCCATTGTATCTTACCTCCATAAAAATATTAAAATATGATTGTCTGTACAGGAATCTGCTCATAATATCAGCAGACACTTCCTGCATACTGCTTTATTATATAACGCGCACAGCGCGGTATATCGTAGTTGCGGGCACAGCGCCCGGCTGTCTGCCAGCCTTCCTTGGATATAGGGATATGGCAGGCACGCCGCCATGATATCCCGGGAACTTTGGATCAGAACGGCAGCCGGAACTTCCCTTTCCTGCCGCCCTTGCCCATCATCTTCATGAGCTTCTTCATCTCGCCGAACTGCTTCACCATACGGTTGACCTCGCTGATGTCCACCCCGGCTCCTCTCGCGATCCTGTGCTTCCTTGAAGGGTTCAGAAGATCGGGATTACGTCTCTCCTGCGGCGTCATGGAGTGAATCATGGCTTCCATCCTCGCCATGCTCTTCTCTGCCTGGGCCGTCTGCTCATCGTCAAGCCCCTTCATCTTGCCCATGCCTCCCATGCCGCCAAGTCCGGGCATCATACTCATGATGCTGCCAAGTCCGCCCATGTTCTTCATCTGGCTGATGCTCTCCAGATAGTCCTCGAAATCGAACTGGTTCTTCTTCATCTTCTGGGCCATCTGCTTCGCCTTCTCTTCGTCGATCTCGGCCTCCGCCTTCTCGATCAGAGTCAGCACATCGCCCATCCCCAGAATACGGGAAGCCATCCGTTCCGGATAGAACTGCTCAAGATCGGATAACTTCTCTCCCATACCTGTATATAGTATAGGCTTTCCGGTAACTGCCTTAACAGACAGCGCGGCTCCGCCTCTCGTATCACCGTCAAGCTTCGTAACGATCACGCCGTCGATACCGGCCTTCTCATGGAACTCCTTCGCAACATTCACCGCATCCTGGCCGGTCATGGCGTCAATGACCAGGATCGTCTGATGTACGGTCACGGCTTCCTTGATCTCCTGAAGCTCTTCCATCATGTCCTCATCAATATGAAGACGCCCCGCCGTGTCCAGAATCACGATGTTATGGCCGTTCTTCCGGGCGTGTTCAAGGGCTGCCCTGGCGATATCCGCCGGCTTATGGTTCTCGCCCATGGCAAATACTTCCACGCCCTGCTTCCCGCCGTTCACCTGCAGCTGCTTAATCGCCGCAGGCCGGTATACGTCGCAGGCGACAAGAAGCGGCTTCTTGCCCTTAAGCTTATACTTGCCGGCAAGCTTCGCAGTCGTCGTCGTCTTACCGGCTCCCTGCAGACCCGCCATCATGATGACCGTGACGGCGCTTCCCGGCTGAAGCTTAATCTCCGTCGTCTCGGAGCCCATAAGCTTCACCAGCTCTTCATTCACGATCTTGATGACCATCTGTCCCGGGTTCAGTCCGTTCATGACGTCCTGCCCGATGGCGCGCTCCTGCACGCTCCTAATAAAGTCCTTGACCACCTTGAAATTGACATCCGCGGCAAGCAGCGCCCGCTTGATCTCCTTGAGCGCCTCCTTAACATCTTCCTCTGTAAGACGTCCCTTACTTCTCAGATTCTTGAATACATTCTGAAGCTTCTCAGTCAAACTGTCAAATGCCATACTATAACTCCTCTATAATCTCCCCGGATATCCTTCGGATACTGCGGAGCAGTTCGCCCGCATTCTCTTCATTATAATCATCCAGAAGCCTGTCTATACTCTCTACCTTCTCCTTTACCGCCAGAAATCTCTCGATCAGATGAAGCTTCTCCTCATATCCCTTAAGCGTCTGGCTGCAGCGCCTGACCAGATCGTGAACTCCCTGACGGCTGATCCCTGCCTCTTCGGCAATCTCGCCAAGGGACAAGTCCTCTGTTATGAATCGTCCATAGATCTCCTTCTGATGTTCTGTCAGCAATTCACCGTAAAAGTCGAACAATAATGTCTGTTCCAGAATCTCATCCACTTCCATCACCTGTGCTATCATACACCAAACAAAAGGAGGTGTCAAGTCTTTTTTCTTGACACCCTTCATGTTCTCTCTCATAGGATATCCTAAATCGCCCGTGTATACTTTTGAAGCCAGGCTTTCTCATCATCATCCAGATACGGCGCAAGCTTCTCATAGACCTTTTTATGGTAATCATTCAGCTGAAGCCTCGTCTCTTCCGGCAGCATCTCCGCCTTGACTGCATCCAGATCCATCGGAATAAACGTAAGCGGTTCAAAATACATGAACTGGCCGTACTCATTTGCATTTCCTTTTCGCACAAGGATCTCATTCTCCAGACGGACTCCGTGCGAACCCTCGATATAGATTCCCGGCTCGTTGGTAAGAATCATACCTTCTTCCAGAACTGCCGCGTCGCCCGGGCGAAAACGCCATCCAAATCCCGCCGGCGGCTCATGAATGCTAAGCAGATACCCCATACCATGCCCGGTTCCGCATTTGAAATCAAGATCTCTGTCCCAGAGAGGCTTTCTGGCCATCATATCAAGGTTAAGCCCGGTACATCCGTGTAAAAATCTGGCGTTCGCAAGTCCCATATGTCCCATGACCACCAGGGTAAAATGCTCCTTCATGACGTCTGGAATCTCTCCTAACGCATAGGTCCTCGTAATATCCGTAGAACCCTCATAAAAGCCCGCCCCCGTATCCGTCAGGAATACACTGCCTTCTTTAAGCTCCACATCCGTATCCGGCGTGGAGGTATAATGCATCAGCGCTGCATGTCCGCCATAAGCCGCAATCGGCTCAAAGCTCGGACGGATAAAATTACCCATCTCCATGCGGAACTCATTTAATTTCTCTGAAGCGCTCATCTCCGTGATCCGGATCTTTCCTACGTTCTCTTTCAGCCATTTCATGAATCTTACGTGAGCTACGCTGTCCTTAATCTGCGCTTTGCGCATATTCTCAATCTCTACCGGATTCTTAACTGACTTGAACAGAACCTCCGGATTCACTTTTTCCACTTTCTTTACGCCGTCCGGAAGATTCCTGGCAAGCGCATAGTTAAGCCTTGCCGGATCGATCAGTACAGCTTCCTTCCGTTCGACTGTCTTCACATACTCATAGATCTCGTTATATGGATGCAGCATCACGCCGTCCCCGGCGAACCGTGCTTTCATACCGTCATCCAGCTTCTCCTCGTCGATAAAGAGATGCGTCTGTTCCATCGTAATGACCGCGTATGAGAGCACCAGCGGAAAGAACTCGATATCGTTGCCCCGCATATTCAGCATCCAGCATATATCATCCAGCGTAGTCAGGATATGTACAGTTGCGCCGTTCTCTTTCATATACTTCCGGATTCGGGCAAGCTTTTTGGCCGCTGTCTCTCCTGCATACTTCTCATCCAGAAGCCACGCCGCCTCCCTGGAAAGCGCCGGTCTCTCCCCCCAGATCTCTCCGATCAGGTCATACTCATAGATAACCCTTCCCTGCTTCTTTCCTGCAATCTTCTCATAACGGTTCCCTGCACTCATAGACACCGTGCGTCCGTCGAACCCGATACTGCCGCCATCTTTCAGTGTCTGTTCCAGATACTCCTCAATCGTAGGAACTCCGGGTTCACTTATCTTCATCATATCGACGGTCGTTCCCAGAAGCTGCCTTTCGGCCTGTATGAAATACCTGCCGTCCACCCACAGCTTCGCCTCATCGGCTGTAATCACCGCCGTTCCCGCGGAGCCCGAGAAATTCGTGATGTACTTTCTCGCCTTAAAATACTCGCCCACATATTCTGTCTGGTGGAAATCAGCGGTCGGAACGATGTAGATGTCAATCCCCTTTTCCTGCATCTTCCTGCGCAGATTCCCAAGCCTTTCCTGTATCATGTTCATTATGAATAACCTCCCTTTATCGTATTTGCGTCCTCTGATGCTGTTATTTGTTCATTCCTTCTGATTCCTGCCCCACTCTTCAGCAAAAGCCAGGAACTTTAACGCTGCCGGAGAAAGCTTCATATCTGGCAGCCACGCCGCGCCAAGCACGCGGGAATAATGCTCGCCGAAAGACCGCGCACAGACGTCAAACGGAGCATTCTTTAAGAGAAGCCTTGGCAGAATCGTGATCCCAAAGCCCTTCTCAACCATCTTAAGCGCGGCAAAATCCTCCATGATCTGATAACGGATCCTGGGACAGATACCGTTCATCTCGAAGATCTTTCCGGTCTCATAATCCAGACGGTCGCAGGTCAGTATAAAATCTTCCTGATCCACATCCGAAAGCGACACGGTCTCCTGCCCGGACAGCGGATGTCCTTTCGGCGTTACCAGCATAAGCTCGTCCTCCCAAAGCGGGATGAAGGGATACTCAGGAACCGAATAACGTGAGACAAAGATACAGTCAAGCTCATTGCACCCAAGCTTCTCGATAAGCGGCCCAAACCCTTCTATACACAGTTCAAACGTAATCTTGGGGTATGCCTTTGCAAACTCCTTTAGTATGTCCGGCAGCCAGTGATAAGAAATACTCTGGATCGACCCGATACGGATATATCCGCTGTCAAGACTGTTTAAGTCGGCGGCAATCTGCCGTATCCTCTTCTCTTCGCGGCAGATGATTTCCAGAGACCCTGCAATCTCTTCCGTATAAGGCAGAAGCGAAACGCCGCTCTTTGTGCGCTTAAACAGCGTAAGCCCCAGTTCCTTCTCAAAATTCTTGATCAGCAGGCTGACCGCCGGCTGCGTGTAGTTGTATTTAGCCGCTGTCCTGGATATACTGCCCGTCCTGCATACATCCAGTATGATCTCGTATTTATTCATGTTTTTTGTCCTTTTTTGCAACTAATTGGAGTTTTCATCCATTGTCTTTCGCTTCATGGTATAGTATACCGAATCGTGTCCGGTTTGGGAATATCGAATCCTCAAAAATCTTGTCCGGCCATCCCTGATCAAAGATACCGGCAACGATATAAGCAAAATTTATAGAACCGATAAATAATCTTAAGTTTATCTTCCGGCGATTTTCATTTATTATTATCATAAGCGGCAAAGCAGTGTCAAGATAATTTTTTAAAAAGGAGGCATATATGAGCACAGAATTTTGGAACGGCGCCGAGGCGGCGCACCGGCGCGTGATGATGAAGGCTGCAGGATATTCGGACAAGGACATCCGCCAGAAGCCTCACATCGGCGTGCCTAACTCTTACATGGCAGGCTCGCCGGGCTCCGCGCATCTTCGCCAGATTGCCGAAGCGGTGAAGGAAGGTATCTGGGCGGCGGGCGGCGTCCCCGTGGAATTCGGGATTCCCGCCACCTGTGGGAATATCGCCAACGGCGCCGAGGAACTGAAATATGAGCAGGTAGGCAGGGACATTGTCGCCATGTCGGTGGAATTCGTCACAAGGGTACACAACTTCGACGGCCTTGTGATGGTGGCATCCTGCGACAATATCATCGCCGGATGCTATCTGGCGGCGATGCGGCTTGACCTTCCGTCCATGGTCGTGACGGGCGGATCCATGCAGCCCGGCCAGTACTGCGGCAAAACCGTCGTAGAGGCAGACCTTGATACGGCGCGCTTCTCCGGCGCCTCGGAGGAAGAATTAACAGGCCTTGAAGACAGCGTGTGCCCCTCTTTCGGCGCATGTCCGTCTATGGGAACCGCGAACACCATGCAGATGCTGGGCGAGGTCCTGAACCTGGTGCTTCCCGGCACCTCCACCACCCCCGCGTCCGACAACACCAAGCTTAGAAAGGCACGGGAGGCCGGAGCCTATGCAGTTGAACTTGTGAAGTCAGGGAGAAGGCCTTCACAGCTGATCACCAGAGAGGTGCTGATGAACGCCGTGATGTTCGACATGGCGGTCGCCGGTTCCACCAACGCGGTGCTGCACCTGCTCTCTTACGCCTACGAATTGGGAATCCCCATGTCCCTGGCTGATTTTGAGACCTACGCCGGGCAGATTCCCTGTATCAACGCGGTCGTTCCAAGCGGCCCCTATACCGTCGTTGATTTCCACTATGCAGGCGGCGTCATGAACGTCATGAAGCAGTTAGAGAGCCGTCTCTTCACCGATGTCCCGGATATGTACGGAACCACCTGGAAGGAGATGCTCTCAAAAATAACCCCTCAGGAGAATAAGGTCATCCACTCTCTTTCACGCCCGTTATTCAATGAACCCGGCCTTAAGATATTACGTGGAAATCTGTCGCCGAACGGCGCCATCGTCCGCCCCACAGCCGTATATGATGAGGTCAAGTACCTCAAGGGCAGGGCGAAAGTATTCGACGGAGACAGACCGGCGTTCGACGCCATACAGGCAGGACAGATCGTTCCGGGAGATATCATCGTCATCCGCTACGAAGGATGCAAGGGCGCGCCCGGCATGAAGGAGCTGATGCTCAGTATCGACGCCCTGATTGGGAAAGGGCTGCATAAGAGCGTGGGACTGATCTCTGACGCCAGATTCTCCGGATTCAATTACGGCGCCATCGTAGGGCACGTATCCCCGGAAGCCTACGACGGGGGACTGATTGCCCTGGTAGAGAACGGAGACGAGATCGTGATGGATATAAACGGCGGTAAGCTCTCTCTTCTGGTGCCGGAGGACGAGATTGCAAGAAGAAGAGCGGCGTGGGTACGCCCGCCGTTAAAGGAAGCGAAAGGATGCCTGAATATCTATGCACAGATGTGCCGTCCGGCAGAAGAAGGCGGTGCGATGCAGCCCTGGGATCTGGACGCACATTTCAACCGGTAATCATTAACCAGCCAATATAAAGATAAATGTACTCCCGGGAGTACATATTAGGAGGAAAAATATGCTGCTTTTATCAAGAGAAGATATCAAAAAGGTTTTTTCTATTAAAGATGCTATCGAGGCAGACAAGCAGGCGTTTGTACTTGCAGCGGAAAATAAATGTGATATGCCGCTTCGTACCAACATTCAGGCGCCCAGGTACGACGGCTGTTTCCTTTTCATGCCCGCTTACATAGAAGAGATGGATACCGCGTCCCTTAAGACGGTCAATATCTTCCCCCATAACATCGACAACGGACTGCCAACGTCACCTGCACAGGTGCTTCTGATCGACGGAAAGACGGGAATCGTGACGGCTGTCTTAGACGGCACCTATGTGACGCAGCTTCGGACAGGCGCCTCTTCCGGCGCGGCGTTCGACATGCTTGCTAAAAAGGACTGCCAAATCGGCGCATTGATCGGCACCGGCGGACAGGCCGCCACACAGTTAGAGGCCATGATCGCTGTGCGCAGATTAGAGGAAGTGCGGGTATACGACCTGAATTACGAACGGACAGCCAGCTTCGCGGCGCGCATGCAGGAAGAATTAGGATCCTACGGCACGAAGATCACCGCGGTAAGATCATCGGACGAAGCCATAGACGACGCAGATCTTCTGATTACAGTTACCCCTTCTTCCAGGCCTGTCTTTGACGGGACAAAGATCAAAAAAGGGTGTACCATCAGCTGCGTAGGCGCATACCAGCACCATATGCAGGAGATGGACCCGGCGGTACTGCCCAGAGCTTCCAAGATCTATTTTGACTTGCAGGAGGCTGTTCTCTCCGAATCCGGAGATATCCTTCTGCCCCTTGAGGAAGGTATCATCACAGAAGATGACTTTACCGGTAATATCGGGGATGTCATCAAGGGAACCCTGACAGGCAGGGAACATGATGATGAGATCATCATATACGAGACGGTCGGCGTTGGAGCACAGGATCTTGTGACTGCGAAGCTCATCTACGAGAAAGCACAAAAAGCCGGCGTCGGTATGCAGTGGGGAGCATAAAAACACCGAGGCTGTTGCAAAATGTAACAGCCTCTTACTTCGTACTCCTGCCGTCCAGTTTGTTGTCAGGACAGCAGCCGGTCAATCCGGATACACCCCCACCCCTGACTCTGTTCCACAGGCTTACGCTCGCTGGTCTCCCGGAACTTAAGCTTCAGCTTGACATTCTCCGCCTCCGGATATTTGGACAGGAATAAAGCCGCCGCGCCCGAGACGACCGGAGTCGCCATAGACGTGCCGCTCTTTCGGATATACGGACTCTTATTCATCGGATATCGGCTGTTGCAGGACAGAATCTGGTAACCCGGAGCAACCAGCTCCGGCTTCACGATGCACTGGTCCGTAGGGCCGCTTCCCGAACATCTATTCTTCATTCCCGGCTCTTCAAGAGCCCCCACCGTGATCACCTTCCGGCTGTTTCCGGGAACTGCGATGCTGTCCTCTCCCGGGCCGTAATTCCCCGCTGATACCACGACTACAATCCCCCGGTTCCACAGTTCTTCCACCGCCTGTATGAGACATTCTTCCTTCCCCCGCTCCAGATCCTGCCTCGCTCCCACCGATATGTTCACAATACGGATTCCGTATCTCCGGTGGTTCTTCTGAAGCCACCAGATTCCGTCCATAATCTGTTCCACGCTTCCCTCGCCCTTCGCGTCCAGGACCTTGATGACCACAAGCTGCGCTTCCGGAGCAATCCCTTTGAATCTTCCCCGCGACATCCTCCCGTCTCCGGCAATGATGCCGCCCACATGGGTTCCGTGTCCGCTGTCGTCATACAGGCCCTGACGGTGATTGACACAATCCCGGAACATGACCACCCTTCCCTGAAGATCCGGATGCGCTGCGATTCCCGTGTCCAGAACAGCCACATTCACGCCCTGGCCCCTGATATTTCCCTGTACCGTATCCCCGCACCAGTAATGAATCTGTTGTTTTACTTTATTCATGGTAAAAAAACCTTTTTTACCAGAATATTCTGTTCGCAGCGGATTTGTGCCTTTGGCTGTTTATTCCTCTATGATTCCGCAGGCGAAGCCAAACCACTCCTCATGGTCAACCGCCATTTGCTGAAGTGTCGTCATCCGGGGAAGAACTCTGCGTTCTCCATCTTCAAAGAGATTCTCCATCGCCTGCCTGGAATCCTTACAGGAACCTATAATCTTAAACCGCTCTGCAAACTGTCTGATTCTGGACGTACTGTCAAGACGCTTAGTCATCGGCGGGTATAACAGCCAGCTTCCGCACAGAAAAGCCCGAAAGCGTATATCGGGATCGTATGTCCGGAAAAAATCCCAAGCCTTTTGCAGCGATTGCCCGACTGCCTGATACTCAAGGCCGGCTCCATGCTGGATATGGAAGTTGATCACCGGAGCTCCATTTGGCAAAGCCCTCTTTTGTTCCTCCTGGAATGTCATATAGGGTTCCCCTATCGTCTCTTCATCCAGATAAATCATTTCGAATGGCTGGAACTGTAATACTCCGATCTTAAAAATCTTAACGTTCATGATATGCCGGAACCAGATTACATCCTCTCTGCTGATGCCAACGTCTCCCGTTCTCCTGTAATATAAACCCGCGCGAAGCGAAACATCCCGGAATGTATCGAAAATAATGCAATCCGGAACGCCTTTCTCTTTATAATCACTGTATTTTGACAGAAGAAGATAGGTTACAACCGTAAGCCTTGTAAGCGGCCGCCGGTTACATAACTCAAACTGAAATTCTTCTCCCGAATACGCGTTTTCTGCAATCTCTTCGAGTTCAGGATCTGTAAGCCTGTTCCGGATCATCTGTTCTGTCTCGTCCGGATACCCTAACTCAGAAAAAAGCTTGTCTATGTGCATTCCCTTCTCCTTTATCTGTTGTCCGTCTTTTCTGATATGCTAGTACAGCATTGCATAATTAACAGTGAATAATGCAACGCTGTACCAGTGTTCTGTCTCAAGTTCAGATTAATTATAATCTCTCCCGCAACACCTCGACTATACACTCATGACGCTTCCTTGTATCCTTTTTATCATAAGCAATACCAACCGCAAGAATCCGCCCCGTATATTCCGGCTTCTCACCAATCTTTCCTTCAAATCGAAGAGCATATTGACGATTTTTAATCTGCCTGATTGCTTCTTCTGCCGTATGGTTCACTTTTAGTTCAATTATGATGGCATCATCATCACGTTTATAAGGATAAAAGATATAATCAACATATCCCGTTCCCGCTTTATCCTCCCGTTCGATTCTATAATAATCACGCGCTTTAAGATAAACCAGCCTTATGACAGAAGCCAGTTCCGCTTCATTATTATACAGAAGTGCGGGACTTTCTGTATTATGGACGAATTGCAGAATATCAACCATGGTCTTAGTATCACCGTTTTTCGTCGCAAGCAGCATCCTTCCGGATTCTCTGGTAAGCCGGTAAACATTTCCCAAAGCAGGCTCTCTCTGAATCAAATCAGCAAACTTATCCATCAGTTCTTTGTTTGGGATTGATACATACCCGTTCTCATAATTCAGAAATCCATATACAACCATTGCTGAGAATATCTCATCCTTTGTCTTAAGTTCCATGGATGTCGCCGCATATTCCTGTACATTTGCGGCAACCGGAATATCTGAAACCAGTAATCCTACATCCGCTTTCACCCCATCGACATTCGCACCAATATAATAAAACAGTTCATCATATGGACCGGAACTTGTCCAGTAATTTCCCAGATTATTATTCACAAGAGCCAGAATAACAGATCTCGGATTATACACTCGTTCTCCGTTCTTTGTATGATATCCGTCATACCATTTGCGAAGGCCTTCTCTTGTAACATTCCGTTTTTCAATATTCTGTTTCAGATATCTTCCATAGAGATCATCCACTTCACTCTCTGTAAAACCAAAAACATCTGAATATTTCTCTTCAGTAACCATCGTGTACTCGCAGAACATGTTTAGCTCCGAACCGCTGGAATACTTGGCTATCGGAAGAATCCCCGTCATATATGCAAGTTCCACATAAGGCTGATCCTTCAGCAGAATGCTTAAGAAGCGAGTAAAAGCAGCCTTATCTTCCCTGGACGCAAAATCCTGATGGTAGATGAAGTCCCACTCATCCAGAACAAAGATAAACTCTTCGTAATTCTCCGTTTCATAGATACTGTTCAAAGCGTCCCATACCGCGTCATCACTTTTTATCCCTGCACCAGGATATGCTCTCATCAGATCATTCATCAGCCTCTCAGTGATTCTGGATATATACTGCTGATAGGTCGTACAATCCGCCGGTGTCTCATTAAACATAATATAGATTACATTGTGTTTATTCAAATGCTCTGCCGCACTTTTATGCCGGCCGATTCTCAGATTCCGGAAAACCTCCCTGCTGTCGTCACCCTTTCCAAAAAAGGATGCGATCATGCTTGCAGTGACCGTCTTTCCAAAACGACGGGGACGCGTAATACAAACATAACGGATATCCATACCGCTCTCTTCCTGTTCCATTATGGGAATGAATTCCTGCAGCATGGCAGTCTTATCTATAAAATATGTTGATTTTTGAAGCTTCTTATAGACGGCGCCGGCTTTTTTACTGTTAAGATAAACACCCATTCAATCTACACATCCCTTCTACACATAATTATTTTCAAGAACTATTACTATTATATTCTCCTGCGTCTGTACATTCAAGACAAAACACCATAATCATCCATATCCAAACAGGTCCCCTTTCATACAAATCGCCGGATTCCACAGCAAACCAAAAATTATATTTGATTTCTTCCAGAAATTGTCGTAAGATAATAATGCTTGTATCCATATATTAGGAACTGCAAAGAAATAACCTATACAAAAGAAATAACAGGTACAGTTCCTTAAGTAACAGGAGGATATAATGGAAAGTAAGAATTATTACGATATATTAGGCGTCTCGGAGAAGGCTTCCTTAGAAGACATTACCGCTGCCAAGAACGAACTGGCCAAGAAGTACCACCCGGATGTCAACTTAAAAGACGGGATCGACACGACAGAGCAGATGCAGGAGATCTTAGAGGCGTACCGCGTCCTCTCCAATCCGGACAAGCGTTCCGAGTATGACTGGGAGATCAGAAGGAAGCGTCCGGTGATGCAGACCTTCGACCTTCATAATATGGAAGAGACTCATAACGAGACCACGCCGGAGTTCGTCTCCTACTGGAAGGCGGCCAACGATCTGTACGACATCGTTAAGGACAGCGACCCCTTATTCAAGGACAGGAGCCGTGCGGATGAGCTGACACAGCTTTCCACCCAGGCGGCCGAGCATGTGCTTCTTCTAAGGAATGCTTCTATCCCCGAACGGTACTGGTATCCCGATATCATGAACTGGCTGCTCTTTACCTGGTTCCAGCACCGGAATTATACGATCTCCTACCTGCTGACGCTCTATGATGAATACGCTAAGGAGAACATCTCTGCGCTTGATAAGCTTAAGCTCCAGAAGAATTCCTACCAATACCAGCACTCCATCAAAAGGCTGGTTAAGATATAATCTACTCTTGTCCGGCGGTTCGCGGACGCACAGTCGATAAATTTATTGATTTATCCTCACACATCATATCTCTCTGCATAATATGTACTGTAAACATCAAAAATGGAGGATTTCAAAATGAGCGATTTAAGTGCTACGAACTGCGGATGTGGATGTGATTCCGGAAGAACTGGTGGAGAGTGTGGATGCGGATGCGGCAACGGCTTTGGCAACAACAGCTGCCTGTGGATCATCCTTCTGCTCTTCTGCTGCGGCGGATGCGGCAGTAACTTCGGCGGCGGATGCGGCAACGACAGCTGTCTGTGGATCATCCTTCTGCTCTTCTGCTGCGGCGGACTGGGCAACGGATGCGGATGCGGCGGCGGATTCGACTGCGGATGCTAATTATGTGAGCTGCCGGAATACGGGGAGTACATCTCTTCGTATTCCGGAAGTATAAGGGGGCGGAGTATATCACTCCGTCCTCTTCATTTTGTAGATTGTCAGCACTTCCTCTTCTTCGCCGTCTCTATTGACGGCATTCTCCGTTCTTTTCTCTTCCCGCTTCTCTGCCAGCTGCTTTTTCAACATACAGTTTTCATCAATCTCATACACCGCATTTCCGTCAATGATCAGTCTTCTGTCCATGTTCATCCATCCTTCCTTCCTGAATTCCTTTTACCATACTAATATATGATTCATCACACATTTAGTTTTTCCATATCTCATAAAATCCATTCTTCTGTCATATATATTTACAACGTTATTTCAGGAAGCACCTATGGAACAAAATCCCCCAAGACCCATGACCCCTTTCGACGCCGTGGTCAACCCGCCTTTTTTATATACCCTGAAACTTCTGCTCCCCTACATGCCTGCCTCCATGCAGCGCTTCCTGGGAATCTATGTTAAATTCCTCGAACTGCGCCATGCGATGGAATATTTTCAGGGCTTCGCCTCCCGCGCACAGCCAAAGGATATGCTGGACGGACTGAAACCCTACATGAGCCCGGCAGAAAAGGAAATGATGGAACAAATGTCAGGCATGATGAATATGATGGAAATGGTTCAGAATATGCAGGCCATGTCCGACGCTTCCTCACAGGACTCTGCCGGCTTTAATCCCATGGACATGATGAAGGGAATGCTAAGTCCCGAGCAGCAGGAGATGTTCGACATGTACAACGCCATGTTTGAAAATGAACTGAATCAGCCCGATACGGGCGATAAGAAAGGAGAATCTGACAATGAATGAATGGATGAATAACCCGGCTATGCAGAGCATCGACCCTATGAAGATGGAACTGATCCGCACCGCGGCGGCACAGACCCAGGGAAAGAGCGGGAAAGCCCTTGCCCCGGTCATGATGGCGCTGATCACCAACGCAAACAAGAAAGGAATCCAGTTTACCCCGGACGAATTCTCTCTGGTGCTCTCCGTCCTGAAAGAAGGCAAATCCAAAGAGGAACAGGACCAGATTGAGAATATGGTCCGCATGGTCTCGGCCTACATGAAGAAATAAATGAACCCGCAGCCGGCTTTCAAAGATCACAGCCCGGCTTCCATTACAGAACACAGCCAGTACACCAAAGATGTACTGGCTGCGGATCGTCTGTTTTATTCTATTTCTTCCGTACTTCGAATCTGACGCATACACACCCTATTCTCCGGAGGGTTCCAGCACATAATTCCTGGTTGTGACCCCGCTGGTGCGTCCCTTTCCATTGACAAGAACCGCCTTGAACAGTGTCTCGCCTTCCGGCATATCGATTGGTCCTGTATACTTCGCGGATGACGCAGACGGCTCTTCCCCGTTCGTAGTGTAATACGCCTCATAACCGTCCGGCACCTTGATCTCAATCTGTACAGGCTGGTCATACTGTCCGGTAGACGGCGATACCGCCGGCGCGTCCACGATCGGGAATTCTACTGTATAAGTCTTCTGTGCCACGAGAGAGGGCACCCCTTTCTTATCGACGGCTATGGCCGTGATCACGGTCGAGCCTTCTCCGATCTGAATCGGCCCTGTATATTTTGTGCTCTGCATCGTGGCTTCCTCGCCATCATCCGTGTAGTAGATGGTGCAGCCGTCCCCGGCAGACAGAGACAATTCCTGTACGTCCTCAAAGGCCGCGCCGTCGTCCAGACTGAACTGGGGCACATCTATGATGTATCCCGCAAGCGCCTCGGCCACATTGCCCGCCACATCCTCCAGAAGAAACGGGATCTCATCCTTCTGATCCGTATCCATGTAGAACTCCACATATGCCTTAAACAGCTCCGGATTCTTCGGCTGCTTCTTCACCGCTTCCTGGAAAATAGATTCCGCCCAGTCCAGATCGCCCTTGGCAATATACACCTTCGACAATCCCTCATACGCGTCCGCTTTCGTCTCGTCCTTTCTGACCGCCCGTTCGAAGCAGTCGATTGCTTCGTTATATTCTCCGGCCGCCAGCGCCTTATTCCCTCTGCCTACAATCCCTTTATAGGAATTCAGATACAGATAGAATCCGGCCGCGGCGGCTGCGGCAATCAGAATCAGTACCACAAACACACATCCCATCCGCTTGCGGCGCAAGGCCTTTTTCCGTTCTGCCTGTCTGCGCTTCTTCTCGCGTTCAGACATATTCCCAGTGGCATTCCCTCTCTGGGGACCTGTATTTCTTCGATTGGTATTTCCCGTATTGCGGCCTGTCCCGCCTCTCATATCACGGCTGGTTCCCCGGCCTGTCCCGCCTCTTACATCCCGGCTGGTACTCCGGTTTCCCCCGCCTCTTACATCCCGGCTGGTACTTCGGCCTCCTCCGTCCCTTAAGTCCCGGCTGGTACTCCGTCCCCCTCCGTCCCTTAAGTCCCGGCTGGTACTTCTGACCGTTCCGGTCCGCATATCGCGCCCGGTTAAGCGGCCCGCTCCATTTCCCATGTCGCGCACAGTACCGCGCCCGCCGCCTGTCATGCTGCGGGTGCTTCGGCTCATCCCGCCGCCCGTATTCCTTCCGGAATCATATTCCAGATAATCGTCATAACCTTCATCACCATTGATGGAACCTCTGATCTGCTCAGTAAGCATGTCCTCCAGAGGATTATAGTCGGGAACAATGCGGATCTCCCTGCCGCATCCTTCACAATATAACATTCCCTCTGGTATCTCACGCCCGCAATACCTACATTTCATCTTAAGAGAACCTCCTACCTACTGCTTCTGCAGATACTCCCCTGTCAAACTGCCCTAAAACATACGGCCGCAAATCAGAACAATCCTGTAATCTTTCCATCCTCTGATACGTCGATTCCATTCGCCGCAGGCACCTTGGGAAGCCCCGGCATCGTCATGATCGCGCCCGTCAGGGCAACGACGAATCCTGCTCCGGCGCTGACATACACCTCGCGGATATGGATGTCAAAATCAGAAGGCCGCCCAAGCTTCTTCGCATCATCCGACAGCGAATACTGATTCTTCGCCATGCAGACCGGAAGCTCTCCAAATCCCATGGACTCTATCTTAGCCAGCTGCTTCTTCGCCGCAGGCTCATATACGACTCCTCTCGCCCCGTAGATCTCCTTTGAGATGGTCTCAATCTTCTTCTCCAGGGACAGTCCGTCCTCATACAACGTATGGAAATGACTCTCCTTATCCGCAAGGGTAGCAAGAACCTTATCCGCAAGGGCGATTCCGCCTTCGCCGCCCTTCTCCCATACCTCCGAGAGTGCGAATTCACATCCCTTTTCCTCACAGAATCTGCGGATATAGTCATTCTCGGCCTTGGTGTCTGTCACAAAGGAATTCAGGGTCACGACCACCGGAACGTCGTATTTCTGGATATTCTCAATATGCTTCTCAAGATTCACGATTCCCTTTTTAAGAGCTTCCAGATTCTCCACGGAGAGCTCGTCTTTTGCAACGCCGCCGTTGTATTTCAGCGCGCGGACCGTCGCCACCAGCACCACGGCGTCCGGCTTGAAGCCTGCCTTGCGGCACTTGATATCCAGGAACTTCTCCGCTCCTAAGTCCGCGCCGAACCCGGCCT
This sequence comes from uncultured Dorea sp., assembly GCA_947063855.1. GTDB lineage: Bacteria > Bacillota > Clostridia > Lachnospirales > Lachnospiraceae > Sporofaciens. The sequence goes on from CAMSTW010000005.1 coordinate 58,538, forward strand.
CTGTCACCGTGATATCAGCAAGCTTCAACGCCATCCTTGTCGCCCTGACGCTGTTGCATCCATGTGCGATATTGGCAAATGGTCCTCCATGTACCAGCGCCGGCGTATGCTCTAACGTCTGTATCAGATTCGGTTTGATGGCGTCCTTAAGAAGCGCCGTCATGGCGCCTGTGGCGTGAAGGTCGTCCGCCGTTACCGGATCCCCGCTGAAATTGTACGCCACGATGATCCTGCCAAGCCGCTCCTTGAGATCTCTGATGTCTTCCGCCAGACAGAGGATTGCCATAATCTCGGATGCAACCGTGATGACGAAGTGATCCTCCCGCACCATCCCGTCCATTTTATTGCCCAGACCAACCACGATATTACGAAGGTTCCGGTCGTTCATATCCAGGCAGCGTTTCCATACCACCTGCCTTGGATCGATTCCAAGCGTGTTCCCCTGCTGGATATGATTGTCAAGCATAGCCGCAAGCAGATTATTCGCGGATGTGATCGCATGGAAATCCCCCGTAAAATGAAGGTTCAGATCCTCCATCGGAACCACCTGGGCATAGCCGCCTCCGGCCGCTCCTCCCTTGATACCAAAACACGGCCCAAGAGACGGCTCCCTGAGAGCTATGATCGCCTTCTTGTCAAGCTTCGCAAGCGCCTGTCCAAGCCCCACGGTTGTCGTCGTCTTTCCCTCTCCTGCCGGCGTTGGATTGATAGCGGTCACCAGAACAAGCTTCCCGTCCGGTCTGTCCTTGATCCTCTCCCATACGTCGTCTGACAGCTTCGCCTTATACTTCCCATAGAACTCCAGCTCTTCCTCACCAATCCCCACTGTTGCGGCCACATCCTTAATGTGAGCCATCTGCGCTTCCTGTGCAATCTGAATATCTGTCTTCATCTGCTCCTTCTCCCTTCTTCCATACCTTGTATCCTTAAGTTTCTTCCACGTACTGATCGAATTCTTCCGGAGACATCAGCACCTTCCTTGGCTTCGTCCCTTCCTCCGGTCCTACGACCCCTGCCTCCGCAAGCTGGTCCATGATCCTTGCGGCACGGTTGAATCCGATCTTGAACGCGCGCTGCAGCATCCCGATCGACGCCTTATCTTTGTCAATGATCAGCCTGCCTGCTTCTACAAAATACGCGTCGTTGCCGTCTCCTTCGGCCGCCGTGGCTGCCGTGGGCATACTGCCGGCAGGATTCGTATTGACGTGGTTCACGACAGCCTCATCATATGTAACCTCTTCGTTGTGATCCTTAAGATAATCAACCACATCCTGTACTTCCTTGTCTGTCACAAAGGATCCCTGCACTCTGACCGGCTTCTGATAACCATAGGGATAGAACAGCATGTCGCCCTTCCCCAGAAGCTTCTCTGCCCCGTTCATATCTATGATTGTCCGGGAATCCACCCCGGACGACACAGCGAATGCAATCCTCGAAGGCATATTCGCCTTGATCAGACCGGTAATGACGTTCACGGACGGCCGCTGTGTCGCGATTACCAGATGGATCCCTGCGGCTCTCGCAAGCTGGGCCAGACGGCAGATCGCGCCTTCCACCTCTCCTGGAGCCACCATCATCAGGTCTGCAAGCTCATCCACGATAACGATGATCTGCGGCAGCTGCCTGGACTCTGTTCCGTCCACTGCCTGCACGGACAGAATCTTCTCATTATACCCCTTCATGTCCCTGACGCCATACTCGGCAAACGCACGGTAGCGCCGGTCCATCTCGGCCACAGCCCAGTTCAGGGCTCCCGCCGCCTTCTTGGGATCCGTGACCACAGGAATCATCAGATGCGGGATCCCGTTATATACACTGAGTTCGACCACCTTGGGGTCGATCATGATCAGCTTCACCTCGTCCGGCGTCGCTTTATAGAGAATGCTCATAATCAGTGTGTTGATGCAGACAGACTTTCCGGAACCCGTGGCTCCCGCGATCAGCACATGGGGCATCTTACCGATATCTGTCACCACCGCCTTGCCCCCGATGTCTTTTCCTACGGCAAAGGATATCTTCGAAGAACTGTTCTTGAATTCCGCGGACTCCAGAAGATCCCTTAACATCACCGCCGAGTTCTCCTTGTTCGGCACCTCGATCCCTACGGCCGCTTTCCCCGGGATCGGCGCCTCGATACGGATATCCGCCGCCGCGAGATTCAGCTTGATGTCGTCCGAAAGCCCCACAATCTTGCTGACCTTCACGCCCATCTCCGGCTGCAGCTCATACCGTGTGACCGACGGACCGCAGCTTACATTGGTAACCGTCACCTTCACCCCGAAATTCTGCAGGATCTGCTGCAGCTTTATAGCCGTCTCACGGAGCTGTGCATCTGACTCCCCCTTCTGCCTGGTCCCCTTCTTAAGAAGGGTAAACGGAGGCACGCGGTAATTCTTCTTGGGCCTGTCCGCCGACGACGCCGCGGCCGCCACGGCCGCCACCTCGCCGGCAAGATCCTCTTCCTTCTTCTTACTGCTTCGCTTCCCCGGCCTTACCTCCGTCTCTTCTTCCGGTTCAAACGGATCCCCGTCCAAAGGAGGCGCCGCCATGTCCTCAGAAACCTCCTGATGAACCGGAATCGGCGCTCCCTTAAGAACGCCCTGGGCTGCCGGCATATCCACCGACACGGCTTCCTCCGGCCCGGAGGCTATACCTTCCTCGCCCCGGCTGATCACAAAATCCACCGCCTCCTCCGGTATCTCCGTGTTCTTCTTCCTTCCCCGCTTCTTCTCCCGGCTCCCGGAGATATCCTCCGGCCCGGCTGTCAGTTCCCTCATATCCGGCGACTTTCCGGCAAGGGCTGTGTCAAACGACACGCCCTCCACATGTCTGTCGCTTCTCTTTGCGGACTTTGCGGCCCGGCTCTTCTCCTCCACAGGCTGTGACCCGCGCATCCTTCGTCTCTCTTCCGCCAGCTCACGCCTGTGCTGCGCATCTCTCCTTGCCTTATCGTATACCTTATCGCTCTGGGTCTTAACCCCTTTAAGCGCCGACTTTCCGGTAATGATCACCAGACAGATGATCATCAGTATGATATCCAGGACATAAGCTCCGGCAATCCCGACCGCCGGAACCAGGGCGTTCACCAGGACAGCCCCGACCATCCCCCCTCTGTCGTCCACCAGCTGCAGGAAAGTACATCCAAGCGCCAGCATGCATATGACAGCCGCCGTCCTTGGATACACGCCGGGATTCCCCTCGTTGGATATCAGGAATGTCACGATCCCGAACAACAGAAAAGGGATCACATAGGACGCCCAGCCGAATACCCCGTCCATCCATCCTGCAAGAGCCTCCCCTACAAATCCTCCGAATCCGAAGTTGCTGATCAGCATCAGGATACTGGCCGCAAGTGTCATCCAGATTACAATCTCCGCCCCCACAAAGCCTGTCTCTATATTCGTCTTCTTCTTTGTCTGCTTTCTGCTCCCCTGCTTCTTTGCTTTGGCAGCCATCTGCTCTCCCCCTTATTATGGCAATACTAATATATAGTATAGCATTTCCTTCAATGGCTGTCATTACATATTTTCACTCTTTTTCTGCCTCCACCGGTCGATCATTTCGTGCAATTTATTCAATGCGTCGCTCATACCCCCGACCTCGTCGATCAGACCTTCCTTCACCGCATCCTTTCCCTCAAGCAGCGTCCCCACATCCTTCACCAGCTCCGTCTGGTTCAGCATCAGTTCCTCGATCCGCCTCTGGGTCATGTGGGAATGATCCGCCAGAAAACGTGTGATCCGGTCCTGGGTCTTGATCATATTGCGCAGACTCTGGGTAATCCCTATGAACATCCCGTTGGAACGGACCGGATGGATGATCATGGTGCCGCTGGGGACGATGAACGAATATTTCGCAGATACCGCCAGCGGCCCTCCGATGGAATGGCTGCCCCCAAGGACCAGGGATACCGTGGGCTTGCTTAAGGATGCGATCATCTCCGCAATCGAGAGTCCTGCCTCCACATCCCCTCCCAGTGTATTCAGCAGTATCAGAAGTCCCTCGATCTCGTCGCTGTCCTCCACCTCGGCAAGCAGCGGGAGCATATGCTCATACTTGGTCGATTTGGCATTGCCGGATACGGCCTCATGTCCTTCGATCTCACCGATAACCGTCAGAAGCTTAATCTTGTGACGGCTCTTGTTTCCTTCCAGATCCACGCTTCCAAGCTCCCGGATCTCTTCCCTCTTCTGTTCCCTGACTTCTCCGTCTGACATAAAAACACCTCCATACTATCTTCTACATAAATGTACTCGGTGTTAGTATGGAGGTGTTCTTTCTATTTTATACTCGTTTAATCAACAGTTCTCAAGCGCCTGTGAAAGATCCGCAAGGATGTCGTCTATATGCTCAATCCCGACACTGAACCGGATCAGATCCGGCTGAACCCCTGCCTTTAGAAGCTCCTGGTCATTCATCTGACGGTGGGTATGGCTTGCCGGATGAAGCACGCAGCTTCTCGCATCCGCCACATGGGTCACGATGGCGATCATCTTAAGGCTGTCCATCATGCGGACCGCCGCCTCTCTTCCCCCCTTAAGGCCGAAGGTCAGCACGCCGCAGGTTCCCTCCGGCATATACTTCTGTGCAAGTTCATAGTATCTGTCGCCCTCAAGAGAAGGACAACGAACCCACGCCACCTTCTCATGCTTCTTAAGAAACTGTGCCGCCGCAAGAGCATTCTTGCAGTGCCTGTCCATCCGCAAAGACAGCGTCTCCAGTCCGATATTCAGAAGAAACGCATTCTGCGGAGACTGTATGGAACCCAGGTCACGCATGAGCTGCGCCGTTGCCTTGGTAATATAGGCGCCCTTGCCGAACTTCTGCGTGTATATGATTCCGTGGTAGGTCTCATCCGGCGTCGTAAGTCCCGGGAACTTATCCGCGCGGGCCTCCCAGTCGAAATTGCCGCTGTCCACAATGGCGCCGCCTACACACGCAGCGTGTCCGTCCATATATTTGGTGGTAGAATGCGTAACGATATCCGCCCCCCACTCAAAGGGCCGGCAGTTCACCGGCGTCGCAAAGGTATTATCCACGATAAACGGAACCCCGTGACGGTGGGCCGCATCGGCAAATTTCTCAAAATCCAGCACTACCAGCGCCGGATTGGCTATACTCTCGCCAAACACAGCCTTCGTGTTCTCCTTAAAGGCCGCTTCTAATTCTTCTGCCGTGCAGTCCGGATCCACGAAAGACGCATCCACGCCCATCTTCCGGATCGTATGGGCATAGAGATTATAGGTGCCTCCATAGAGCGCCGACGCGCACACGATATGGTCGCCTGCTTCTACGATATTCATCAGCGCATAGAAATTCGCCGCCTGCCCGGACGACGTGAGCATAGCCGCCGCACCGCCCTCCAGGTCGCAAATCTTCGCCGCCACGGCGTCATTGGTCGGATTCTGGAGGCGGGTGTAGAAATACCCTGACTCTTCCAGATCAAACAGGCGTCCCATCTGTTCGCTGGAATCGTATTTGAAAGTCGTACTCTGGTAGATCGGCAGCACTCTTGCCTCTCCGTTGCCCGGCTGGTAGCCTGACTGTATACATTTTGTCTCTATCTTATAATCACTCATATCCTTCTCTCTCGCTCCTTTTACTTCCTGTCCGGCGTCTGCGAATCTTGTCCGGCGATGCATCATCTCTTCCGGACTCCGTGATTCTGCGAATCTTGTCCGGCGATGCATCATCTCTTCCAGACTCCGTGATTCTACCTAAGATCCACCGGAAGGTATTTTCCCTTGAGTTCTCCGACCATCCTGCAGTAAAGCTCCTTGCAGGCTTCCTTCTCTCCCTCTTCCACATACCGGATACAGGGACTCAGATACTGCTTTAGAAGCCTCTCATAGATCCGGTCAGAATCCCTTTGCATCCCGATCGCCATCACGATCGCAGGCGCTATCTCATAATACTCGCTGACAATCGCCCTGCCTTCCTCTGTCTCAAGCAGATACTGGTCACGGTAGCTTCTGAGCGTCTGAAGTTCATAACAGTCGTCCGCTTTATCCTGACTCTCACAGACTGCCGTCGTTATATAACAAAGCCCCTTCCTGAAGCCGCCTGCAATCTGGGCGAACTCCGATCTCTTCAGCGGATACCCCGTCACCTTCCAGCTGTTCCAGATCTCTATCATACGGTCGGCGATCCACTCATTCCTCTTGTCATGCTGGTAGTAAAGCATCGGGACGATATAGACCGCCATCGTCAGATTATAATCAATCCCGGCCTTCTCCCTCTGCTTTCGGGGGACTTGGGAAAGCTTATTCTGCGCATACTCCGGAATCACCGAAGCCAGTTCTTCCACAATCTCTTCCTCCGTCATCCCTTCCTCCCCCGCACAGGCAGAAAGAGAGGCGAACAGATCCCTGCGGCTGTCATACGCACTCACAAAGAAATCTTCATAGGTCTTCTTCTTGAAATATCTCATGCTGCCAAGCATCTCTTCAAACAACTCTTCCAGAGCCTTTCTGGTCTCATCCATCTTATGTCCCTCCGTTCCCTGCAGTCCCGCCTGCCGGATCCCGTCTCCTGTCTGCCGCCCGCTTCTTAACCGGGCGTCTCCCTCTTTCCTTCCGTACGGCTTACTCGTCCCAGTTATGGTACACATCCTGCACATCGTCGTCGTCGTCCAGCATATCCAGCGTCTTCTGGATACTTGCGATATCCTTAGGATCCGTAAGCTCCACGTAAGTCTGCGGAAGCATCGTCACCTCAGCGGCCGCCATAGGAATCCCTGCTTCCTCCATAGCCAGACGTACCGCGCTGAAATCCTCCGGCGAAGTCAGCACCTCGAAGCTGTCCTCTTCCTCCACAAGATCTTCCGCGCCTGCGTCCAGCACCATCATCAGCAGCTCGTCCGGATCCCCGTCATATTCTTCCTTATCCACCACGATCTGTCCCTTCTTGTCAAACATGAAGGAGACACAGCCCGGCGTGCCTACATTGCCGTTCCCCTTGGTAAATGCATTCTTCACGTTGGAAGCCGTACGGTTCTTATTATCCGTCAGCGTCTCCACGATGATCGCCGTACCGTTGGGGCCGTACCCCTCATATGTAATATGCTCATAATTCGCCGCATTGGCGTCGCTGTCCGCACGCTTGATGTTACGGTCTATCGTATCGTTGGGCATGTTGTTCGCCTTCGCCTTTGCGATCACGTCCCGAAGCCGGCTGTTATTGGCAGGATCCGCACTTCCGCCTTCCTTTACCGCGACTGCAAGCTCCTTCCCGATCTTCGTAAATATCTTTCCCTTTGCCGCGTCGTTCTTCTCTTTCTTGTGCTTGATATTGGCAAATTTTGAATGTCCTGACATACTTCATCCCTCGCTTATTTTCTTATTCTTGGCGTCCTTTATTCTATCACTCTTTCCAGCGTTTTTCAATCTTAACTCTCTGGATTATATTATTATCCACCAGAAGCACGGTGAACCGGTATCCGCCGTAATCCACCACACACTGCTCGTCTTCTCCCGGAATCCGGTCCAGCTGATGGACCAGGAACCCGTTCAGCGTCTCATATTCGTCCTTCTCGAATTCAATCGGAAGCACATCCTCGATATCCTCAAGCCCCGCCATTCCGTTTACCAGATAACTGCCCTCCTGCAGTCTGCGGATCCACTCCTCCTCTTCGTCATGCTCATCCAGAATATTTCCCACGATTTCCTCCAGGATATCCTCCATCGTCACCAGCCCGGAAGTCTGCCCATACTCGTCCAGAACGATCCTGATATGATTCTGATCCGCCTGCATCTCCTTAAATAAGGTATCGATACTCTTCGTCTCCGGAATAAATGCCGCCGGCCTTATGTACCCCTTAAGCTCCTTGAGCTTAAGCCCCTTAAGATTCTCTTCCAGATAGCACGACATCGCTTCTCTCAGATGCACGATCCCGATAATCTCATCAATCTCGCCTTCACAGATCGGGAATCTGGAATAATTCTCCTTAAGCATGAACCTCAAAGCATCCTCAAGCACTGTATCGCCGTCTATGGCAACGATATTCTTCCGGTGCGTCATGATGTCCTTCGCATCCTTATCCATATAGCGGATAATATTGTGGATCAGTCCCGCCGCCTCCTTCTGCGCTCCCTCGTCTAACTCCTCCTCCGATCTCAGCAGATGCTTCATCCTTTGAAATAAACTACCATCCTCCATAACCTTTGTTTCATACTCCTTTACTATGTATGAAGCTCAAAACTCACTCTCAAGGCTTCATCTATTTTGTTCATAATCTCTTTATCCAAATGGCATACCATGTCCTTTAACCGCTGCTTGTCAATCGTCCTGATCTGCTCTAACAGCACGACTGAATTCTTGACGATCTGATACCTTCTCGCGTCAATCTCCACATGTGTGGGCAGCTTCGCCTTGTTCATCCTTGATGTGATCGCGGCGCAGATCACCGTAGGACTGTGCCTGTTGCCCACATCATTCTGTATGATCAGCACCGGTCTGATCCCTCCCTGTTCCGAACCCACAACCGGGCTTAAATCTGCATAAAATATATCTCCGCGTCTTACCTGCACTCTATCCACACTCCGATTTCTTAAAGATAAGATAAGTATTTCCATCTTTTTCGGATGTATTCTATAGAGTCTGTAATTTCTATGCAAAATAATCCATCTGCTCTACCACTTCTCCGTTACTGAGATACTCTCTTGGCACCCGCTTGCCAAAACTGCAGATGAATTCATAGTTGAACCTGTCGGAAAGCCCGCTCAATTCCTCCACCGTGATCCGCTCCTGTCCGTCTGCTCCGATCAGTACGGCCCTGTCTGCGAACGCGGCGCCCTCAATGTCCGTCACGTCCACCATGAACTGATCCATGCATACCCGCCCGATGATCGGCGCGCGCTTTCCCCGGATCAGGACGCAGCCCTTGCCTGAGAGACTTCTTGGATAACCGTCTCCATATCCCACCGGAATCGTCGCCACCCGGGTCCGTCTCTTCGCCGTGAAGATCCCCCCGTAGCTGACCGGCGTGCCTTCCTCCACCCATTTCACATGGGTCACATGACTGACCAGCTCCATCGCCGGCTTAAGCGGCACATTCTCCTTATGGACCTCCTCGGATGGATAGAGCCCGTAGGCCGCGATACCCGCCCTCACAAGATCCATGTTCGCCTCCTTAAGGTCGATGATTCCCGCGCTGTTCGAACAGTGATGGTAAGGAATCCTAACGCCTCTGTCCTCAAGCCTTCTCTTCATCCATAGGAACTTCTCAAGCTGCTCTCTGGTAAAGGATTTGTCTGCCTCATCGGCTCTGGCAAAATGTGTGTACATCCCTTCCGCCACGATGTTCGGCATCCGGCAGATCCTCTCTATCTCATCTACGCTCTCTTCTCCGGCCGGGAAACCAAGGCGGGACATGCCTGTATCGATCTTGATATGGATATAGGCCTTCTTCCCCTTCTTCACCGCAAGCTTCGATACCATCTGCGCCGTCTCTTCCGTGTAAACCGTCATGCGGATCTCTCCGTCAAGCATCTCCTCCCACTGCTCCGGGAACACACAGCCAAGCACAAGGAGCGGCTTTCTGATCCCTTCTTTTCTGAGCGCGGCGGCTTCATCCAGCGCGGCGAAGGCATAACCCCATATGTATTCCTTCGATTCCAGGAATCTGGCGATCTGGACTGCTCCGTGACCGTACCCGTCCGACTTGATCACGCTGATCATCTTCACGCCGCCGGACAGATTCCTTCTCATCATCTCCATATTATATTCAATCGCATCAAGATCAATTCTTGCACATACTCTGCTATACTTCTTCACGTCTATATTCCTCCAGTTCTTTAAATGCCCCGCTGATGCACAAAAGCAGATCCCTCGCCAGGACGCTGTAGCTGCCCCGGAGCGCTCTTGCATGGTCTCCCGCGCGCCCGTGGAGATATGTTCCAAGACATGCCGCACGGTGTCCGTCAAGTCCCTGGGCGAGAAACGCGGAAATGATACCGGCCAGTACATCCCCGGAGCCCGCCTTCGCCATAGCCGCATTCCCTGACAGGTTCACATGGATCCCGGCTTCCGTTACCCGGCGGTTTGAAGGCGATGCCGTCACGGTCCTTGCATCCTTGAGAACACAGGTACATCCCGTCCTGTCCGCGAATTCCTTCACAATCTCCATCCGGCGCTCCCGAAGCTCTTCCACGCTTCGGCCTGTGAGTCTCGACATCTCTTTCATGTGCGGCGTCATGACCAGCGTGCCTGTGTGACCGGCGTCCGGCTCACGGTCAGACAGCCATTCCCTGTGCTCTGCCAGAATATTCAGGCCGTCCGCATCCACCAGGCATGGAACCCGCGCCTCTCTTATTACCTGCTCCACCAGCCGGACGGAGCTCTCACCCATACCAAGGCCGGAACCGATGCATACTGTATCTGCCCATTCAAGCATCCTTCCCAGATCTTCTCTGTCGTAATCCATATATGTAGTGATGATTGCTTCCGGAAGCTGCTGCTGCAGAATCACCCGGTTCTCCTCGTGTGTATAGATTCTTACAAGACCCGCGCCGGATAAATATGCCGCCGATCCGTTTAAGAAAGCGGCTCCCGACATGCCCTTGCTTCCCGCTATCACCAGAAGCTTTCCATAGGATCCCTTGTTGGAATCTGCCCTGCGGATTGGCAGCATGGCCTGATAGCCACAGGGGCTGCAGGTATACGCAATGCCGGCCTTGCTGTATTCTTCCGTCTTTGCAGGCATCACGGCTTCTCTTCCCGCCATGGTTCCCTGCGCCGCGCCTTCCATATCTATCCCGATATCCGCCGTCAAGACCTTCCCGGCGTACTCCTTACCCGGATACAGCACAAGTCCCAGCTTCTCTGCCTGAAAAGTAACCGTAAGATCCGCCTGAAACGCAATCCCAAGGACTCCGCCCGTATCTGCGGATATGCCCGAAGGCATGTCAATCGCGAACTTCACTCCCCGTGAGGCATTCATACGCTCGATCACCTCCCGGTATCCTCCCGTAATCTCCCGGCTAAGTCCCACTCCAAAGACTGCGTCTATGATGATACTATATTCATCCTCCCTGTATTCGTTGCATATCCTGCCGCCGTTTTCCAGAAGCTTACGCATCTGCACTCTCGTCTCCTTGCTGCAATGGGATTCATTGCCCACAAAGCATACGACGGGCCGGATCCCTCTTCCCATAAGCAGCCGTGCAACCGCAAATCCGTCTCCGCCGTTATTACCCGATCCGCACACGACGCACGGCCGTGACAGATCCAGTCCATCTGCCGCCATCACATCCACACAGGCCCCCGCCGCCCTCTCCATCAATTCCAGAGAAGGAATCCCAATCTCCTGTATGGTATACTGATCCGCCCTCTTCATCTGAGCGCTGTTCACCAGATACCGCATACTTCCACCTCCTGATCATTCATTCCATCAAATATGCATACCCGCATGCCGCCCGCAGGAACAATACAAAAGGACGTGTAACTTCCTGCATCATACGCCGTCATTACACGCCTCCACTCTATCTCTGGTGTTCTTCATTGTAGCGGCTGATCTTATAGGATAACTGCATAAGACTCTCCGACAGATGTACATTCTCCACAATGATATGCTCCGGCAGATTCAGATCCGTATGGGCGAAATTCCAGATTGCCCGAACCCCGTTCTCTACCAGCATACTCGCCACATCAACCGCTTTGTCCTTGGGAATCGTAAGCGCCGCGATCGCCACGTCATTCTCCTTCACAAACGCACTGAGTTCATCCATCATCCGGACCGGCACGCCGCGGATTGAAATCCCCTGAAGCCTCGGATTCACATCAAAAATCCCCTTCAATATGAATCCTCTCTTCTCAAATGACGCATAATTAGCCAGCGCCTGACCCAGATTACCGGCTCCGATGATAATGATGTTATGATCCTCCTCCAATCCAAGAATCTTCCCGATCTCCGCATACAGATACTTCACATTATATCCATACCCCTGCTGGCCGAATCCGCCGAAATTATTAAGATCCTGCCGGATCTGGGATGCGGTCACCTTCATCCTCCTGCTCAGATCATTGGAGGAGATGCGCTCCACACCATTCTCAAGTAACTCTCCCAGATATCTATAATACCTTGGCAGCCTGCGTATCACTGCCTGGGATATCTCTCTTTCTTCCAAAAAACTCACCTTCCATTTCCCTTCTGGATTTCATTATATAGAATTGTAAGATTAAAGTCAAACTTTTAGTTGTATTTTGTTATTTTTTCGATATAATGAAAACGAATGCATCATTACATATATTTAGGAGGATATCATGATACTGGCATGTCACGGAATCAATAAAGCCTTCGGTGAGAATGTGATCGTGACCGAAGGTTCTTTTCACATAGAAGACCACGAGAAAGCCGCCCTTGTAGGCCCCAACGGCGCAGGTAAAACTACCTTATTCAAGATAATCATAGGCGAACTTCCCGCAGACGGCGGCGACGTCATACTCACAAAAGGTAAGACACTTGGATATCTGGCCCAGCACCAGGACATGGTAAGCGGCAGTACCATATACGAAGAGGTGAAGCTTGCCAAGGCGGATATCATCGCCATGGAACAGCAGCTCCGGACGATTGAACAGGAGCTTAAGCATCTCAAGGGAGAGGCCCTGACCGCCCGCCTTGAGACCTATAACCGCCTGACGGCGGCGTTCGAGCGTGAGAACGGATACGCTTACGCCAGTGAGATCACCGGCGTCTTAAAAGGACTTGGATTTGACGAGAGCGATTTCTCCAAGCCGGTAGCCACTCTCTCCGGCGGCCAGAAGACCAGGGTTTCACTGGGGAAGCTTTTGCTGACCAGACCCGATATCCTGCTTCTGGACGAGCCTACCAACCATCTGGACCTGAATTCCATCGCCTGGCTTGAGACCTATCTGCTCAACTATCCCGGCGCCGTACTGATCGTCTCTCACGACCGCTATTTTCTTGACCGGGTAGTCACGAAGGTCCTGGAGATCGAGGCGGGGAAGCTTATGACCTACACGGGCAATTACACTGCCTACGCCGAGAAGAAGCGCAGGCTTAGGGATGCCAGGCTAAAAGAATACTTAAACCAGCAGCAGGAGATCAAACACCACGAAGCAGTGATCGAGAAACTGCGCTCATTCAACCGCGAGAAATCCATCAAACGGGCGGAGAGCCGCGAGAAGATGCTGGAGAAGATCAAACCGGTAGAAAAGCCCCTGGAGATGAATACAGAGATCCACCTGAACCTTACGCCTTCAAAGATCAGCGGCAACGACGTGCTGACCGTAGAATCTCTGGGCAAATCCTTTCCGAATCAGGTATTATTTACAGATGTCAGTTTTGAGATCAAGCGCGGAGAACATGTCGCCGTCATCGGAGACAACGGAACGGGCAAGACAACCCTCCTTAAGATCCTGAATCAGGTGCTTCCCGCCGACACCGGAACCTTTACCCTGGGCACCAATGTGGAGATCGGCTATTATGATCAGGAACACCACGTACTCCACATGGACAAGACCATTTTCGACGAGATTTCCGACGACTATCCGGATCTTACTAACACCCGCATCCGCAATATGCTGGCGGCATTCCTGTTCACGGGAGACGACGTGTTCAAACGGATCGGGGACTTAAGCGGCGGGGAGCGCGGACGCGTTTCACTGGCGAAGCTGATGCTCTCCCAGGCGAATTTCCTGATTCTGGACGAGCCTACCAACCATCTGGATATTTCCTCCAAGGAGATCCTGGAGAAAGCGCTGAACGATTATACCGGAACCCTGCTCTATGTCTCCCATGACCGGTATTTCATCAACCAGACGGCGACACGGATCCTCGATCTGGTCAACCATACTTTTGTAAACTATATCGGGAATTATGATTATTATCTGGAGAAACGCGCGGAGCTGACCGCCGCGTATGCAGGCGGTGAAGAAGAGGTGTCTGCCCCTGCCGGGACTGTGTCCGAAGCGAAGCTAAGCTGGCAGGAACAAAAAGAAGCGCAGGCCAGAGAACGCAGGCGGCAAAATGAACTTAAGAAGACCGAAGAGCGCATCACCAGTCTCGAAGAGCGTGACGCCGGGATCGACAGGCTGATGACACAGGAGGAGGTATTCACCAACTCTGTCCGGTGTCAGGAATTAGCAAATGAAAAGGCCGCGATTGCGGCAGAACTGGAAGAATTATATGAACGCTGGGAAGAATTAGGCACCTAACAACAAAATATTGCGATTTTGGCAAAATTGGGATCCCGGCTTGTCCGGGTTAGGGCGTTAGCGAATGGAGGCTGTTTCTCAACAGCCTCAAATCATTCTTTTCAGCTTCTATGATGCCTTTCAATAATACTTTTTCCTGTCTTTCTATTCTATCGTGGGCCTCTCCACCGGCTTTTTCTTCCACGGACGCTCCTTCTCAAGCCATCCCTTCTCCTTCCAATAAGCCTGGTCTACCGGATTCATCCCCTTCTGGTGCATACGGCGCAATACATAGAACAGAACCTTCGTCGTAACAGACGGAACAACCTGATCAGGCTCCCGGACAAACTTGGTCCCAAGCTTCTCAAGATCTGTAAGAATCCGCTCCTTGACCTCTGAGCTGACATCTTCCCACTTCGTCGCTTTGACTGCAATCCCGTATGTATATACTCTGCCTACCCCCCAGAAGAGCAGGCTCTGCTTCATATCCTTAAGCGTCGACCGCATGCCTCCGCCCGCCCCTGTAGTGACACACACCGCCTGCTTGCTGAACATACATTCCTGCGGCCTGTGCACCATGAAACGGTATGCGTAATGATCCAGCAAAGCCTTCATGGCTCCCGTCACATGGAGCACATGAACCGGTGACGTGAACACAAGAAAATCTGCTTCATCAATCATACGGGTCACCCGCTTCATATACATCAGATAATCCGGACACTTCTTCTCACTCTCCGTAATACATACTGCACATCCCCGGCAGAACTCCGGCATATCCTTCGGAAGAAAAAGCTCCAGAACCTGATCCTCTTTCTTCGCTATCTTCTCTATCACCAGCTTCCCGACGTGATAACTTGAACCCTGCCTTAATGTGCCATTGATCATCAGTATCTTCATCCTGTCTCATTCTCCCTTCTTTATCACAAGCTTTATCTCCGTATACTCTGATATCGTCTCAGACTTTAAGCTGTACACCAGAAATCTCATCTCTATCTACCGACCTGACCGCGGGCCTGATACAACAAACTATACGGACCGCATAATCTGTCATTCTTTTGCCTATATGAAATAGATTATATCATCTTCTATAAAAAAATGGTATGTTTTTCAAAGATAAGATGAAAGATTCGCACAAAAAATGTGCCAGAAACAGACAGAACTTAATCTGAAATCGTCTTTACGGAAAATACGGAAAGTAAACTTGACATTTCATCCCGTCTCTCTTATACTAAGTATATGGAAAGTTTGTTTTCCATATATATTGCACAAGGAGGAACTACTATGACCACCAAACAGAAGAAATTAACCCTACTCATCATCGGATTTCTGGTGCATGCTTCTGCACAGATGCTTAAAGTGATGCAGCTCATTGACAGCCGTTTTCTCTTCCTGTGCCTGACCCTGCTCCAATATGGAGGTATGTTTGCATTCGTATCCGCAGGCCACTATTTCGTCACTACTTACCAATACGAGAAGTATCCTAAGGAGAGCCTCCAGACGGTCATAGACCTGAACGATGAACGCACCAGGAACATACATAACCTGGCTAAGGCGAAGACCTTCGACATCCTCACCTATGTACTGATCTGCTTCCCCTTCCTGCTGCTGGAGATGAAAGCAGGTCTCTTCGCGATAATCGCGGCAGCGGCAGTGCTGGCGATTCTGGGGATTTCCTATGCTTACTTTCTTTCGAAATATTCTAAGGAAATGTAATCCTTTTTAATCTTTCAGGGTCTGATTCCCTGCAGCTCTGCTGCGAGGAGTTTCATTGGAGCGGTTTACCTCTATCTTATTCACTATCCCTTCCGCGCTGACTCCCGGATGAGTCACGCGGATACGGCAGATATCCTCTACAAAATCCTGCCTCACTCCAAGCTCCCTGCTTATTCTGTCAACCTTATGTCCCTTATCCATCCTCTTCATGATATCTCGGACCATTCCGCACAGATCTGCCGGCAGGCTCATCGACGCGCTCCCTTTCGCATCCTTGCGGATCATATCAGAACCCTTCGCATCAGAAATATCTATTCTCTCCACAGATATCTTCCCATTCTCCAGATACAGAACCGCCATTGTAATATCCAGCCGAAACCTTCTTCTTCCGCAGCTTCCCGGATTCAGCCAGAGCCTTCCCGCTCTCCATTCTTCCGTATATCTGTGCGAATGCCCATAGAGAAACACCCGGCAATCCCCCGGATCCTCCGGCAGATCTGCCTTATCATGAACCGCGCAGAACTTCACGTTCCCCAAGTCAAATTCCAGACGCTCCGGCAGCGGCGCCGCCCAGTTTCCGTCATTATTTCCTCTGACCAGAAACATCTGTGTATCCGCGGAAACAGAAGCTCTGATCTCATCTAATATTTTCTGCGTATGATAATCGCCGCAATGGATAACCGCGTCGCAGTCTCCAAGCATTTCCCGAACCACCGGACGCAGTAATCCATGGGTATCTGACAGTACCAGAATCTTCATCATTTTCTCCTTGACATGTTCATAATAGGACCAATAATACAGGTCAGGGAATCTCATCATCAATGGAGATAGCGATACATATAGAGCGCCATCTCCATTGCTTTCATCTATGCTTTGACGTACTTCTTGTCAACGCCTCTGCCCATGATAAGAATAAGTCCCTCGTTTGCCATTTTTTTCATCAGCGTATAAGAACGGGTACTCTTAATATTCAAAAGTTCCTGCACCCCGGCATCGGTAATCTGTCCGTTCTCTTCGATAAAATCCAGGACAGTCTGCATCTGAGGCGTAATCTTAAGAAAAATATCCTTCTCCTTATTTTCCGCCAAAGCAGATGCATTCATGTTCGGAAGAATCATTTTGAACGTATTCGAAGTAACCTCTATACCAGGCTGCAGTGCACAGTTACTGTACAAATTATAAATTTTACGAATTCCTGTTCCATAGGACTCAATCAAATGCAGCCGATGAAAAACCTCCGCGAGATTTTTATTGCGAGGCTGTGATATACCGCTTCGAATATCATCAGGAGACAGCCCCGGAACAAGTCCGCCTATGGAAATAAATTCCATTTCATTATCATTCACATTGATAATAATACTTCCGCTGAAGCTGTAATCCCTGTGAACAATCGCATTAAGAAGCGCCTCGCGCAAGGCTTCTTCGGGATAATCCTGTCTTTCAACTCTGTCTAAGCCTTTGAATGATGCAACCGTTTTGTTACAAAGCTTAAGGTATGAAAATGTATCCTCAAGCTGTTTAAAAACAGAGCCTGCAAATTCCCGGCTGTCGCGAAACTGTGTTTTATCATCATTACCGAAAACCGCAACCTTTGTTGTGTGAGCACATTGATCAGACAAGAGAAGCGCAAGGTTCGTGTAAAGAGAAGCGGATGAATCTGTTATTCCAAGCGTCCTGTACTTTTCTTTTCCAAATTCAACGTTATATTTTTGAAAGGCTTTTTGAGCATGTGTAAAAGTAAGCTCCTGCTCCATAGAACGCATATTCTCAAACACATCGCCGTCAGAATTCTTAATCATCTGACGGATTTGTTCGAACGAAGCCTGTGCGCTTGAAGTCCCCTGACGAATATATACTCCGCTCGGCTTCAATCCTTTTGATCTCAGATAATATGGTTTGCAGCTACCCTCTCCAACTGTGATTTTAACTACTTGCTTATCCTGTAAAGTGTATTTAACGAACATCGTTACATCTGGCTGAATAGCGTCACGAATCCCATTGGTGATTCGAGTGTATGTGTCATCGACATTATCTATACCAACGGCATTGCCACAGTCATCGATACCTATATAGATGGTTCCGCCATCCGCATTGGCAAATGCGATAACTTCTTTATAGATTTCATCTGTAAGCCGGGTTTTGAATTCAATATTCTCTGTCTCAAAAATCATATCACATACCTCCGTGTAGCTTTTACACTATTTATTATACCCTGATTTTCGTATAAATCAACAAGTGAAGTGAAAATTCGCAGAATTTTCACTTTGATAAGCAGAAAATCATTAAGCATCCCCCTTCTCTTTTATCTGCCGGACCGCTCCGTCGGCAGTCTTATTCCATTTCAATTCTACTACCAGCGCCGGACGGTCCACATTCCGCTTTGGCAGATAGACCACATCCGCAAAACCTTTCCCTGAAGGCCGCTCTAGAGACTGGATCACTCCATCCCATCCTCCAACCTTAACTGCCCGCACAAATTCCTGCTCAATCTCCTGATTGGGAATGAACACCTCACTCGTCTCTCTGTCATAGGTCAGGTAACCGAGATGAACCAGAAGTGTCAGCACATCATCCCTTGTCCGGAACACGGTCATATCATTCTGGAATGTGGAAGGATCGATCACACAGCGTCCATTCCCAAGCATCGTCAGGATTGCTTCCTTCAATCCGTCAAAATCCAGATCTATATATACCTTCAATGCTTCATAGGTCTCCGTCCCTGTCCAGTAACTCTGAATCTCATCCCACGTCAGGGCGTCTGCCACAGATTTGGGGTTATAGATATGGAGTTTTCCCACACGGTATCCGTCATACCACTTTTTTACCTCCGCATAATCCATCCCATGCCGCCCGCATGCCGCACATACTTCTGCTTCCGTGAATCCAAAGTATTCCCCCAGGTTTTTTGGCGAGATCATGGAATACTCATCAAAAATATTAATGGCTGAGTGCTCCCCATACTTCTTAATCGGCAGAATCCCTGTCATATAGACCAGTTCCGCATAATCCGCCCCCTTAAACAGCCCCCGCATAAAATCCAGATACTCCTTCTGCATATCTTCACGGTTCTTCGCAATCCGGAATATGCAGTCCCATTCATCGATGATAAAGACAAATCCCTTCCCGGACTGAATGAAAATCTGGTCAAGAGCCGTTTTCAGTCTGCTGCCAGTATCAAAGCCCTCACATTCCGGAAACTCTTTGAGTAATTCCGATACTACACTTTTCTCTATGTTGCTGATAAATGAATCAAGCTCACTCTCTGATTCTATAAAGCGCTGCACATCAAGCCGGATTACATAATGCTGATTCAGATGTATGGGAAAGGTCTTTTCCTTCTCAATCATCAGACCTGCAAACAACTCCGATGAATCACATCCGCAGCTGTAATAGGCTGTCAGCATATTCGCCGCCATTGATTTGCCAAAACGGCGCGGACGGCTGACATATATGAACTTCCGCTCCGTTCGGTATACCGCATCTGTCTTTGAGATCAGCATACTTTTATCTATATATATATTTGAAAAACGGGCATCTCGAAATGGAATATTCCCCGGATTTACATAAATCCCCATACTTGTTCATCTCCTTCCAGCCTTCTGTTAGTCTTATTTTATCATCAGGTTTATTCCAAGGCAAGCCAAAAAACCAACCGCTTACGGCTTTCACCAGGCTCCCTGACGCCGTCCGCCTTCATTACAAACTGTAATCCTGATATTACAACCGGTTCAATGAGCTTATCAAAATAGATGTCTCCCTTGATTTTCAAATCATCATCCTTCTTTCTACTAAATTTTTTTGCGAGTTATCGCAAAATTAAATCATTTAAGGCGTATTCCACACGAGACGGCACTTCAAACTTTTTTCCTTTTTTGTCAGCATAAAAACTGTCTTGATAAGGAGTTTTTGCATATGAAATCATTTTCTTGATTGTATGATTCGTTTTAACGATTTATAATATCCATGACAGGAGGAATTAAGCATGTTTGATGACGGGCGTTTTTAGAAAAGAGATAAGGAGGAATCGGACAATGAGTAAGATTTTATTGGTTGAAGATGATATGGAAATCAGTACCATGCTAAAGAATTTTTTGACCACAGAGAAATTTGAGGTAATTACAGCGTATGATGGCAAAAATGCCCTCGACAGGTTCTTTTCGAATAGTTTCAGTCTGGTTTTGCTTGATTTGATGATTCCGCAGATAAGCGGAATGGAAGTCATGGAAAAAATCAGAGAAAACAGCACTGTCCCGATTATTATTATATCGGCAAAAGATACCGATTCTGATAAAACGCTTGGTTTAGGTCTGGGAGCAGATGATTATATAACGAAACCGTTTTCTGTCACAGAAGTATTGGCAAGGATAAAAGCAAATATCCGAAGAACTACACAGTATGCTGCAAGTGCCACTGAACAGCAGCCAATACTTCAAACGGGAAACCTTGTCATGAATCTGAATGAGTATTCTGTAACAAAAAACGGCTGTAAAATAGAGCTTACATCAAAAGAATTTGAAATTTTAAAGCTGTTATTGCAGAATCCAAAGAAAGTATATACGAAAGAACAGATTTACTCCCTTGTCTGGAATGATACCTATTATGGTGATGAAAATGCCGTCAATGTCCATATCAGCAGATTGAGGAATAAAATAGAGGATAATCCCCGCAAACCGCAGTATGTGATTACGGTATGGGGAATCGGATACAAATTGGGAGAGTGAAAGGATGAGCGATAAAACAATCATATTCTTTTTGGCAGTTGCCTCTTGCTTATTATTCCTTGTGGTTTTATACCAGCGTTTTGTTTTTGGCAGGGGAATACAGGCAAAGATAAGACGGATAAATAAAAAATTGGAGGAAATTTTAGAAACTGGAAGTGACGAGAAAGTAATGGTATTTACGGACAACCCTGTTTTGATGGAATTAGGGGGACAAATTAACCGCCTGCTGATAGACCGACAGAAAATAAGGGCAGATTTTAAAAGGGAAGAGATTTCTTCTAAAAAGATGCTGGCGAATATCTCCCATGACATTAAAACACCGCTAACAGTCATATTGGGTTATCTGGAAATTATGCGTTTGAACCATGCAGATCATGAGATGTTGAAAAAAGTAGAAACAAAAGCGAATCAAGTTATGAACCTTATCAA
>CAMSTW010000006.1 GCA_947063855.1 uncultured Dorea sp.
TAATTTGTTTGAAAAAAAGGATTTTAAGTACAAATAATTAGTTGAATAACACGCAAGGTCTGTTTAAAACTGTTAGACCACCTTGCAAACAATGTACATCTAACCGAGATGGTTAATATTACGGCTATGTGGTATAAGATACCATAACAAAGAAAAAACTGCTTAAAAAGGCGAATACACCTTATAGAAAAAATGTAACCAAGGGATAAAACAACATATAGAGTGAAAAGGAAACCGTTCAATATATCAACGGTTTCTCTTCACAAAAAGGCATATGATACTGAAAAATGACAGTCAGTGACAGAGATTTTATAAAATTATATAGTTAGAACACAACCTCTTCTTCTGCAAAAGTTTCAAATTCCTTGTCACTCGCCGTCACTGGCAACTGAAAATAGTCAAACGGTAACAACTTAAGCCCATAAATAAACTTGCCTTTGTTCGTCTTTTTTGCCCTTAATCCGGCATTTTGTATCGCTCTGTTAAATATTGCGTTGCTTTTTACCGGTTGACCTGTCTCTCTACAGTAACTACGATAATCACTATATAGTTCCCCTGATTGTTGGATAAACTCCTTACCTGTCTCACAACGCTCGGAAAGATAGTTATGAAGCCAGTCATTTTCATTTCGGTAATTTTCAATAGCTTGTTGCACGCACTTGGGCAGAATTAGATTATAATTTGCGTCTGTAAACTTTTCAGCGCCTTCAATAACCCATGATAAAACTGCTTCACCTGCATTTTTAAATAAATAATCTGCATAGTTTTTAATTTCTGTACTGTTTTCAATCACTGCATGAAAAGGAATAATGATTAATCTGCGCCATGTACCGTTATCTGACGTATAAACGCGCGGAAGATGGTTCGTACAGAGAATGAGTGTGTGCGTCGGCTTAAAATCAAACGGAGCTTTATATTTTTTCTCGGCATAAATTCGGTCAGTTGAACATAATTTTTTCATAATAGATGTATTTAAACTCGTATCATCTTCCAATTCAGATGATATAACTAATCTTTTTCCACACAACTCCGCATATTCGGGACTTTTATTTTTACGACACTCTGATGTCAATGTTTCAGCCGAAAGACTGCCGGAATAATCACCTAATACCTGTGATAATAAGTTGAAGAATGTACTTTTCCCATTCTTACCAGTGCCATAAGCAATAATAAGATTTTCACAGAACACTTTCCCAATAGCACACATGCCTACAACCAACTGTAAATATTCCTGTAGCTCGTTGTCTTCGCAGGTTATACTTTTTAAAAATTTCATGAATAGTTCTTTTCCCTTATCTGACGGACGAACGGCAGTAATCTTTGTACAATAATCACTTGGATTATGTGGATGTATTTTATGATTTTTCAAATCTATAGTACCCTCTGGTGTATTTAATAGAAATCCATCTGTGTCGAGTTCGTCTGTAGAAATCTCTATTGAGGGTTGTATTTCTTTAAGGACAGCAGATATTCTCTGTGAATCCCGATTTTTCAATATAAATCTGCGGTATTGTTTGATATTTTTTTCTGCGTTATCTGCCTCTTTTCTTGCAGATGAATCATTATTCAAAGCGGCATTATTTTCATCATTCTGTATCTTTCTTAACAGTAATGTTACTTCCTTTAACTGTCGTTCTGTTAATTCCTGTGCTAATCCTTGGGCTTTTAATGTCCCCTCTTTCCACACCCTTCCTGTATAAAATAAGAATCCTGTTGCAAGAGAATAACGAAGTCTTTCCCCATATTCCTTAAAAAATACTTTAGCTTGTCCAAGGTCTGTAAAATCATCAGGTTTAAGGTTAGGAACAACCGCTGTCTTTGAATATTGTTTAGGCGGTATATAATCGGGACTGTTTCGTATATGCTCCATGTAGTATTTATATGCACTTTTCCATATGCTATTAAGTTCCTTCTGTTCTAACGGAGGTTTACATTTCTTTGATTCCTCTATAAAAGATTGATAAGCAGTATCACTATCACCTTGGCGGGTCAGAATACGGCAGGCAAATCTATGTAACGAGGTATTTCTTTGCCCCTGTGGAATAAAGCCATTGCTCTTTGTTGGCAAAGTAACCGTTAATTTTTCTTCTGCACTGCAAATTGACCGTTTATCCATAAACTCAGTCAATGTGATGTTACCGTCAACAGGCTCAATCTGCGGATTTTCTACCCCGTAGAAAAAACGGGCAATATCCTTTGCATTTGAATCAAATGCCGGAAAATAGTTGCATACATCATTTTTAAGGGTTTCATATTCCTTAATGTCACTGATAATTTTATGCGGAAAATAAACATGAAATTTCGGACGTGGTTTCTTTCCGCCTTTGGATTTCATATGATTTCTTGAATATACAATGAAAAAACGCACATTTTTGAAAGCCTTTTTTATATCAGCCGGAGTTCTCCATTTACTTTCATCATCTGAATCTGTGTTATCAATATCTAACATTGTGCAGTCAGTCTGAATGAAATTATCTTTTTTACGCCGGTTATCCTTATACTGGGCGCACACATGGTCATGTGATACGACTTCCTTCAAATTATCAACAGAAGATATTGTTTTACAACGAGGATATAATGTGTTGTTTGCTTTTTCGCGGACAGTATTGTAATATAAAGTCATAGTTTCTTCTCCTATTATAAATCAGAACAAATGCTTGTCCTATTCTTGGTAATCTAAAAAGTGAATAGTCGCTGTTTCTTCCATTTATAATAAGCAATTTTATATACATAAGAACGGGAGATACCTAACTGCTTCGCAATCTCCCGCTGTGTGTATTCCTCTTCATTATACAGGCCGTACCGCATCTTAAGCACCATCCGCTCCCGCGCAGACAATTCGGATTCCACCCTGCGGTACAGCATCCGGATATCGTCGCTTAGCTCCACCTTCCGGTGTGCATCGTCCTCCTCCGTCTCAATAATATCAAAAAGCTGAATCTCGTTGCCCTCCCGGTCGGTTCCGATGGGCTCATACAGCGATATCTCCTTGGATGACTTCTTCTTTGCCCGCATATACATCAGGATCTCATTCTCGATACAGCGCGCGGCATAAGTACCAAGCCTGACACATTTGTCCGGATTAAACGTCACAACCGCCTTTATAAGCCCGATCGTGCCTATAGACAGCAGATCCTCCGTATCTTCCGGAGAAGACTGATATTTCTTTACGATGTGTGCAACGAGGCGCAGATTCCGCTCGATCAGGATATGTTTCGCTTCAAGATCTCCCTCCGTATATTTTTGCATATAATATCTTTCTTCTGCAGCTGTGAGGGGTTGGGGAAATGATTTCAAGAGAAGCACCTCTAAGCGTATTTGATATAGTCTATGTGAGGTCTTCTCTTTTTGTGCTTTTCCACCTAAAAGTATTCTATTTATACTTCCGCCCGTCTCAGAATATCATACCGGTCGGCCTTGCACCCCAAATCCACATACAAAACCTGTTTTGAATGGGGTGCACTCTCCATATCCTTTCCTTCCTCATCCACAATTCTTTGCACCTTTACCTCTACATTCCTGCCGTCCGGCTTCATGATCTCAATCTGCTCCCCCACGGAGAACTTATTCCTCTGTTCGATCCGGTACATCCCGTCCCTCTTATCCCCGATAATCCCAAGATAAGTATACTCCTTCAGATACGTATTATTATCATAGATCTGGCTGGTCTCGTCCGGTTTTCCGAAGTAAAATCCGGTAGTAAACTGCCGGTAAGTACAGTTCGAGATCTGATCCAGATACCAGGGCATGTTCTCCTCATACTTCTTTGGGTCTTCCAGATAATCGTCGATCGCCTTCCGGTAGGTCCGCGCCACCGTCGCGACATAGAGCGCCGTCTTCATACGCCCCTCGATCTTGAAACTGTCGATTCCGGCCCCGATCATCTCGGGAATATGCCCGATCATGCACAGATCCTTGGAATTGAAGATAAATGTCCCCCGCTCATTCTCATATACCGGCATATATTCCCCCGGTCTGGTCTCCTCCACGATGGAATACTTCCACCGGCACGGATGGGTGCACGCCCCCCGGTTGGCGTCTCTTCCGGTAAAATAATTACTTAAGAGACATCTGCCGGAATAAGAGATGCACATCGCCCCGTGGATGAAGCTCTCAATCTCCATATCCTCCGGAATCCGCTCCCGGATCTCCTTAATCTCCTTAAGCGACAGCTCCCGGGCCGAAACCACCCGCTTTGCCCCTAACCTCCACCAGAACCGATAAGTCCCATAATTGGTGTTATTCGCCTGGGTGCTGATATGCCGGTCGATCTCCGGGCAGATCTCCTTCGCCAGATCGAAGATTGCCGGATCCGCAATAATCAGGGCGTCCGGCTCCATCTCCTTTAGCTCGTACAGATACTCCCTCACCCCGTCAAGGTCGTCATTGTGGGCAAGGATGTTCACCGTCACATGGACTCTTGCGCCATGCTCATGCGCAAACGCAATCCCCGCTCTCATATCCTCTCCGGAGAAATTCTTCGCCTTTGCCCGCAGTCCAAAGGCTTCCCCGCCGATATACACCGCGTCCGCGCCGAATATCACAGCCGTCTTAAGCACCTCCAGGCTGCTTGCCGGAATCAGTAATTCCGGACGTCTCTTATTTCTGTCATTCATTTGGAATACCACCCTCTCAACCTGTTCGTCATATATCACATCTGTCTGCATCCTGTCTGCACTTCACGCTTAGCGCAACTCCATCCCCCAACGGCAGAATCGACGTCTTAAGCTGCCCGTGATGCTTCAATTCATAAAGATACTCCCGCATCCTGCTGTGAATCGTGCGGTTCCGTCTCTCCACGGCAAACCGGGACTCGATCACATCCCCATCCTGCAGCACATTGTCCGATACCAGCACCCCGCCGTCTGTAAGCAGGCGCAAAGCCTCCGGCAGATAATGAATATACTGCCCCTTGGCTGCATCCATAAAGATGAAGTCAAAAGGACCCTGAAGGGTCCGCATGACTTCAAGCGCATCTCCCTCAATCAGGGTAATCTGCTCTTCCTTACCCGCCCGCCTGAAATTCTCCCGCGCAACAGGAATCCGTTTCTCATACTTCTCTATCGTCGTAATCCGTCCACCCTCCGGCATATACTCACTCATCAGGATTGCCGAGAAACCAACAGCCGTCCCAATCTCAAGGACACGTAACGGCTGCTTTATCATCAGAAGCACCTTCAGAAAGCTCTGGGTCTCCTTGCGGATAATCGGCACATATGCGTCTGACGCTTCCCGTTCAATCTGCTCAATCACAGGTTTCTCCGGGCCTTCCAAAGACCGGATGTATGTGGTCAGTCTCTCATCCATCAACATCGTAACTCTCCCATCTATATCTTACTATTAAAATATTCCTGAGAAACCTGTAGTTGCTTCTTAAGAATCTCTCTCCACATCTTTGTATGTATTTCACCAGAACCTCTTGAGACTTTTGTCATCCGTATATTCCCATCTTCATCCGCTTTTCGGTAAAAATAATGATCCGTATTCTTGTACAGCTCCCATCCGTCTCTTTCACAGAATCGTCTCAATTCTTTCCATCCTGGCATTGTATCTCTTCTCCTATCAATTCCGGGTTATCCATTATCAACGCCTTAAAAATATATGGAATATGCCGCTTCCTGTTTAAACTATGTGAATAGATCTCATACTCATTATAATAGTCCAGAGAATATTCCAGTATTGCCTTACCAAGATTCATCCTCGCTTCTTCCTCATCTCTTCCATTCTCCACAAGATCAATCTCATTCAAAGACAATGTGATCGAATTATCCTCTTCCACATACCTCATTGCCGTAAACCGATACGCTTCTAATATCTCCGCCATCGTCTCCAGATTCGAAAACCACATTTTGTCCCTTGTCCGCTTGATGAACTTAGGTTTCTCATGAATCACACTGTCACAAACAGCACTCCATTCCTTTCTCACAGTCGTAGCCCGTTCCATCAACATATCAATCATCTCCTTTATACCTCCAATTATAACAAAAGTGTACACTATGTCAAGAGTGTACACTTTATATTATATGAAGATTACTGTATTCTATTCATGGGTTCTCCCCTACTTCAGCGACTCCTCCTGCAGCCGGTCGAACTCTGCCATGCATTCATCCACAGAAGCGCCCTCCATAAGCTTTCTTACAATCAGGCATGTATTCCCCCACTGTTCCACCTTCATGCCTGCATTGCTGGCAAGGACGTAAGTTCCCTCATTGACCAGGTCATTCAGCGGCTTCAAAGCCGGAATACACTCTACCTCCACATTCTTTGACGGCGAGATCACCTTATTCGTCTCGGCATACACCTGGAGCGCCTCGTCTGACAGGATAATCTCAAGAACATCCAGCGCATCTTCCAGATGCCTGGCATTCTTATGAACGGCCAGACCCGTCATGGACATAACCGGCATCGGTCCAAGTTCACTTGGAAAACCGATCACCTGCATGTTAAAATCCGGTTTCCCGTAAGCCGTCTCGGCATTCGCCGCCCCCCAGTAAGCCATAACTATGGGCGTCTTCTGTGCCAGGAAATCATCTCCTTCACCCTCGATCGCCTCGTAGGTCAGCGCGGTCTTGGCGTCAATATATCCCAGATCGATCATCTCCTTCAGATACTCGAAGCCCTTACGCATATAGTCGCTGTATTTGCTCTCTCCGCTGTTCAGCGCCTCAATCTCTGCTTCCGTATTGTTCCCGTTATACATCTGCGCGTAAGCCTGCGCGAAGACAAAGGTCTCAAGCCACCACCGGTTCGCTCCCACCGGCGTCTCGATCCCCTTCTCCTTAAACACCCGGCAGCACTCCAGGAACTCCTCCGGCGTACCGGGCAATTCCAGCTCGTACTTGTCAAACATATCCTTATTCACAAACAGTCCGTAGACTACCACCTCCTGAGGGATCCCGACCAGTTTCCCGTCCACCGTATTCGCCATGCGCACTACATCTCTTAAGTTCCTGGCGCAGTCGAGTCCGGACAAATCTACCAGCCTTCCTTCTTCTCCTGTCTTCTGCAGGACATCCGGATTAAGCAGATAAAAATCATCCATATCATTCCGTATACGGTCAAGCGCGACATCATCATACGACTTCTCTTTATAATTCTCTGATGTATAAGTGGTATATTCCACCCTGAGTCCAAGCTCTTCCTCCGCCATAATAACCGTCTTATCAAACGCTGTTCTTGCGGCATTCTTGGCGTCCGGATTAGACCGTTCCATCGGGGCAAACAACTCAACCGCCTTCCGTGCCTCTTTGTCATTATCAACCAGATTCAATCCCGGCTTTTTGCTGCAGGAGACCGCTGTAAGAACCACGATACCGGCGATTATCATTACTGCGGATCTTTTTATATTACTTCTCATATCTTACTCCTTTTTTGTGTCCCCCTATACGGCGTAGAGATCCATACCTGTCCGGCAGATTCCTACCTGAAATACAGTCCCAAGGTCCTTCTTAACAGTTCCATATCAATAGGCTTCGCTATATGTGCGTCCATCCCGGCGTCTATCGCATCCTTTACATCCTCGGCAAATGCATTCGCTGTCATGGCAATAATAAGGATCATCCTCGCATCCGGCCGGTCCAGCTGCCGGATAGACCTCGCCGCCTCATACCCGTTCATCACCGGCATCTGTACATCCATCAGAATCGCGTCGTAGGTTCCCGGCTCCATCTGTTCAAAACGCTCTACCGCCAGCTTTCCATTCTCCACGATCTCACAGGTCGCTTCTTCTATATCCAGAAGCTCCATCAGTATCTCCGCGTTGATCTCATTATCCTCCGCTACAAGGAAATGCCGTCCTGCCAGGGTAGTTAGATCCTGCTCGGGTGCGGTCTTCAGATCTCTGCCCTGCTCCTCCAGAAGTTCAAACAGCTTCTCCTTAAGTACCGAAACAAAGAAAGGCTTAGCCATAAACCCGTCAACCCCCGCCTGCTCCGCTTCTGCCTGTATCTCATCCCAGTCACAGGCAGTCAGAAGCAGAATCGGTATATGTCCAAATACCATATTCCTCATCTGCCTTGCCGTCTCGATACCGTCCATCTCCGGCATCTTCCAGTCAAGAAGAATCACCTGATAGTCATTACCGCTCTGGCAGGCCTTCTGCCGCATGCGCAGCGCCTCTTCGCCGCTATGAGCCGTATCCACCTGGATTCCGGTACTCTCCATGAGTCTCCTTACATTCTCACAGCTGTCCTCCTCGTCATCCACCACCAGGACCCGGTAGATCCCCCGTTCCTTCCAGAACTGCTCATCCACATCCACCTCCGGTATCCTGAGTTCCAGATCGACGATAAAGAGACTTCCAAGCCCTACTTCACTGGCGACCTCTATGGTGCCGCCCATCAGCTCCACAATATTCTTCGTGATGGCCATGCCAAGTCCGGTTCCCTGCACCTTGTTCGTCGTACTGTTCTCTGCTCTGGTAAACGCGTCAAATATCGTCTCCAGATATTCCGACGTCATCCCGTAGCCGTTGTCCTCTACTTCAATCCGGATATGCTCATACTGATTGGAATGCTGATTCAACCCGATAATACGAAGCCAGATTTTGCCTCCCTCGGGCGTATACTTCACGGCATTGGAAAGGAGGTTGATCAGGATCTGGTTAATCCTGGTCTCATCACCGATCAGACGCTCATGCCTAAGCCCGGTCACAGCGATATCAAAGGTCTGGTTCTTTGCATTCGCCGCCGGACGGATAATCGTATCTATGGAAGAGATCATATCTTTCATCGCAATCTCTCCAAGAGACAGTACCACCTTACCGCTCTCAATCTTCGAGATGTCCAGCACATCGTTGATCAGGCTTAACAGATGCTGGCCGGAAGCATTGATCTTCTTCGTGTATTCCCTGACCTTCTCCGGATTATCCACATCTTTCGCAAGCAGCGTGGTAAATCCCAGTATCGCATTCATCGGAGTCCGGATATCGTGGGACATATTCGACAGGAACGTAGTCTTGGAGTTATTGGCAATCTGGGCAGTCTGCAGAGCCTCCGTAAGCTGCCTGTTGTGCATCTCCCGCTCCGCTTCCCTGTCCTCCCTGATCCTGTCCTGCTGCCTGTCAAAAAACAGATATAACGCACAGCTTCCGAAAAACGCCATCAGCATAATCGCAACAACGATGAACATGTTCTGGTTCACTGCATCGCCTTCCCGCTGTATCGCCTGGACAGGAACATATCCGATCAGGTAGACCGCTCCTTCACACACAGACCACATGTAGATCAGAGACTCTTTATTCTGAATGTCATGATAAAACATCACATTCTCCCCATTATCAACACTCTCGATAATCTGGCCCCTGACCTCCTCTTCCATGATCTTGTTCGCATGATAAAAATCCTCGAGATTCATATGGCCTGCGTCGCGTTCCCCGATTCCCTTGGGCTTCATCACGAATTTCTTACTGTCCGCATCCATGAGATAAAGCGTCGCGCTGCTGTTATAGAAATTCCCCGGCAGCGCCTCGTCAAAAGAATCATAGATATACTCGATATACAGCCACGCTCTCTCCGCCCCGTCCTTCATGACCGGACACTTCATAGTATATGCCCAGGTTCCCATATCGTTCACGTAGGATTGGGAGACCGGCAGATTCTCTACCATATTGCCCCCGGAGAAATCCAGCTCTTCTTCCGAAAATGCTTCTCCTGTATTAGAGACGCCTTCCTTCTTCCCCGACAGAATCAAGGATATCTTCACCATCGTATCGTTCCGCTCATAAGAACGGATAAAATCTTCCGGATTCTCGGCATCCACAAGTTCCTGGGCAATCAGCTCCTGAAACTCCGACTCCTTCTTCAGAATGGTCTCCATCGTATTCTCGATCAGATCCAGACTCTCATTCAGATTGGTAATCGCTGATTCCGACATCTCCCGGGATATCTTCCTCGAGACAAAGAATACAACCGTTCCCAGGATACAGAAAACTAATATGATCGGAATGATTAAGATAATCTTCCTGTGTATTACACTTCTTCCTTCTCTCTTTTCCATATGACAAATCACCTTAAGAATCGCAGAAAAATACTGTCCATACCATGATTTCTCTGACAACGCCCCACTCATTCATATTTCAATAATAATATACCACTATTACTGTCCAAAGTCAAAAAATATACAAGTAACTCTTATTTTAGAAAATGGGCCAGCTGTCCTTCTCAGAACTTCTGACCCATCTTAACTTCACACTACACATCCATTATAATCGGAAGCACCATCGGCTTTCTCTTGGTCCTCTTCCATATGAACTCATTCATAGTATCCCGGATCACCATCTTAATCTTGCTCCAGTCCGCATTGCGCTGATGCATAAGACAGTCCTCCACCGCATCTGTAACCACACTGCGCGCTTCTTCCATCAAACCTTCGGATTCCCTGACATAGACGAAGCCCCGGGACACGATGTCCGGCCCTGCCAGCAGCTGATTACTGCCCTTCTCAAGAGTCAGTACCACAATCAGGATACCGTCCTCCGCAAGATGCTGCCTGTCGCGCAGTACGATATTACCCACGTCGCCCACGCCAAGTCCGTCTACCAGAATCTCCCCGGTGTGTACCTTGTCCACCACCTTCGCCTCTTTCGCGCTGACCTCCAGCACATCGCCGGACTTCAGAATGAATACATTCTCCTTGGGGATCCCAAGGGTGGTCGCAATCGCCGCATTCGCCTTTAGATGCCGGTATTCGCCGTGCACAGGAATCGCATACTTGGGCTTCACCAGAGAATAGATCAGCTTCAGCTCCTCCTGGCATGCATGGCCGGATACATGTGCGTCCGAGAAGATCACATCCGCGCCCTTCGCAGACAGCTCATTGATCACCCTCGAAACAGACTTTTCATTCCCCGGGATCGGATTCGAACTGAATATAACCGTATCGCCGGGCATGATCGTTACTTTCTTATGCACGTCCGCAGCCATGCGGGACAACGCAGCCATAGACTCGCCCTGGCTTCCCGTAGTGATCAGCACCGTCTTCTCCGGAGGATAATTCTTAAGATTGTCAATCTCGATCAGCGTCTTATCCGGTACATGCAGATATCCCAGTTCCTGAGCTACCTGGATGATATTCACCATGCTCCGTCCTTCCACTACGACCTTCCGGTCATACTTACAGGCCGAATTGATAATCTGCTGCACCCGGTCTACATTAGACGCGAAGGTAGCGATGATAATCCTTGTATTCTGATGCTCCGCAAATATATGGTCAAAGGTAATCCCCACCGTCCTCTCTGACTGGGTGAACCCCTTCCGTTCTGCATTGGTACTGTCCGACATCAGAGCCAGTACCCCCTTCTTCCCGATCTCCGCGAAGCGCTGCAGGTCAATGGCGTCCCCAAATACCGGTGTGTAATCCACCTTAAAATCTCCTGTATGCACCACAATCCCTGCCGGAGAATAGATCGCCAGCGCCGCCGCATCCTGTATGCTGTGATTCGTCTTGATAAATTCTATACGAAACTGTCCCAGATTGATCGACTGTCCGTGCTTTACAACCTTTCTTCTTGTCGTGCGCAGCAGATTATGCTCCGTAAGCTTCCTCTCTATGATACCCATCGTCAGCTTCGTCGCATAGATGGGCAGATTCATCTCCCGCAATATATAACACAAGGCTCCGATATGATCCTCATGTCCATGGGTGATCACAAATCCCTTCACCTTCTGAATATTCTCCTTCAGATACGATACATCCGGAATTACGAGATCGATTCCCAACATGTCGTCCTCCGGGAATGCCAGTCCGCAATCCACGACAATAATACTGTCTTCATACTCGAAGGCAGTAATGTTCATCCCGATCTTCTCCAGCCCTCCGAGCGGAATGATACGCAATTTCTCATTGTTCTCTTTCTTCAAATCTACACCTCCACGTGTGTCCCCGTTCCTGAAATACAGTGTTGCTTCTTTAAGCACTCTTCGCATTGTCCGTAGAACTTCAATTCGTGGTCCGACACCAGGAATCCCGTCTCCTTCTCAATCAGACGCTCCAGCTCATCCAGGAGATCCTCTTCAAACGGGATCACCTTACCGCACGTCTTACATATCAGGTGATGATGGTGATGCTTTGTCTCTCCGTCAAACAAATCGCTGATCTCATAGCGAAGGCATCCATCATCAAGATTGATCCGGTCCACCAACTGCATCTTACGGAACAATTGCACTGTCCGGTAAATGGTAGCCAGTCCGATATCCGGATAGTCTTCCTTTACCAGATCATAAATGTCTTCTGCAGTCATATGCTTGTCACGATGATCTGCAAGTACCTCTAATACAAGCAACCTCTGGTTGGTTACTTTTAGACCTTTCTCTCTCAGCATTTTCTTAAAATTCTCTTTACTGATGGACATAGTATATTACCTTTCAATCTCGATATCTTCGAGCAGCTCTTCAAATATCTTCGATATGGCAGTAAGCTCCACATCATCATCGACAATCTCATAGACACTGTCTGATAACGATTCCTCTGTAGTATCCTTAAGGATCAGACATTCCGCGTCCCCTTCCTCCGAATCTGTGACCAGAATATAGGATACACCGTTCACCTTCGTCTGTTCCAGCACAAAAAAATCCACTTCTTCCTGCATCTCTTCCGATCTGAACCTAATCTTCTCCATATACACTCCTTACGCACACTACAGGTCATACGCCTGGTCCCGGTCCGTTTGCATACGGCGGCAAGCCTCCTACAGCCTGACTGCAATGCTGCCTTCAGCGGCAGCGCTGCCGGCAGCCGTCTGCCACAGAATCCAGATATCCCTGCAATATAAAAACAGCCGCAATCTTATCGATATACTTCTTGCGGTCTTCCCTTCTAACTTTATTCTCAATTAAAGTCCGCTCTGCTTCTACCGTAGTCAGACGCTCGTCCCACATCACGACCTCAAGGCCGGTCCGCCTTTCAAGCATCCGCCCAAACTCCATGGATCTCTCCGCCCGTTCACCAATATCATTGTTCATATGCTTGGGAAGTCCAAGAACAATCCGTTCCACCTGATACTCTCCGATCAGCTCTTCGATCCGCGCGCAGGTCTTACGCAGCTTATTCTCGTCCTTACGGCATATCGTCTCTATTCCCTGGGCTGTAATCCCCAGTGGATCACTGATTGCTACGCCTACTGTCTTAGAGCCGTAGTCCAGTCCCATGATTCTCATAGATTATACCCATCTGTTATGCTCAATATACGTCTTGAGCATCTCTTCTACCAGTTCATCACGTTCCATCTTCATGATCAGGCTTCTTGCACCGTCGTAGCTCGTAATGTATGTCGGATCTCCGGACATAATATACCCTACGATCTGGTTCACCGGATTATAGCCCTTCTCACTCAACGCCCTGTACACAATCTCAAGTATATCTTTTGCTTGAATCTGTGGACCGCTTTCTACCTGAAAAAACTGTGTGCTGCTTAAATCTCTCATATACTCACGTCCTCCAAAAATACTTCGCTTTTATTCTAACCCATTGACCGCAAAAATTCAATGGATTATTTGTGAACGGTTCTTAATTTCTACATTTACTATCTGATTTACCCTGTTTTCGTCCATTTTCTGTCCAATCTTCACATATTGCCTGGTATGTCCTGTCTGATACCGCTCTCCTCCCCGCAAGATCTCCTCCTCGATCAGGACCTCCTGAACCGTCCCGATCAGCGCCTCCTCATACGCCGCCTGCTTCTGCCTGCCAAGGTTAAGCAGCTCATTGCTGCGGCGCGTCTTGATCTCCTCCGGCACCTGATTCTCCATGGACGCCGCCTTTGTTCCCCCGCGCTTCGAATATTTGAATATGTGTGTCTCATAGAAATCCACCTTGTCTATGAACGCCCGCGACTGTGCGAATTCTTCCTCTGTCTCACCGGGAAAGCCAACGATCACATCCGTCGTGAGTGCAGGCCTTGGGAAATATTTTCGCAGAAGCAGACATTTCTCATAATATTCCTCCGAAGTATAACGGCGGTTCATCCGCCTGAGTGTAGCGTCGCATCCACTCTGCAGAGACAGATGAAAATGATCGCATATCTTCGAAAGCCGCGCCAGCGACTCCGCAAATTCTTCCGTGATGATCCCCGGCTCCAACGATCCCAGCCTGATTCTCTGGATCCCCGGAATCTTATGGACTGCGCCGATCAGCTCCAGAAGACTGTCCTGTGTATCTGCGCCGTAGGAGCTCAGATGAATACCCGTCAGCACAATCTCCTTATACCCATGCTCAGACAGTCCTCTCACCTCTCGGATCACGCTGTCCTGGCTGCGGCTCCTGACTCTTCCCCTGACAAACGGAATGATACAGTAGGTACAGAACTGGTTGCAGCCATCCTGCACCTTCACATATGCGCGGGTATGCTCCGCAGTCCTTGTAAGCTGCATCTCCTCATACTCTCTGGTATGAGCGATATCCAGCAATTCCTGACAGGGCTGCCGGTGTCCTGCATCCTGGAAATAATCTTCCAATATTCCGATCAGGTCCTTCTTGCGGTTATTCCCGATGACGATATCCACGCAATCGTCCACCTCTTCCCCTTTCGCCTGGACATAACACCCGCAGGCCACGATCACAGCCTCCGGATTCTGCTTCCTTGCACGGTGGAGCATCTGCCTTGACTTGCGGTCCGCCATATTCGTAACCGTACAGGTATTAATGATGTAGACATCTGCCTTCTCCTGAAAAGGCACAATCTCGTAGCCATGCCCGCCAAGCAGCTCCTGCATGGCCTCGGTTTCGTACGCATTCACTTTGCATCCTAGATTATGAAATGCCGCTTTCTTCATATTATATATGTTCCTTTCCAGCTTCCCTCCCCCGGTATCTTAAGGCTGCCAGGCACTGACCGGCAAAAAGGAGTTCCCGCAATCTGTCCCTTCTCTCCTATACATATTGCCACAATATGACTGGAATATTATTTCATATCTTTGGCAAAATGTTCCTTGACTTTTCATGCTCTTCCTCTTAAGATAGGTATAGAACACGAAAAGCAAAAGGAGGTATAGTCCAATGAAAACAGTTCAGATTTCTTTGAATTCAATTGATAAGGTAAAATCTTTTGTAAATGATATCACAAAATTTGATCATGACTTCGACCTGGTGTCAGGCAGATATGTCATTGATGCGAAGTCTATCATGGGTATCTTCAGCCTGGATCTTTCCAAGCCGATTGACCTGAATATTCATGCAGATACCGCAGAGATTGATGTCATTCTTGAAGCGCTTAAAGCTTATATCTGCGAATAAGAATATATGAGAGATTTTCCAAACCTAAGGTTTGCCGGGAATATTCCTGACAAACCTTTTTACTGTCATACCCGTGGGATCCCCCCGGCTGCTTACTTCACCTCGATGATCTCCACCGTCTCAAGCGCCGTCTTCATAAGCTCGTCGATCTTCTCGCTTAAGTGTTCCTCTGATCTTCGAATCACTTCCACATTCGGCTTCGTCACCGGATGCTTCGCCACGAAGATTGTACAGCAATCCTCGAAGGGCTGTATGGACGTCTCATAAGTCCCGATCTTCTCCGAGATATTCACGATTTCCTGCTTATCGTATCCAATCACCGGCCTGTACACCGGAAGGGTACAGACGTCATTGGTTGCCGCAAGACTCTGCATGGTCTGGCTTGCCACCTGTCCGATGCTCTCACCTGTGATCAGCCCCAGACAGCCGTCCTTTTTCGCAAAGTACTCTGCGATACGCATCATGTAGCGTCTCATGATGATGGTCAGCTCATCATGGGGGCACTGGTCATAGATATATAACTGGATATCCGTAAAATTCACCACATAAAGCTTAACCGGACCCGCATACCTGGATACAATCTTCGCAAGATCCACCACCTTCTGCTTCGCCCGCTCGCTGGTATACGGCGGTGCATGGAAATATGTGGCCTCGATTCCAACTCCCCGCTTGGAGATCATATATCCTGCCACCGGACTGTCGATCCCTCCGGATAAGAGCAGCATCGCCTTCCCGTTGGTGC
The DNA here is from genome assembly GCA_947063855.1 of uncultured Dorea sp. Classification (GTDB taxonomy): domain Bacteria; phylum Bacillota; class Clostridia; order Lachnospirales; family Lachnospiraceae; genus Sporofaciens. Next base: position 15,971 of record CAMSTW010000006.1, read on the forward strand.
CCACCGGCATCCCTCCCGCTCCCGGAATAATCTGGGAATATACATAGATCTCCCTTCGTATCTCCACATTCAGCATCACATCCGGATGGTGCACATCCACCTTTGTCTCCGGAAACGCGTCAAGGACCGCCTCTCCCAGATCACAGTTGATCTCCATGGAATTCTTCGGATAAGACTTCCTCGCCCGTCTCGCCTCCACCTTAAAGGTCAGGTTCTTGTCCGGATAAGCCTCGTCCATATAGGCGACCACATCCTTCTTAAGCTGTTCGAACCCCTGATCCTCCATCCGGACAACCGGGCAGATCCCCACGATCCCGAACACTCTGGTCAGATGCTCCACCGCATCCTCATAATCATAATCCTCACCACAATCCACATAGATCCTCGCCTGGGACTTATAGACCTGAAACTCACCGTCCACGTCCTTAAGGGCGAACCTCACCTGTCTGACAAGCGCATCCTCAAACAGATACCGGTTCTTCCCCTTAATCCCTATCTCGCCATATTTTATCAGAAATGTATGATATCTCATCTTCTCTCTCCTTACTCGTTACTCCCTGCTCTTTTCTCCGGACTCTTTTTACTCTGCCTGTACAATTGTATATCCATTTCTAAAGCACAGGAAGTTGGGAGACGCCCTTCCTATAAGCAGACATTAAAGAGCGTTGCCCAGTCTGTGTCAGGAAGGGCATCTCCCAACTTCCGTCTCTTGAACAACCGCACAGACAAAAAACTCTTCTTAACGCCTGGTATATCTGCGAAGCCTTGGTACTATATTATAGAGGGTATCCAACGTATAGTCAATCTCCTCCGGGGTCGTAAATTCTGACATACTGAACCTTAATGTCGCATCCAGGAACTCCTGTCTTGCGCCGATACCCTTAAGGACGCCGCTGACCTGAGGATGATTGGAGGAGCATGCCGAACCGGAGGATACATAGATTCCCTTTTCCTCCAGGGCATGCAGGAGTACTTCGCTTCGGATACCCGCGAATCCCACACTGATGATATGGGGAGCAGACGTCTCGTCATAGAGACCGTGCACCGCCGTATCCTCAATCTGGCCGACCCCTCTGATAAACCGCTGTTTCAGCCACCGCATCTGCGCCACCTTCACATCCAGGTCCTGGTAGATCGTCCTTGCCGCCAGGGAGATCCCGGCAATTCCCGGAACATTCTCCGTACCGGAACGGATATTCTTCTGCTGCTCTCCGCCGTATACGATCGGTTTGATCTTCACATTCTCATCAATATACAGGATTCCTGTCCCTTTGGGTCCATGAATCTTGTGTCCGCTTATGGAGCACAGATCCACCTTCAGTTTTTTCGGATAGATCCGGTACTTGCCAAAGCCCTGCACCGCATCTACATGGAACACAATATTCCTGTTGTACGCCTTCACGATGCCCGCCGCCTCCTGGATTGGCTGTACGGAACCCACCTCATTGTTCACATACATGATGGATACCAGTATGGTATCCTCGCACAACGCCTCTTTGAGGGCGTCTAACTTCACCCTTCCATAGCGGTCTACCGGAAGATAAGTCACACGGAACCCTTCCTCCTCCAGATGACGCATGGTGTTGATGATCGCCGGATGCTCGATCGCCGTAGTGATCAGATGCTTTCCGGCGCGCTGGTTCGCCCGTGCCACGCCCCGAAGCGCCAGATTATCACTCTCTGTCCCTCCCGAGGTGAAGAAGATCTCCTTATCTTTCACCTTCAGAAGCTTCGCAAATGTCTCTTTTGCCTCTTTTATATATTGCTCTGCCGCAACACCTTTGGCGTGCATGGACGAAGGATTGCCGTAATCTTCACACATGACCTTCTTCACAAGCTCGCCGACGCATTCGTATGCACAGGTAGTCGCCGAATTATCCAAATATACTTCTCTCATTGTTTCACTTCCTGATTCCTTATTTTCTTATTATCAGAATATGTCGTCTCCCTGTGTAATGTCACATCTGTCCTTCTATATCCCTCGCCGGCAACAGGAACGACTCTCAGATATATCCTGATCCGGCCCAAAAGTCTCTTATGCTTCCAGGTGAAACATCAGCACAGATAACGCGGTTAATCCGGCCGTCTCTGTCCGCAGGATCCGTCTGCCAAGCGAAACTGTCTTCGCGCCGCAGCTTACCGCAAGCGCTGCCTCTTCCTTCTCGAATCCGCCCTCCGGACCGATAAAGACGGCGACAGACTGCCCCGGACGGATCGCTTCTATGATCTCCTTCGTCGCCTGCATTCCCCTCTCCAGTTCATAGGGTATCAGTATCACATCCAGCTCTTTCGCCATCTCAAGCGCTTCCCGGTAAGATACGACCGGCGCCACCTCCGGGATATATCCCCGTCCCGCCTGCTTCGCCGCGCTGACCGCAATCTGCTGCCACCGTTCCACCTTCTTATGCGCCTTCTTCTCATCCAGCTTCACAACCGAACGCCTGGTACTCACCGGAATAATCCTGAATACCCCCAGTTCCACCGCCTTCTGCACGATCAGCTCCATCTTGTCCTGCTTGGGCAGGCCCTGGAACAGCCAGATCCTTGAAGGCAGTTCTGTATCTGCCGTCTTCTCCTCAAGAATCCGCAGGACCGCCTGATCTTCCTCATATCCGTCTATGGCGCACCGATACCCGCGGTTATTGCCGTCGCTTACCGTCAGTTCCTCGCCATGGCGCATCCTGAGTACATTCTTCATATGGTTCACATCCGAACCTTCTATATAGATTCTCCCTTCCCTTACCTGGGAAGGCGTCACAAAAAAATGCTGCATCTTATTCTAGACCTTTCTCGCCGTCACAGACACCCATTCGCCCTGATAATTCACCTCAAGGACCTCAAGTCCGGCCGCCTCCACAGCCTCCACGACGACCGTCTCCTTGTCGTCTATGATCCCGCTGGTGATATAGATCCCGCCCGGTTTCATCTGCCGGACGATCACCGGAGTCAGAGGAACCAGCACGTCCGCCAGAATATTTGCCGCCACAATATCATACCGCTCATACCCTGCCGCATCCTGTACCGCCTTATCGTCGATGATATTTCCAATCATCACCTCATACTGTTCCTTTGGTATACCATTGGCTTCCATGTTCTCATGGGCAGCGTCAATCGCACAGGGATCCAGGTCGGTCCCCACCGAGTACGCCGCGCCGAACTTAAGCGCCAGCATCCCCAGGATACCGCTGCCGCAGCCCACATCCAGGATCTGCGCCCCTTCTGTCACATATTTCCTGAGCTGGCGGATACACAGCTGGGTCGTCTCATGCATCCCTGTCCCAAACGCCGTCCCCGGATCGATATGGATGACCAGCTTATCTTCATCCTGTTCCTCCACCTTCTCCCAGGAAGGAATGATCAGGATATCATCTATATAGAACTGATGGAAATACTGCTTCCAGTTATTCACCCAGTCTACGTCCTCGGTCTGGGATTCCTCAATCGTGCACTCGCCCACATCCAGATAGCTTCTCATCTCTTCCAGTTCATTCCTCAGACGCATCAGGATCGTTCCCTTATCTTCTTCCTCCCCAAGGTAGAAGGTCAGATACGCCTTCCCGTCATCCTCCGGAATATCCGGCAGGATGTCTACGAACATCTGCTCCTTATCCGCGTCCGTAAGAGGGATCCTGTCCTCAATCTGTACTCCCTGTATCCCAAGGTCCATCAGCATACTGCTGACAATATCCTCCGCCTCTGTCGTCGTCGTCAGGCGGAACTGATTCCATTTCATCGGTGATTCTCCTCTCATTATCAATACTGTAATTTATGCTTCGCCCATTCGGCGGTCCAGTCATAATCTACGCTTCCTTCGCCCATTCGGCGATCCGGTCAAACTTCAACACCAGCTTCCCGCCAAAGATATTGACCGGAATCCCGGCATCAATCGGATAGATGACCGGGAACACCTCTCCCTTAAAGTAATATACCAGCACCCGCTTCTTATACGGATCCACCACCCAGTACTCCTTCACTCCTGCCTGCTCGTACTTTGCAAGCTTAATGACATAATCTCTCCTGCTGGTTCCCGGCGATATGACTTCCAGCACGAAATCCGGCGCTCCCAGGATATTGCGTCTGACAATCTGGTCCGGATTGCAGACGATCACCACATCCGGCTGTATCATCGTCCTCTCATCGTTATCAAGCTGTACGTCCACCGGTGAGATAAAAGGGGTGCACGCTCCCTTCTGATCCAGGATGAAGTTCGCTATCTGCCGGTAGAGCTCGCCTGCCATCAGCTGGTGAAATGTGGTCGGGGCCGCCATGTCATAGATATAGCCGTCGATCAGTTCTACCCTGCGTTCATCCGGAAGCGCCCGGTAGTCCTCTATCGTATATGTACCCTGCTTCTTCCCCGCGCCATACGCCACTGCGCCTTCTCTTACCATCATCTTATCAATGAAGACGTCTTCCACCGCCTTCCAGGTATGGTATTCGATTCCCTTTGTCTGTCCTTCGAATATCTTCTGTACTGTCTCCGCCGGGATGCCGGATAATTCCGCAATATGCGCATCCGTATATCCCTGCTCCTGCCTGATCTGCTTCATCTCCTGAATCGTCATGATACCGCCTCCTGTTTGTTAATGTACTTTCAGAATCACTTTGCGCCTGATTATAGTCTCTGCCGCATTTCAAACGCCGCCTCTTTCGTATCGTCCAGTAATCGCACTGCTTCCTCTTCTGTAAGTCCATATTCCCGTGACAGAAGGGCATATTCCTTGCCTGCCCAGGTATCTGACACCGTCATGTTATCACTGTTGACGGTTACCCGTATCCCCCTGCTCAGAAAATCCCGCAGAGGATAGTCCTTAAGACTCCCCACAGCCTTCGTCTGCAGGTTGCTGGACGGGCACATCTCTAAAGGAATCCCCCGCTTCGCAAGCTCATCCATAAGCTTCTCATCCTCAATCGCCCGCACTCCATGCCCGATCCTTGCGGCCCCGAATTCCAGCGCCTTCCAGATACTCTCCGGTCCGTCCGCTTCCCCTGCGTGAATGGTGAAGGGTACGCCAAGCCGTCTGGCAAGCGCGAACTCCTCCTCAAAGTCCCGGGTCGGATACAGCCCCTCCGCTCCGGCAAGATCTGCCGCAACGACGCCTCTTCCCAGATACTTTAAAGCCACATGAATCGTCTCCAGGTTCGCCGTACGAACCTTCTCTCCCCTCATACAGCACAGGATCGCCTTCAGGCCAATCCTGCCCTCACTGCCTTCTGCAGCCTTCAAAAGACCGGCAAGCACCGCCTGTACCGCTTCTTCCTGCGTAAGCCCCTGCCGGCAATGAAGCTGCGGCGCAAACCGGATCTCTGCATAACAAAGCCCCTTCTCCTTAAGATCCTTCCCAAGCCCGTATGCCCCGGTCTCCAGATTCTCCGCGGTCTGAAGAACCGCCAGCGGAAGGTCGAAGCATCTCAGATATTCATTGAGATCCCCGCAATCGGCTCTGGCCGTCAGATACGGGCGCAGCCCATCCGGCGTGTCTGCCGGAAGCTCTATATGATCCTTCTTTGCAAGCCCAAAAACGGTCTCCACTGACAGCGACCCGTCCAGATGAAGATGCAGGTCTGCCAGACTGCCGTCTGTCCTGCTGTGCACGATTCCGTCTGCCAAACTGCCGTCCACATTGCCCCGCACGGTCCCGTCTGCCGTACCGCCGTCTGTTCTGCCGCACCCGGCCCTGCCTGCGTAAGCCGTCTTTACCTGATCTTCGGCCATCATAGCAGACTCTCCCACTCCTTCTCACGGAAACCGGTCAGCACCGCCGTATCCGTCACCAGAACCGGACGCTTCACCAGCATGCCGTCGGAAGCCAGAAGCTCATACTGCTCTTCCTCCGTCAGATCCGCAAGCTTATCCTTAAGCCCCATCTCCCGGTAGATCATGCCGCTGGTGTTGAAGAACTTCTTAAGCGGCAGGCCACTCTTCTGATGCCACGCCCTGATCTCTTCCTTTGACGGATTCTGATTCTTGATATCCCTCTCTTCAAACTCCAGCCCCTTTCCCTCAAGCCACTTCCTGGCCTTCTGGCAGGTACTGCACTTTGGATAATGTACCAATAGCATATCGAATTCCCCCTTTTTTGCAGAATGTTCCCATTGCCCGTTCACTTATCCTGAAACCGGCCATTACTCTGCAATTCTAATAATAACCTCTCCACATATTCACATACATATGCAGATTCGTCCGTATATGGAGCCAGATGCTCCTGCCCGCTTTCTCCTTCCCGGATCTGTCAGCCGCAGCCATCACATAGCGCTTCACATTCTGTCTGGCGTAATGATCCGCCTTCCTCAGATGCCACCCGCTGGTCACCACAACACAGTCCCGGAAGTTGCAGTTCTGCATGATCTCCCCGGAATACTTAAGATTATGGTAGGTACTGACGGCCCGCTTCTCCTTCAGTATATATTCCGCCGGCACGCCAAGCTCTACCGCATACCGCTTCATGGCCTCTGCCTCTATAAAGTCATTATGCACGGCCGCTCCCGACATGATCAGATACTGTACCTTCCTCGCCTTCCAGAGTTCCACAGCCTTCTCCACCCTCGCCTTAAGCGTGTCAGAAGGCGTCCCGTCATCCTCCACCCGGCAGCCACAGACTATGGCACAGTCATATCTGTCCTGCTCCCAGCGCACCTTTGGCCGCCGGAACATCACACAGAACACCAGAATATTCGCCGCCAAAAATCCAGCTGCCATCCAGCTTATTCTATCCACGATTCGCTTCATCTGTCGCACCTCATCTCCATGCCGCATCGTGCCGGCCGTCCTGTCAATCGTCCGGCACAATACTTTTCACTGTATTTCTTCTGTCATTCTACACTTTTTTCTCACACAATGCAAGATTCACCATCGTCTTTTGCGGAATGTTCCGACATATTCCACATATACATATTGTAACAAACAAAAATGGAGTATCTATATCATGAAATCCTACCAAAAATACAAGAAATCTGCCGGCATCCTGATCCTTTTTCTCTTATCCTATCTGGGCGGGCAGTTTGCAGCCTCCCTATTCTCCCCTGCAGTTCCTTCGCCGTCTTCTGGTATTCGCTCATCCGATAAAGACCTGCCTGCCTCCTCTGTGATCGAAACCGCCGCAGAGAACTGGGGACTCAGCTTCCAGGAAGAAGGCAAACCGCCCACAGCCAATGCAACCTTTGATGAATTAGCGCAATATGATGCCTTCTATGCCGAAGATACCAACGAGAAAGTGCTCTATCTGTCATTCGACTGCGGATACGAGAACGGCAACACGGCGCCGATCCTGGACGCTCTGAAAAAACACAAGGCGCCGGCCGCCTTCTTTGTCGTTGGCAGCTTCGTCTCTTCAGATCCTGAGCTTGTAAAAAGAATGCATGAGGAAGGACATATCGTGGGAAATCATACCTACCATCATCCGGATATGTCGCAGATCTCGACGAAGGAAGCATTTGAGAAAGAATTAGGGGACGTAGAGAAGTTATATAAAGAGATTACGGGTGAAGAAATGACCAGATACTACCGGCCGCCCCAGGGCAAATACAGCACCGACAATCTCCAGATGGCAAAAGACATGGGATACCACACCTTCTTCTGGAGCCTTGCCTATGTCGACTGGTACCAGGATAAACAGCCCACCCACGAAGAGGCGTTCGATAAGCTGCTGGGGCGCATCCATCCCGGAGCAATCGTCCTGTTACACAGCACCTCAAGCACCAACGCCGAGATCCTGGATGAACTGCTGGGGAAATGGGAAGAGATGGGGTACACCTTCAAGTCCCTGGATGAACTGGTCAAGAATCCATAAGACCAGGGACTGCGGGGAAATGCAGCACTTCTGCTACACAGACATCCGCCTGTCCGATACCATTTCCCGGCAGTCCCACAATACTGTTCCGTCCATTCTGCGGCGGATCCGTATCTTACTCTACCGTCACAGATTTGGCAAGGTTCCTTGGCTTATCTACATCACATCCGCGTCCCACCGCAATATAATAAGCAAAGAGCTGGAGCGGAATGATCGCCAGTGAATTCGTAAAATACTTATTCGTCTCCGGTATATAGATCACGTAGTCGGCAGCCTTCTCAACCTCCGTATTCCCTTCGACTGTAACAGCCATCACGAATGCGCCTCTTGTACGTACCTCCTCCATGTTGCTGATCATCTTCTTATACAGGTCCTTCTGTGTCAGAACCGCGGCTACCAGAGTCCCGTCCTCCACCAGTGAGATCGTGCCGTGCTTCAGCTCGCCTGCCGCGTACGCCTCCGAATGAATATACGAGATCTCCTTAAGCTTAAGGGACCCTTCCATCGAAATCGCATGATCGATCCCCCGTCCGATGAAGAAGATATCTCTCGCCGCCAGATAACGGTTGGCAAACTTCTGGATCTTCTCCCTGTTATTCAGTATCATCTCCACCTGCGCCGGAAGCGCCTTCATATCGTTCAGCATCTCAGAGAGCTCCTCATCTCCAATCTGCCCTCTTACATGGGCGAACTTCATCGCCAGAAGGTACATCGCGATCAACTGTGCAGAATATGCCTTGGTCGTTGCCACCGCTATCTCCGGCCCCGCCCAGGTATACATGACATTGTCCGCCTCCCTGGCGATAGAGCTTCCCACTACATTGACCACACCCAGGACTCTTGCCCCCTGCTTCTTCGCCTCTCTGAGCGCCGCCAGCGTATCTGCGGTCTCCCCGGACTGGCTGATCACAACCACCATGGTATTCTCGTCCAGTATCGGATTGCGGTAACGGAACTCCGACGCCATATCCACCTCCACAGGTATCCTCGCCAGACCTTCGAACACATACTTACTGGTATGCCCCACATGGGAAGCCGAACCGCATGCGATGATCATAATCTTGTGAATCCTGCGAATCTCCTCATCCGTCATCCCAAGCTCTTCTATGACAATCTGGTTATCCTTGATCCTTGGAGAAAAGGTATCCATAACAGACTTCGGCTGCTCATACATCTCCTTTAGCATAAAATGCTCGTATCCGCCCTTCTCCGCGGCGTTCACATCCCATTCGATCCGCACGGCCTCTTTGACGATCGGCTCTTCGTCAACCGTAAAGAATTCCATCGAATCCTCCGTCATCCGGACGATCTCTTCATTCTCAATAAAGAACACATCCCGGGTATAACGCAGTACCGCCGGCACATCGGACGCTATGATGCTCCCCCCGTCCGTATGCCCTACGATAAGCGGACTGTCCTTCCTCACCGCATACAGTTCGCTTGGATGGTCCTGGAATATGATACCCAGGGCATAGGAGCCTTCCATACGATGCATGATCTTCGTGATCGCCTGCAGCGGATTCCCCTGATAATAGTAATCCAGAAGGTGTGCGATGATCTCCGTATCCGTCTCCGATACAAACTGATACCCCCGCTTCTCAAGCTTTTTCTTAAGCTTCAGATAGTTCTCGATAATCCCGTTATGTACGATCACGATACTCTTGTCGCTGTTAAAATGCGGATGGGCGTTCACATCCGACGGCGAGCCATGGGTCGCCCATCTCGTGTGGCCGATACCCAGACTGCCGGGAATCGTCGCCCCGTCATGCGTCAGTTCACTTAACACCTTAAGCCTTCCTTTAGACTTTACCATATCGATCTTCCCGTCATTATAGACAGCAATCCCCGCCGAATCATATCCTCTGTATTCAAGCTTTGACAGACCGTCCAGAAGGATCGGCGCCGCCTGCTGCCTTCCAATATATCCAACAATCCCGCACATATCACAAAACTCCTCACTTTGTATTTGTACAAATCACCATATTTTTTGCACTTTTAAATCGTATTGTACCAAATCCCTGTGTAAAAGTAAAGAAAAATAAGAAAAAAGAGATCTGTCAGAAACCAGCATTCCCATGCCATACTTCCTGACAATCTCCTCTTTCGCAAAAAACTTCCTAATCCAGATCAATAAAATCTACCTGAAAGGAATCATCCTTCTCCATATGACTCCTCTTCTTCTTGGGCTGCATGCTCAAAAGCTCGTCGAGGTCGTCAATAATGTCATCCGAGTCATCCTTGCCGCCGTCATAGTCGTCATAATCATAATCGTCGTCATAATCATCATAGTCCTCGTCTTCATCGTCAAAATCATCAAGATCATCATAATCATCAAAGATATCGTCATCCTTCAGATTCATCGTCTTCGCCGGGACTCTGACCGCAGGCTCCGTCTGGTTCTTCTGGGCAGACGAAGTCTTCTTTCCCTTTCCGGGCGCGGACTTTGCACTCTTTGGCGCTGGTTTCTTCTCATCCTCATCCAGATCTATCCCATACTCGTCATACAGGTCGTCTAATTCCAGATTACGATGATACAGCTTCACGCCTATCACGATCATGATAACAATCAGAATCAGCAGAAGCATGATACCAAGAATCACCACAATATCCAGAAAATCCTCCACAAACTGGAGTACCTTCCCCCAGAGACCGCCCTTGGGCGACGACTTCTTCTTCGTATCATCTGCCGAAGCCGCCTGCTGAACATATCTCTGATAAGTCTTATCGACTGCATCATACTGATACAGCGCCTTCTCGCCGTCCGTATTCAAGGCATACAGCATATAGTACTCTGCATTACTTGGATCCTGCCATGCGGTAAACTCCTTACCGTTCAGGATCAGCTTGGTCTCCTGGAACCGGTCCGGAAGGCTGACCGAACCGTCGTCCCTGAGCGGTATCAGATACCGGTCCGACGCAATGCTTACCTGCTCAAAGGGTATCAGCGAACCCTTGTCCATATCGTACAGAAAGAACTCCGGATCACCGCCGGCCGCCGGCGTCAGATACAATGCCGAGACATTACTTGCCGGCTGGGTCACAACCTCACAGGACGTACCCTCGAAGGTCATCTCCCCTCTGCTGAATCCCTGGGGAATCACTGCATCCGAGAAACCATTCGTAACAATATACTGGGCTCCGTCTACCTCGACCTGGGGGCCGTCTGCCACAGCCGTCCCCGTCCCGGCGCCTGTATTGTTCGTCTCTTCTTCCGGCTGGATCAGCGAAGGATCCCCGGGGCCGATCGTAACCGCCGAGCTTCCGTCGGTAATATCAAGCGCCTCGCCCGACGAATCCGTACCGGAAGACTGGGAAACCTCAATATTAGCCGTGCCTTCCTGCAGCGCCTGAAACTTCAGGGTCATATCAATACTTGTACCGTCTCCGGACGCCGACAGGGTTATGGTCCCTTTGCCCCCCGTCGCATTGTCGCCGCTGATGAACCTCAGCATATCTGCATCATAGGTCAGCGTCGCATCCAGAGAACCCAGGTCAGAAGATGAACTAAGCTTCACCTTCACATCAATCTCGGCGCCTACCGTGGTTGAAGGATCGGAAAAAAACAGTTCTGCAGACGCCGCATGTACCAACAGAGATATGCACGGACACAGCATGCATACCAGTATTAATGAAGAAAGTGCTTTCTTTATTCTTCTCATGTAAGATACCTCGTATTTTCTATATCATTCCGGATGTATGATGGTTACTCTCCGTCTGTTCCGGGATCATATCCCGGATCGTCACCGCCTCCAGGGTTATCGCCGCCTCCAGGTGTATCGCCGCCTCCGGGCGTATCGCCGCCTCCAGGTGTATCACCGTCTCCAAACGTATCGCCGCCTCCGGACGGAGGAGTGACAATGCCTGTATTACCGCCGCTGTTTTGATTGCCGCCGCTGCTGTTGTTACCGCCGCTGTTTTGATTGCCGCCCGAGTAATTGCCGCTGTTTGTGCCGCTTCCGCTGTAATGGTTTTCTTCCGGCTGATCCATCACATCCTGATCCGATTCTTCTATAAGGTTGCCGCTCTGGTCTCCCGCCTTCGCAATAATCTTGTCGCTGATTGCCGACACCTTGGAGGATACGGTATACGACTCCCCTTCCCCGTAGAAAAACGTATGGAGCTTCTCCACATTGGACTCCAGCGTTACAGGGATTACCGTACTTCCGACACCGGCCAGGTCCCCGGTCGTCTTATCGAAGGGGAATCCCGTCGTCTCCCCCAGCTTATAATCGAACGCATCCTTGGCATACTCTAATATCTCTGTCAGTGTAAAATTCGTAGACACCTCCGGGAATACCTTGTCAATGATCTTATTAAGCTGTGCGGGCGTCGCCTGCTGCAGCTTCTCGATCACCTTCGTCAGCACATCCCTCTGTCTCTCCGTCCTGCGGAAATCGTCTCCCTTCGTCTTACGGATCCTGGAATACGCAGTCGCCTGAACACCGTTCAGAATCTGCGGTCCCGGCTCCGTAACTCCCGCAGACACCCTGTCGGTCACCTTCATAATCTCTATGGCATAACCGCAGATCTGGGAGATCTCCTCCTCCTGGACATCAATCTCTACTCCGCCCACTGCATCGACCACATCAATCAGAGAGTTGAAATTCACCGTTACATAATGCTCGATATCCATATCCAGATTCTTGTTAAGAAGCGCCATGGCCTCCTGGGGTCCACCGTAAGAATAGGCCGCGTTCGCCTTGTCCAGCCTGCCGTCCTTCTGCTCTAACAAGGTATCCCTGTACACGGAAGATATCTTCACCTCCAGCGTCGCCCGGTTCAAACTGGCAATCATGATCGTATCGCTTCTGGTTCCCTTATCCAGTTCATTATCCCTGGAATCTACGCCGAATAACGCCACATTCAGATATCCCGTCCCACGTTCTCTGGCTTCCTCCGAAACATTCAACTCAGCCGGCGTTACCGTCGTCGTATCTATATCCAGCTTCGACAGCTTACTCGCCAGAATCACAGCTCCTGCCGCCGCAACCAGCGCCGTCGTCCCGCCCAGGATGATTCCGATCTTCTTCCCCAGAGACCATGCGGCAAAGCCACGCTTCTTCGATCTGCGCCCACGTCTGTAATGATTTCTTTCCCTTGCCATTATCCAATGTCCTTTCTCTCCGTCTTTTAGAAATTGTCAAAAGCGTGCTTACTCTATAGTAAGCCAGCTCCAAAACCCTCTGCCTATGGTAACATTCTTCAATATATTACCTCATTTTCTCAAAAACTGCAATAAAAAAATGACGAATCAGGCTTTCTGCCTGTTCTCCCAGTAAGCCTCACTGGCAGAACACTTCCTTACAACCCACACCGGCAGTCTGCGGTAGTTCTTTCCCAGCTTATATCCAAGGTATTTACATCCGCTCTTATATACAAGTTCCGCGATCAGATACGGCTTTTTCTTCTTCAGCAGATACCATGCCGTATTCCCCACCAGACGTATTCCTTCCGCTTCCGAGGAAATCCCTTCAAAGACCTCCGGATGGTCCGCCTGGGACACAGCCATGTCAAAATTCCTGTGAAACTGCTGGCGGCCTGTGTAATTGTGAGAGTGTATCACCCTCGCATCTGCCGCATAGGCAACCTGGTAACCGGCCCGCACCATCCCTGCCGCCATGATCATATCCTCATTGAAGATGGTATGTCTGATAAATCCTCCCATCTCCTGGTAAATGCTGCGCCGATACGCCGCACATACATCCGAACAGAAGAACGTCTTGATCCCAAGTTCAGACAGATCCTCCCGTCCCTTTATCCGTCCTTCTTCGGGGTAATTAAAGCTGCGGGTATAACGTTCGATCAGCCTGCATCCCTTCGCCGGCAGCTGTCTTGCATAAGAGATGCCAATCCGTTCTGATTCGTGAAGCGGCCTCACCAGATTACGGATCAGATGCCGGTCAGCCGGTACGGCGTCCTGTGTCATGAAGATTACAATCTTTGCATCAGACAGTTCGAACCCCATGTTCCGGGTCGCTCCATGATCAAATTCTTCCGGTTCGATATGCCTGACAGACACCCCCTCCATCCGTCCGGCTTCCTCCGGGAAATAATCCGTCCTCGTATTGATGACATAGATATGCCCCGGCGGTTCCGTCTGATCCTTAAGTCTTCTCAGGCACTGGGTGAATCTCTCATCCGGATGATGCGTCAGAATCACAACATCCGCTCTGTCCCACTTATTCTGTCCGTTCATTATTCCTTAACATCCTTCTTCTTATTCTTATCATATCCTACATACAGATACATCATCCCTGTAAGAATCAGCCAGAACCAGGTCGTCGCATTGCTGAACCAGGTTGTAAAAAACGCAAGTCCCAGATAGATCGCCATCTGCCCGTAGAAAAGGTAGGCGACCGGATTATCGCTCTTTTTTACTACCCGCATCATCCATTTGGCCGCCACACCCAGAAGCGCCGCGAACAAAAATACCCCTGCGATACCAAAATCATAATATGCGTCATAGAACATCGTCAGAGTCGTAAGCTCCGGCTTTGTCAAAAAAACGGGGGACGATACCAGCGACGGAAACACAAACTTAAGTCCCGTTAAGGCAAACACAGGAAACAGCATTCTGACTCCCAGGGTATGCCGTGTCAGCTGTTCCACCATACAATTAAAATTCTCGAAATTATTCGCCACATACATATAGGGCTGTGTGATAAAGATCGGCATCTTCGCATACTTCATCTCGAAGATCCCGTTCAGGTACGTAATGTCATGATGCCGGAACACGGTCAGAACCACGTAGACCGGAAGCAGGGCAAATACAATCAGTACCATCGTCCGAAGCCTCATCTTACGGTTCACCATCAGGTATGTAACCACTGCAAATCCAACGGCGAACAGAAGCTGGAATCTTGATACGCACAGGAACGGAATCACAACTGCGGTCACATTGGCCGCAGCCAGAAACACCTTCTTCTTCCTCTCTGCGGCATGTCCCACCTTCAGATATAAGATCGTGATCGCAGGTATCAGGATGCAGCTTATGGTAAAATAATGTACCCCCGATATGTGAAAATAAGAATATGCATGGGGCTTATCAGAAAACAGAGGAATAAATCCAAGGAGCGCGGCCTCTATGATAAAACATGCCAGAGAGACCACGGTAAGGAGCGCGATACACACAAAAAGCCTCTGCGCCTTACCTTCGTCCCTGTCGATCTCCTTTACCTCATCCAGGCTGTATTTTCTTCCCCATTCATAACCGATGCCAAATCCGATATATATAAGAAAGAAGCACAGCCAGGTGATGTAACTCCAGTCGCTCTGAAGCCTGCTCAGCTTAAAACATGCCAGCCCCTGGCCGCCGACCCAGGCCAGGGTAAAGAGCGCCCGAAGCTCCGTCAGATTCTGCATCTCCCTGACCAGATGCACATACAGATACACAGCCTCCAGTATGAGCACCATCCCCGAGACATAATAAAGACCCGCAAGGGAAGCGATATAACTGACAAAAAAGGCCAGCATATACGTACCATATTCCATTATGATCTCATCACGTCTTCTCATTGCCCGTCTCCCTCAAACGTAGTCTGCATCGCCCTCGTATCCTCCGTCACTCCTGTCAGCCAGATAATATCATCATGGATCTGCTTCACCTTCTCTGAGGGCAGATAATCATTCTCACTAAAGATATTCTGATGAAGCTGTGTCACATTATCAACAAATCCGATGGGGACCACATAGGATCCCTCGTGATTACGCACATTGTCGTCCGTTGTTACCGCGTATGGGAAGCCGGTCGTCTCTACGATATCGTAATTCATAATATTCGCCGCAAATCCCAGCATATCCGTGATTGACAGACTTGTAGAGATCTGAGGGAACACCTCATTCACGATCTTGTTCAGTGTAAAGAGATCGGCCTGCTTCGCTTTGTCGGCCGTCATCTTAAGTATCTTCCTCTGACGCTCCGTCCTCTTGAAGTCATTCCCTTCCGTATAACGGATCCGCGCATATCCCACCGCATGCACGCCGTCTAACAGCTGCGTACCCGCCACCTCGTCAATCTTGACCATCTCTTTTCCCACCACCTGGGCTGTCTCGAAGGCGTAGCCATTGCTGTAGAAGGCTTCTTCCTGGGTCATATCAACCTCCAGACCGCCCAGTGCGTCAATCACATCCACCAGCGCACTGAAATTCACACTGACGTAATTACGGATATCCAGGTCAAAATTACGGTTCAAAAGGCTTATGGCCGCCTCCGGTCCGCCCCTGTTATATGCGGCGTTGGCCTTCTCATAGGATCCGTCCTCCTGCATAAGAAGCGTATCGCGGTACACGGATACCAGCTTTACATCACTTGTGTCATTATTGATACTTGCGATCATGATACAGTCGCTCTGTACTCCTCCGTCCAGCTCGCCGTTCCTGGAATCCAGACCAAACAATGCAATATTCGTATATGGCCCTGTATCCTTATAGACCTCCAGATGGTCCGGGTTCAGGATATTAATATCCAGCTTGCCAAGCTTCAGCATTGCGTATCCTGCTACACACAAGACGCCTAATATCAATAATTCAAAACAAAGCAGCAGCGTTCTTCTTCTTCGCCTCTTACGCCTGAGCTTCCGGCGTTCGTCCCGGGCTGCCTTCCGGCCGGCGTCTCTTCCTGAACGTCCCTTCCCGGCCGCCCTCTGACCGTCTCCGGCGCCCCGGCGCTCATACTCCGGCGCCCGGCGCTTTGCGCCCTTCTCCTGACGCCTTCTCTCCTCAGCCTGCCTGTTTCCGTTGTTCATCTTACTCATGCCATCTCTCCCCTGTGGGCTTGTACATGGTACTAATATGCGTTTTTATTCACAAACCCCTTAAAAAATGTCAAAAATATTATCTTAAAGTCAAACCCCAGCGTCCAGTTCTCTATATAATACAGGTCGTACTCTATGCGCTTGCGAATAGACGTATCCCCCCGGTATCCATTCACCTGCGCCCAGCCTGTAAGCCCCGGCCGGACCTGATGCTTGACTCTGTATCTCGGAATCTCCTCACTGAACTTCTCCACAAACTGCGGACGTTCCGGTCTTGGTCCCACCATGCTCATATTCCCTTTCAGGACATTAAAAAGCTGCGGAAGCTCATCAATACTCGTCTTCCGTATGAACTTCCCGATCCCGGTGACCCTTGGATCATTCTGGGTCGTCCATCCTCCCTTTTCCTTTCCGGCGTCCTGAACGACCATCGAGCGGAACTTATACATCAGAAACGGCTTATTCTGATATCCAATCCGCTCCTGTTTAAAAATCAACGGTCCAGGCGAAGTCGTCTTAACAAGAACCGCCGTCACCGCCATAACCGGCGAGAAGATGATCAGAGCCGTGATCGCGCCAAACAGATCCACCCCCCGCTTCAGGAATGCATTCAGCGCATTGCTCAGCGGGACATGCCGGATATTGACCACCGGAAGCCCCAGCAGATCCTCCGTATAGGGCTTCGTCGGAATGATGTTGTTGTAATCCGGTATAAACTTCGTATGCACACCGGACTTCTCGCACATACTCACAATATGCTCCAGCTTATGGTATTCTGACAATCCCATAGTTATGACGATCTCGTCTAATTTATTCTCCGGAAGGACAATGGTCAGGTTCTCCGTTCTCCCAAGCACCTTCGCCCCTCTGTACTCCGTCCCCCGCGGTTTATTGTCCGCCAGGATCCCTCTGACGATATAGCCCCACTCCGGATTCGCCCGGATCCTGTCTATATACTGCTCCGCCGCACGGCTGTAACCAATCAGCAGGATATGCTTCTGGTTATATCCCTTCTTCCTGATATTCCTTAACTCTTCTCTCAGTATATTCCGTCCTATGATCTCGACACAGACATTGACACAGAAAAAGATGAACATCATGGTTCTGGAGAAATCGGACTCTCTGGCCAGGTATAAGAACAGGATGAAGGTCATCAGTCCGATCACATTGGCCTGTATGATCCTCCAGGCCTCAAGCCTCCTGCCCTGTACCCGCTTGGGTGTGTATAACTGGAATATATAATAAAGTATCAGATATACCGGCACGATAAATACCAGCACTCTCATATATTCATGGAGCGACAGATACCATGCCGCCATCGCAAAGATACCGCTCCGAAACCGGATATACCATGCCGCCACATAAGAAAATATGATTGCAAGGGCGTCTATTATTACATGGATTGTATTCAGCAGCTTCTGGTTATTCTTAATCACTTTCGTTCACCTTTCGTTCGTTCCTCCTGATGATTACACCTTATAATACAATAAATTATCAAAGTCGACAACCCGTCATTGCCGACTTTTTCTTAACAATTTATGAATATTGTCTTTATCTGCAATCGTATAAGCCCCTTTCACAGAAAATTTAATATAGATAATCGAACCAGATTTTGCTATAATAACTAATGACTCATTGAGTGAATACGACTTGTGAAAGATTGAATAAACGGACACGGATTGGAGTATAGAGATGAAAGTTACGGTTGTAATCCCTAATTATAACGGACGGCACTTTATGGAACCCTGCCTTGCTTCGCTTAAGAAGCAGACATACCATGATTATAGAATTCTTGTTGTGGATAATGCTTCTACAGACGGAAGCATGGAATATATGCGCGAACATTATCCGGAGATTGAGACGATTGCGCTGGATCAGAATTACGGGTTCAGCAAGGCGGTGAATATCGGCATCCGGCATTCCAGGACTCCTTACGTGCTTCTTTTGAATAACGATACGACTGTGGATACGCATTTTCTGGAGGAGATGGTGCGGGCGATCGAGAGCTCTAAGCGGATCTTCTCTGTCAGCAGCAAGATGATACAGATGTATCACCCGGAGTTGATTGACAGCGCCGGCGATCTCTACACCCTGATTGGCTGGGGCGTATGCCGCGGAACGGGACGTCCGGCCGCCAACTATACCAGAACTGACGAGATCTTCTCTGCCTGTGCGGGCGCTGCGATCTACCGGCGCAGTGTATTTAAAAAGATCGGACTGTTTGACGAGAATCATTTCGCATATCTGGAGGATATCGACGTCGGATACCGGGCCAAGATCTACGGATACAGGAATATGTACTGTCCGGATGCACTGGTATACCACGTAGGAAGCGGGACCAGCGGTTCGAAGTATAATTCCTTCAAGGTCCGGCTGTCCGCCCGGAACAATGTCTATCTGGATTATAAGAATATGCCTCTTCTGCAGCTTATGGTAAATTTCCTGCCGCTGCTTCTGGGGTATCTTGTGAAATATGCGTTCTTTGTTAAGATTGGATTCGGGAAGGATTATAAGGAAGGCTTCCTGGAAGGCTTCCGGACGAGGAAGGCCCAGAGAAAGGTGCCCTTCCGGATGCGCAATCTTCCTAATTATATACGGATTGAAGGTCAGCTGATTGCACATACCTTTGCCTATGCAAAGGACTGGATCACCCGGAAGACGTCCGGAAAGTAAGCCCTCTTGGCTTTGAATACAAATGCGCTGTCAGGGGCGCATATTCACCGAAAAAGGATGTGCGTCCCATTTTGCAGGAAACCTGTCTCCAAATCATGAGTCCTACTTATTACTCAAGAATTCATGCAAAGATGTACCAGCAGGCTGCGTCAATTGATTTGGGGACAGATTATCCAACAAAGCGGGGCGTAAAGATTGCGGGGATATATCTTTTGCAATATTAAAAGTGAAAGGTATCCTTAAGCCCGGCCCACAATTGATCCTTACCGCTTAGATTAAGCGCCGTTCCGTCCGCCAGATGATAGCCATCTGCCGAAGCGCTGCCCTGATATTCCCCTATAAGGGAAGGCCATGCGACCCCGATCTCCGGATCATTCCACGCCAGTCCGCCTTCATCCCCCGGATGGTAGAAATCCGTACATTTATAACAGAACTCTGCCACATCGCTCAGGACCAGGAAGCCGTGGGCGAAGCCCTCCGGAATATAGAACTGCTTCTTATTCTCTTCTGTAAGTTCAATGCCAAACCATTTCCCATAAGTGTCGCTGCCGCTCCTTAAATCAACCGCCACATCGAATACGGAACCCCGGATCACCCGCACAAGCTTTCCCTGGGGAAATTCCTTCTGAAAATGCAGTCCGCGCAGGACGCCTTTGGCCGAACAGGACTGGTTATCCTGGACAAACTGCATCGTAAGCCCGGCCTCTTCCATATCCCGCTGATTATAGGTCTCCATAAAATATCCCCTGGCGTCTCCGTGAACGGCCGGTTCGATCACACACAGCCCCCTGATACCGCCGGCATCCTTCTCTACTGTAATCTGTCCCATCGTAGTATTCCTCTCTTCTCTGCTATATTTGTTCCTTAATTATCCTCGTCAAAGATCTCTTTCAGATATCTTTCAAGCGCATCCTGCCATGTGGGCAGAGGCTTGAATCCATTCTCTGCTAATTTGCCTTTATCCAGTCTGCTGTTGAATGGTCTGGCAGCCTTGGAAATACCGTATTCCTCAGTCGTGACCGGCACTACCGTAACCCTGTCTTCGGCATATTCCGTATGCCCAAGCTCCACTGCCTGACGGAAAATCTCCTTCGTAAAATCATACCAGCTGATATAGCCGCCTTCATTGGTTGCGTGGTAATACCCATAGCGGTCCGTCTCAAGCATATCCACCAGAAGCCTTGCCAAGTCGTAGGTGTAGGTCGGCGTTCCGATCTGATCGTCTACCACCTTGATCTGGTCGTGGGTCTTCCCGACATTCAGCATGGTCTTGATAAAATTCTTGCCGTTTCTGCCGAATACCCAGGCGATCCGCACGATAAAATACTTCGTCAGATTCTCTGCGACCGCAAGTTCACCTGCAAGCTTCGTCTCCCCGTATACATTCAGCGGCTTATAGTCCTTACAATCTGCAAGCCACGGGTCTGTCCCCTGGCCGTCAAACACATAATCCGTACTGAGATAGATCATCTTGCAGTCCAGTTCCTTACAGATCTTCGCTATATTCTCGGTGCCCTTCGCATTGATCGCACGCACCTTCTCTACTTTATCCTCATCCTCCGCCAGATCCACAGCCGTCCACGCCGCACAGTGAACGACCACATCCGGCGCCGCCGCCCGGATCTTCGCATCCACCGCTTCTGCCTCTGTAATATCCAGCTGTACATACGGCATGGAAGTCACCGCAGAGCCATCCTCTATACCGCTGTACCTGGGTGCAATGTCGCTGCCAATCCCCTCATAGCCGCGCTTCGCCAGCTCATTCATCACATCATGTCCCAGCTGTCCGGCCACGCCGGTTACCAATATCTTCATCTTCTACCTCCCGCTAATATACTGCCGTCCGCACACAGACACGGACAGCAGCTGCTTATTCATCTCGTTGTCTGAAATCAGCGATTTGCATACATCTTCTCATAATAATTCTGATACTCCCCGGAGATGATGGTCTCCCACCACTCCTTGTTGTCCAGATACCACCGGATCGTCTTCTTAATACCGTCCGCAAACTTCGTCTCCGGAAGCCACCCCAGTTCACTGTGGATCTTCGCCGGGTCGATGGCGTAACGCATATCGTGTCCCTTACGGTCTGTCACATACGTGATCAGGCTCTCAGGCTTCCCCAATTCCTTACAGATGATCTTCACGATATCAATATTCTTCATCTCATTATGTCCGCCTATATTGTAGACTTCACCCACACGGCCCTTATGGATGATCAGGTCGATCGCCTTACAATGATCCTCCACATAGAGCCAGTCGCGGACATTCTCGCCTTTGCCGTATACCGGCAGCGGCTTGTCATTCAATGCATTTGCAATCATCAGCGGTATCAGCTTCTCCGGGAAATGATACGGCCCATAGTTGTTCGAACATCTGCTGATGGTCACAGGAAGTCCATAAGTCCTGTGATATGCCAGCACCAGAAGATCTGCGGCCGCCTTGGATGAACTGTACGGGCTGCTGGTATGGATCGGCGTCTCCTCGGTAAAGAACAGATCCGGCCGGTCAAGAGGCAGGTCGCCGTACACTTCGTCTGTCGATACCTGGTGGTAGCGTGTGATACCATACTTCCTGCAGGCGTCCATCAGCACCGCCGTTCCCTTGATGTTCGTATCCAGGAACACCTCCGGGTTCTCGATAGAACGGTCCACATGGCTCTCCGCCGCAAAATTCACCACTACATCCGGATGTTCTTCCTCAAACAGACGATACACAGCCTCACGGTCTGTAATGCTCTCCTTCACAAACCGGAAATTCGGACGATCCATTACCGGCTCAAGCGTCGACAGATTCCCCGCATAGGTCAGGCAGTCCAGACAGATGATTCTGTAATCCGGATACTTGTCAAGCATGTGAAACACAAAGTTACTTCCGATAAATCCGGCTCCGCCGGTCACTATAATATTCATATCTTCTCTCCTATCTCTTCTATAATAATACTAATACAGTCCGTCCTGGAACTTGCCGTCCAGCACATCCTTCAGGTATTGCCCATACTGGTTCTTCTTCAGCACCTCATACACTTCCAGCACATCTTCCTTCGTGATCCAGCCGTTCAGATACGCGATCTCCTCCAGACATCCAATCTTACGGTGCTGGTGGGACTCCACAGTCTTCACGAAAGTTGTCGCATCCACAAGGCTCTCATGCGTCCCCGTATCAAGCCACGTGAACCCCTGCCCCAGAAGCTCTACGTTCAGCTTCTCATCCTCCAGGTATACCCGGTTCAGGTCTGTAATCTCGAGTTCTCCCCGCGCGCTGGGCTTCAGATTCTTCGCATACTCAACCACCTTATTATCGTAGAAATAAAGTCCGGTCACACAGTAGTTACTCTTTGGCTCTGACGGCTTCTCTTCTATAGAAACAGCCTTCCCCTCATGATTGAACTCCACGATACCAAAACGCTCCGGGTCATCCACATAATATCCGAATACCGTTGCTCCTTTTCCGGATTCGGCGTTCTTAACCGCCGCCTGTAAGCGCTTCTTAAGTCCGTGCCCTGCGAAGATATTGTCTCCTAACACCATGGCAACCGGATCATCCCCGATGAATTCGGCGCCGATGATAAATGCCTGTGCCAGTCCGTCCGGGCTTGGCTGGACGGCATAAGACAGGTGGACGCCAAACTGATGCCCGTCCCCTAAGAGCTCCTGAAACCGCGGCGTATCCTGGGGGGTTGAGATAATCAGGATATCCCTGATCCCGGCGTTCATCAACACCGACATAGGGTAGTAGATCATCGGCTTGTCATAGATCGGCAAAAGCTGCTTGGACGTTACCATCGTCAACGGATACAGACGTGTACCGGATCCCCCTGCTAATATGATTCCCTTCATAAATATAGAACCTCCTTACTTCCATAATAGTATTGTCTATAAAATTCCTGTATTTCATTCCTTCAATCTTATCTCTCTTAAGAGAAAATGTTCGGATATGGGCATATTATAACAGGTGACCTAAGGTTACCTTCAAGCCCTTTTTTTAATTTTTTGTACTTTTTAAACTTTTTTCGCTTCACCCGTTCCTTTATGCAACGTTTCGTTTATATTTGACACATTTTATGTTCTTTAATGCAACAATTGGTAAAATATACCAAATAAATTGCACAAAGGAGGAAAGCGTATTATGGCATTCGATGAAAAACTAAAGGCCTTAAGGCTTGAAAACAATATGACACAGGACTACGTTGCAGAACAGATAAATGTCGCCCGCTCTACAATTGCCGGTTATGAGACCAAAAACCGCCAGCCGTCCCACGAAAAGCTGATGGCATTCGCCAGACTTTTTCACGTAAGCATCGACTATCTTCTTGATGACAATGAATGCTCCCGAATCGTCGTGACGGAAGCCCGGACACTCCCCGAAGACGCCAAGGCTCTGCTGACAAGATATCAGCGGCTCTCCATCCGCTCCAAGAAGGATCTGATGAAGCATCTTCATCTTCTGGAACTGCAGGATGAGCAGCGGGAACAGCGTAAGAATTAAGAGACAGGCTAAGAGGCGGCAAGGGACTGTGTAAAATGACAACTTGACAGTCCCCCGCTCATACATTGGATCTCTTAGTGCTGCGCCTTGCCCTGGAATCATCTTTTGCAGAGAAACACCCCTGCTTCCTTCGTAATCCGGAACCCACGGTCTGTCTTACGCTTCACATATGCTCTGAATTCCTTGTACCGTTCCGCTATATACTGTCCCTGGTTGCCATGACAGGACAGCACATAAGAGATCAGCGGCTCCGGCCTGGGAACGATCAGACAGTCCTCATACATCCTCCATTCACAATCCGGGAAATCGTCTGCCAGGACCGCCCTGCCGTTCTCCATTCCGAACCGGTCATACAGCTTGTCTGCCGAGAGGACAATCCGGTCGTCAAATCCCTGCACCAGCTGACTGACCTCCTTCATATGATTGCGCCCATAGGCGCTGCAGAGGAATCTGCCGCCGGGCTTCAACACCCTTACTACCTCCCTGCACACCCTCTGGATATCATCACAATAGAACAGCACGTGATTGGCGATCACAAGGTCAAAACAAGCCGCTTCACAGGGAATCTGCTGACAGTCAAAGCTCTTGTAAGAAAACCGCAGGTCCTCTGCGCCAATGGCACGGCGCGCATCTCTTAACATCCCTTCCGAGAGATCCGACAGCATGATCTCTGAATCCTCCGGCAGTTTCTCAAGATTCGTGGTCCAGAGCGTCCCGTCTCCGCATCCAATCTCCAGTATCTTCATCCCCCGCCGGATCCCAAGCTGCTCATAGATCCAGGGAAACCAGCCCTTCTGATTCTGCGAATACAGATTGTGCAGATTGATTCTCGCAGATATATTGGACGCGTCCTGATACTGGTTCCTTAGGCTCTTCTCCATTCCTGTCAGATGGATCAGGTTAAGCATCTGGTTCCAGTCGATCCCATGCTTCTTGCGTATCTCCTCCGCCGTATCCCGTATGGCCTTCTCTACCAGCTGCATCTGCTCGATCTTATCCTGCACCAGCTTCAGCTGGATATTCAGGGAATTCATCATGTAATGGTCATCCACCTCGCCGATCAGCATCTCTTTTATGTCCTCCAGAGAAAACCCAAGATACTTCAGAAGAAGAACCTGCTGCAGCCTGGCAAAATCCTTATCTGTATAGAACCTTGCCCCCGCCTCACTTACATAAGAAGGCTTCAATATATCCTGTTTGTCATAATACCGGATCGTCCGCAGAGTCACATTCGCCATGCGGGCAAACTCACCGGAAGAATAGTAACCTGGTTTTTTCATAACACTCTTCTAAGCCCCCTTTTTCAGTTGTTTTCACTGCGTAATTACTGCTATTATATCACAAGCCTCATAAAAGAAATATGTCTGCCGAAGAAAACATTTACTTTAGCGCATTATTTTGCTAATATATAAAGGTAATCTAAAGAGTACATATGAGAGAAAAGGAGGAACAACATGGTAGAAAAGCTCTTCAAATTGAAGGACAACAACACAGACATCCGGACAGAGGTACTGGCGGGTATCACCACTTTTATGACGATGGCGTATATTCTCGCCGTGAATCCCAGTATCCTTGCGGTGACGGGAATGGATCAGGGGGCTGTGTTCACGGCGACGGCGCTGGCTTCGTTCATCGGCACGCTTCTGATGGCGTTTCTTGCGAATTATCCGTTTGCACTTGCACCCGGGATGGGGCTTAACGCCTATTTTGCATACACCGTAGTCCTTGGTATGGAATACGAGTGGGAGGTTGCACTTACGGCGGTATTCATCGAGGGAATCATATTTATCGTCCTGTCTCTTACCAATGTACGCGAGGCGATTTTCAATGCAATCCCCATGAACCTGAAGGCGGCGGTCAGTGTCGGCATCGGCCTGTTCATCGCATTTATCGGTCTTCAGAACGCGAATATCGTAATCGGCGGCGCGACTCTGGTGGAGTTGTTCTCCATAGACGGATATAATCTTGCGAACGGAGTGAACGCAGGCTTTCATGATGTAGGGATCACGGTTCTGCTTGCGGTTGCGGGCGTGATCATTACCGGTATCCTGGTCATTAAGAATATCAAGGGAAATATCCTGTGGGGAATCCTGATTACCTGGATTCTTGGAATCATCTGCCAGTTTGCCGGAATCTATGTCCCCAATCCGGAGCTTGGTTTCTACGGACTTCTTCCTGATTTTAGCAGCGGACTGTCTGTGCCAAGTATCCTGCCGGTTTTCGGTAAGCTTAAGTTTGACGGGATATTTACTCTGAATTTTGCCGTCGTGATCTTTGCATTTTTATTTGTAGACATGTTCGACACCATCGGGACGCTGATCGGCGTCGCTTCTAAGGCAGACATGCTGGACAAAGAAGGAAAACTGCCAAGGATCAAGGGCGCGCTTATGGCCGACGCGGTCGCCACCACTGCGGGCGCAGTGCTTGGTACGACTACTACGACCACCTTCGTCGAGAGCGCTTCCGGCGTGACAGAGGGCGGCAAGACAGGACTTACATCCGTGACCACGGCAATCCTGTTTGGGCTGGCATTGTTCCTGTCCCCGATCTTCCTTGCAATCCCGTCCTTTGCAACGGCTCCAGCCCTGATCGTTGTCGGCTTCTATATGCTGACGAACGTGGTGAACATTGATTTCAATGATATCTCCGAGGCCCTTCCGTGTTATATCTGTATTGCGGCAATGCCGTTCTTCTACAGTATATCTGAAGGAATCTCCATGGGCGTAATCTCTTACGTGGCGTTGAATCTTGTTACAGGGAAAGCAAAAGCGAAAAAAATCAGTGTGCTGATGTATGTACTGGCGGTACTGTTTGTCCTGAAATATATATTCCTGTAAGAAAGAGCCGTATCATTACAGGCGCCAAAGCAACGATTCACATATGAACGGGGAACGTGCATCTGTCCCGGCATGGGAATACTGCACGTTCCCCGTCGCAGTCCGCCGATAAAACAGAAGACGTCCCCTCATGTCAATTCGACTATATCTTCGCCTTTTTCACCGTTCTTTTTATCAAAATCTTATTTAATTTTCGGTTCTCAGAACATATGTTTTCGTTATTTTGTATAATAATTTTTTATTATCCTTTATTTCGATATTCATATTAACGAACTCCATGATGCGTGGTATACTCCTTTTATCAATATTACTTCTGACCAACAGAGTCAGACAAGCAAAAGGAGGTTTTTATTTTATGAAAAAGTTAGCAGCACTATCTTTGATCCTGTCCATGATGTGTGGATTGGCGGCATGCGGCAGCAGCGGCGGCGGGTCATCCGAAGGGGGATCGGATGCCAAGGATGAAGGGGGATCCGACGGCAAGGTATCCATCAACGTTATTGCCGCACAGTACGGCCAGAACACCAAGACATGGTGGGAAGACTTCGTTAAGGATTTCACGGCAGAGCATTCCGACATTGACCTTACGGTAGAGGTTGAGTCATGGAATGACATCTATACGGTAGTGAATACCCGTATTTCCAACAACGATGCACCCGATATTCTGAATATCGACGTATTTGCCAATTATCAGGCGGACGATCTTCTTCTTCCGGCAGAGGATTTTGTATCTAAGGAGACTTATGACAAGATGTACCCGGCGTTCCTGGAGCAGTCCGACGTAGACGGCACGATCTGGGCGATTCCGGATCTGGCTTCCGCCCGTGCGTTATATTACAACGCGGACATCCTGAAAGATGCGCAAGTAGAGGTGCCTACCACCTGGGATGAGCTGACAGAAGCATGTAAGGCAATCAAGGCCCACGACTCTAAGATCTATCCGTGGGGCATTGATATGACGACTGACGAAGGGCAGGCAGCGTTCGCTTACTACACATGGAACAACGGCGGCGGATTCGTAGACGACGAAGGCAACTGGACGCTGAACAGCGACAAGAATGTAGAAGCCATCGAGTATGCCGTACAGATGGTTAAGGACGGCTATACCAACAGCGATCCGGCCAACGACACCCGTTATGACCTGCAGGATATGTTTGGCGCAGGACAGGTTGCCATGATGATTGGTCCGAACAGTATTCCTACATACATTGCCGACGGCGGCTATTCCGTTAATTACGGGGTTGCTCCGATTCCGACGAACGGCGGCGTTGATTCTGTTTCCGCAGGTGTTATGGACCGTTTTATGTGCTTCGACAATGAATACTCTGACGCCGAACTGGAAGCGATCAAGACCTTCTTCGATTTCTTCTATGAGGATGAGCGTTACTCAGAGTGGGTTCTGATGGAAGGTTTCCTGCCTGCTACAATCAGCGGCGGCGAGATTCTTGCGAAGCAGGACGAGAGCATGGCAAGCTGGGTTGATATCGTAGGAAGTTGTAACTTCTACCCGACTGCAAAGACCGAATGGGATGATGTAAAGCAGGGCGTTATCAATGTTGAGCAGCAGGCATTACTTGGGGGAAATGTCAAGGAGCTGTTAGACGAACTTCAGAATGAGATTGCAGAATAAGATTTTATAACGGGGCGGTATCCCGTCCCGTTTTTCCGGCTTACCCCGCAGCAGGCTGCGGGGTTTTGTTTATAAAATTTATCGTAGATTACAAGGGAGGTGTCCCCGTGAAAAACAAAACTTTTCGCAAGGCAGAACCTTATATCTGGATTCTGCCAAGTATTATCCTGATGGCGGTCTTTATCTTAATTCCTATCATCTTCGTCTTCAGGATGTCATTAAGCGAAGTCAGCAAGGCCGGTATTATCCGAGGATTTTCCGGTTTTGCCAACTTCACCAAGGTAATGAACAGTTCCGCGTTCAAGCTGGTCCTTCGCAATACGATTGTCTGGACCGTCGCCGTAGTGGTACTGTCCACAGTGCTGGGCTTCATACTTGCCCTGATACTGAACAACGAATTTCGCGGTCGTAAGATTGCCCGGGCCGTCATGGTATTCCCGTGGGCAACGACGCTGGTTATCCAGGCAAGCGCATGGAAGTTCATCATTGACACTGACTATGGTACACTGAATACCTTACTGCTCAGGCTGGGGCTTATAGATCAGGGCATTAACTGGACGCCTACTGCGGAAGCATATTTTACATGGGAGATTGCCTGTGGTATCTTTGTAACCATTCCATTTGTAACCTTCTGTGTCCTCTCTGGCCTGCAGAGTATCGACACGACTTATTATGAAGCGGCAACAGTGGATGGGGCCAATTACTGGCAGCAGCTCTTCCAGATTACCATGCCGCTGGTTCGTTCTTCCCTGACCGTAAGTACGGTGTTGAACATCATCTATGTCTTCAACTCCTTCCCGATCATCTGGACGATCACCAAGGGCGACCCCGCCAACCATACGGACACATTGGTTACATACTTGTATAAACTGGCATTCTATAACGGCAAGCAGGGGCAGGCTGCCGCTGTTTCCGTAATCGGTTTCACGATCCTGCTGATTTGCGCCAGTGTATACATGGTCTATACGCTGCGGAAAGGAGATGAATAATATATGACAAAGAAATCCAGTTCTCCTAAAAGGATAGTCCTTCGTATCCTGCTGTATGTGGTAGTAATCATAGTATGCATCGTTACACTGTATCCTTATTTTGCCATGTTCTGTACTGCTCTTAAGAACCGGGCGGAGATCTTCTCCATGAACGGCACCATACTCCCGATTACGGCTGTCTGGTCCAATTTCATAGATATCTGGCATCGTGCTCCTATGGCTAACTATATGCTGAATTCGCTTATGATTGCCGGAGGCTCCACAATCATCGCCATGCTCTGCGGGATTCCTGCCGCTTATGCGTTGGCACGTATGAAGTTCAAGGGTCAGACCATCTTTCTGGGATTTGTCATCGTCTCCCAGATGTTCGCTCCGGTCGTGTTGTTGATTGGTATCTATAAGGTAATGTCCATCCTGAGCCTGACGGACAGCATCATCGGTTTGATCTTCATCAATGCGGCGTTTAACCAGGCGTTTACCATATGGCTGCTGCGCGGAACCTTCATAGGTATCTCTGTAGAGATGGAACAGGCGGCGACCATCGACGGCTGTAACCGGCTTCAGGGCATGACGAAGGTCCTGCTTCCTGTAGCGGCTCCGGGGATTGTTACGACTCTGATCTTCATCTTCATTAACGCGTGGAACGAGTACACGGTTGCACTGTGCCTGATCTCAACCAGCGAACGTGAGCCTCTGACCGTAGGTATCAATGTATTCAACGGATACAATATGATCGAATGGCAGTATCTGTTTGCCGCATCGCTCTTTGCAATCGTTCCTGTCGTAATCCTGTTCATGGGAATCGAGAAGAATCTGGTAAGCGGTCTTGCTTCCGGCGGTGTGAAGGGTTAATCTTTTTCTGTGTTTGACGGACATATTATAAAACAGTCTGAGGCTGTCAGAAACTGCTGTTTCCGCAATTTTCTGACAGCCTCTTAACGTCAAAATCCCTGCCCGCAAATGCTTCCGGCACCGGACTGATCCTTAAGAACCCATTCGTCATCAAATATTCTTTTTCATCTTGACAAGAACCGACGCATATGATATTCTATAAAAACTCTTTGCACTGCATATAATCTACAGTACAAACTGAACAGACCGTGACCAGGCGTCATGGAGTCGGGTCACAGAAGTGACAGTGGAATCTTTCATCCACGGGACAGTAGTTGCCAATACTGATCGTGGGTGTTTTTTTATTCTTTTCTCAGTATTCACTGAAAACCTCCACAGAATATCGAGTGCCATAGAGATTTTAAAAATAAAGAGGTGACTGATATGGAAAAAAACAGAAACAGGATGAAAGATGAATTCCAGAGAACAGCAGACAAAGTATCCTTGATTACGATCATCGAAAATATACTATTATCCATATTCAAATTATTTGCAGGAATCGTGTCCCATTCCAACGCAATGATCAGCGACGCGATACATTCTGCATCGGATGTATTCAGCACCATTGTCGTCATAATCGGCATCCGCCTGGCATCACGGGAGTCCGACAAGGAACATCCCTATGGACATGAACGGCTGGAATGTGTCGCGGCGATCATTCTGTCCATGGTTCTTTTTATAACAGGTCTTGGGATTGGGCTGAAGGCATTGGAAAATATCTCCCACAACGATCCTGCCAGCCTGCAGGTCCCGGGTCTGCTGGCATTGATTGTGGCCCTGATCTCAATCGCCTGCAAAGAGGGCATGTACTGGTATACCAGACATTATGCCAAAAAGATTCATTCCAGCGCTCTGATGGCAGATGCATGGCATCACCGCTCGGACGCTTTCTCTTCAATCGGCGCCTTAGTTGGAATCGGAGGCGCGCGGCTTGGTTTTCCGGTTATGGATTCCATCGCAAGTCTGGTTATCTTCGTGTTCATCGTGAAAGCCGCCTATGAGATCTTCAAGGATGCGGTCGATAAGATGGTGGACCATTCCTGCGACGAGGAGACGGAAAAGAAAATCTATGAATGTGCCATGCAGAATGAACATGTGCTGGGAATCGACATGCTGCAGACCCGTATCTTTGGGAATAAGATATATGTAGACGCCGAGATTCTGGTCGACGGATCCCATTCTCTGCAGGAGGCCCATAACATCGCAGAAGCGGTACATGAGAAGATCGAACAGAACTTTTCACAGGTAAAGCATATTATGGTACATGTGAATCCCAAATCCTGACCTCCCGCCTGCTTTTTTTAGGAGTGCATGTGTCAAAGCCCTGACGCCCCGCCGCGTCTGTGCTTTGCACATGCACGCTCCATCCGGTTCCTGCTGTCCGTCTGTTAAAAGGTCTCCCGCGCCACTTCATAAACCACATATTCATGATCCATATGATAGCCCAGCTTCCCGGCCAGGGCAGCCGACCACAGATTCTGCGCATCCCAGCTTGGATACCACCCCCGGTCCAGGCATTCCAGAATCAGCTTCGCCCCACATACAAAGGCCAGTCCCCTCCGGCGGTAATCCTCCCTGGTGTCAATCTCAACCTCTATCCCTCCGCCGGTCCGTCCCGATACTGCTTTTTGCAGGAGGTGCGTCCCGGTTTGGCCGCCAGTATAGCCGGAATAGGAAGAAGCACCGGACACGGGCTGTCCGTCCTTCATGATCACCACGCCTAATCCAAACTTCTGGAAAAGGGCATAATCGTCATACTGGGCGACCCAGTCCCGGCACCATTCCATCTCTCTGCATTGCCAGAACAGGCTCTCATCGATCATCCGCAGCACATATCCTTCTGGCAGTCCGTCCACTGCTGCCTGAAGCTTCTCTCTGTCAAATACATCCGGCTCTTTCTTGATGGCATACCGAACGGCTCTTCTCGCCTTTTCGCCATAGCATTCTCTGATCAGCCCGGCCCACTCTTCATCCTGCGGAATCATAATCATCACTCCCGTATTCCTGATAAGCTCCTCTTCCCGTTTCCCCGAACCATATAACACAAGTTCCTTATCCGGCCTCCCTGCAAAGAAACAAAAATCTCCCAAAAGAGCCATCGCAGAGACCGGGGCTTCCCGGGAATCCGCACAGATCTTTCCCATCACCCCCTGCAGGCAGGACCAGATCAGTGTCTCCTGCCATCCTTCAAACAACTTTGCCGCTATCTCCGGCCGCTTCAATTCATAAACCATCTTCTCACCGCTTCCTCTCTAACCGGCTCCCTGTCCGTCATAATGTCCCATACAACTCCTGCACAGCTTTTGTAATCTCGCCAATCACCGATATCAGTGTCGTCATATCTCCCTCCCTGTTTCTCTGGAAGGTATGGTATCCCCCCTGGATGCAATAGCCCAGGATAATATTCCATACCGCGTCCTCTCTGTACTCCGGATATTCTTTAAATACCATTTCTTTGATACTCGTCTCAATCCTGTCTACCAGATGATTCCTCCTGCTTCCCGAAAAAAGAATCATCGTCAGTGAATTCTGCGACAGATATGCAAGAAACAGCTCTTTGGTGAATTCCGCCGGATTCTCCTTTATGTATTCAGGATGGGAGATACTGTTGGTAATCGACCTTACCACCTCTTCCTCCAGACTGTCGGACAGATCATAGATGTCCTTGTAATGGGAATAGAAGGTGGACTTGTTGATGCACGCCAGTTCACACAGTTCCTTAATCGTAATCTTCTCCAGCGGCTTCTTCGACCGCAGTTCGATGAATGCGTTCTTGATTCCCCGCTCCGTCTTCTCTACACGCAGATCCATATCATTTCTCCTCTTTGCCGTATCTTATATAACCCATCTATACTCCGACACTTTTCCCAAATCGTCGGTTATCCATCCATCCTTTTATATTGTCGGTGGATAACCGTCTCTTCTGTTATTATACTAAGTATAAATCATAAAACGACTAATGTCTATTATCTTTCATACAGGAGGACTATTTATGGATTTTTATGGATTTTATACCGGGAAAATATTCGACGCCTACCAGTTTCTCGGAGCGCATATCGAGGCCGGAGGCGTAGCCTTCCGCACCTTCGCGCCGGGGGCGTCAAGGATTGCCCTGATCGGCGAATTCACCGACTGGCAGGAATTGGAGATGCACAGAATCTATGACGGTAATTTCTGGGAATGTTATGTCCCAAACGCGGCGCCCGGCGAGATGTATAAGTACCGCATCTACAGACAGGACCAGTCTTGTGTGGACCACTGCGACCCTTACGGATTCGGCATGGAGCTCAGACCCAATTCAGCCTCCTACATCCGGAGCCTCTCAGACTACAGCTTTCAGGATTCCCTGTGGATGCAGAAGCGTTCAGACTGTAAGGACAAGCCGCTGAACATCTATGAGATCCATTTCGGATCGTTTAAGAAGCCTTCGGAGGAGGCGGACGACTGGTATACTTATACGGAGATGGCGGATATCCTGATTCCCTATCTGAAGGAATATGGCTACAACTATGTAGAGATCATGCCCCTAAGCGAACATCCCTGCGACGAGTCCTGGGGTTACCAGAATACCGGGTTTTTCAGTCCTACCTCCCGTTATGGGACAGCTCCTGAGCTGATGGAATTCATCGACAGATGCCACCGTAGCGATATCGGCGTGATCCTGGATTTTGTACCGGTTCATTTCGCCGTAGACGGATATGGCCTGGCCAATTATGACGGAACTGCCCTCTATGAATATCCCCACCAGGATGTGGGCGTCAGTGAATGGGGAAGCTGCAATTTCATGCATTCCCGCGGAGAGGTCAGAAGCTTTCTTCAATCCGCCGCCAACTACTGGCTTACGGAGTATCATATAGACGGGATCCGTATGGACGCCATCAGCCGGGTCATCTACTGGCAGGGAGAGCCGGCAAGGGGAGTCAATAACACTGCCGTCGCATTTATCCGTGAGATGAATCAGGGGCTGAAGGCGCTGCACCCTTCCGCCATACTCTCTGCCGAAGACTCCACCTCCTACCCGGGCGTTACCAGGCCGGTCGGCGAAGGCGGACTGGGATTCGACTACAAGTGGGATATGGGCTGGATGAACGATTCACTGGACTATTTCCGCACAGGGCCTGCGTACCGCACGGAGCAGTACCACAAGCTGACTTTCTCTATGATGTATTACTACAACGACGCCTTCCTGCTGCCGCTCTCCCACGACGAGGTGGTACACGGCAAGGCCGCCATCATGCAGAAGATGCACGGAGCGTACGACGATAAGTTCCCCCAGGCGCGGGCGTTCTATATGTACATGTACGCCCATCCCGGCAAGAAACTGAATTTTATGGGCAATGAGCTTGGCCAGCTCCGCGAGTGGGATGAGAAACGCGAACAGGACTGGGATATCCTGACCTATCCGATCCACGACGCTTTCCACCGGTTTATGAAGGATCTGAACCACATCTACCTTGAGCACCCGGCGTTCTGGCAGAAAGATTACGATACGGCAGGGTTCTTCTGGAATGACTGCCATCAGGAAGAACGGTGTATCTACGCTCTTACGCGGACCGCCGATAAAGAACGGATTCTGGCTGTCTTCAACTTCTCTGACCAGGAACAGGAAGACTATATGCTGGATCTTGCCGGCGCACACACGCTTACGCTTCTGCTTGCAAGCGACGCCCAGGAATATGCGGGAACGAAGAAATATGACAAGACTGTACTCCAGCTGGAAGAAGGCCGGGCGGTCTTCTCACTGAGCGCTTATTCGGCGGCCTACTACCGGATTGATTAATTAGAAAAACTGCATCCATTTAGCTATGTTTTCATCCAGTACAGTAAAACCTTCCGGAAACATATCTCTTATGAATGCAGTTTTTTTATTAGTGGAAATAATGCGCCCCGATCTTCATCCCATATCCGCCCTGGTCAAAATACAGGCAGCTGCCGATGGGATTCGCCCCTGCAAGCGCATCCGCAGCCGCCTGCATGGATGTGGCTGTATATCCCCGGGAGCTTCTGACTCTGTCGAGCCATCCTGTGCCCGCCGGGCCGAACTGCCCCGACTGATAGATGACCGCTTCGATACTGTTGGGATACGCGCTGCTCCTTACACGGTTCATGATGACGGCCCCGACCGCAACCTGCCCCTCGTAAGGCTGGTTGCCTGCCTCACAGAAGATGATCGAAGCCATCAGCTCCTGGTACTGCGACTGCAGCTCTGCCGCTTCCCGTTCTTTCCGCTCTCTTTCCTCACGCTCTTTGCGCTCCCGTTCTTCCCGCTCCCTCCGCTCAATCTCTTCTATATGCCTTCTCTGCTCCGCTTCCACCTGCTGCCTTGTCGATACCATAAGCGTATCCGGCACCGCCTGAAATGTATTCTTTTCTATCTGAATCATATGATTCTCTTTCGCGTCCGTCACATGTCTTCCTTCCGGCTGCTGATTGGCCGCCTCACTGGTAAATCCGACTGTCAACAGTGAACAGGCCGAAACCACTGCAACCACTGAATTGAATTTTTTGTTTTTTATCATAAATTTATACCCTCCTATTGTTACAATGCATGAAGATTGTTTTAATAAAGTATATTCAAAAATTTCAACTTTATTACATTTATTACAAATTTGTTACATGCTTTGTACAACGAAGGCTATATTAGCATACCCTTTCAGACGTGTCAATAAAATGACGCAGATGGGTACAACTCCCATAAGCGTCATTTTGTACCAAAAGGCTATGTGCACGAAATTTTGCCTGACACTGGCACGAACCAGACAGCGCACCAGTACAATGTACTAGTCCAGACTTCTCATCTCCAGGCATGCCTTAAACTGGTCACAGTCTATCCTGATATCGAATTCTCCGCCCAGCGCCTTTGCATAGGTACTCACAATCGCGAGTCCCAGGCCATTGCCCTCGCTGGTCCTGGCCTTATCTGCACGTGCGAAACGCTCTACGATATCTTCTTTTGTGAAGTCCATGAAATACCCCGCCGTATTGGTAATCTCTATACAGACCGGCCTCATCCCGGCATCAGGAAGTATATGTTCTCCTGACCTTATCTCCACGTCGGACGGCAGATCTTTCAGATATGTCTTTACAAATACACGGGTTCCCTCTGCGGAGTACTTCAGTGCATTCTCAATCAGATTCTGGCATATCCGGTAAAAATACGAATTATCCGAGTATATTCTCGTATCCTCCTTCGTAAGCAGCATCACGAACTGAAGCCCGCTTACTTTCACCTTGTCTTCCATATCTGCAAAGATCTGCTCAATCAGGCGGTTTACCTCGAAATTCTCTTTCTGAAACTCCACATTGCCGCTGCCCGCCTTCGCCAGCGCGAAGAGACTGTTGATCATCTCCTTAAGCTTCTCCGTCCGGGCGGAGACGACGTCTATATAATCCCGCACGACATCACTTAGTTCCTCCTTCTTAATCAGTTCAATATAACCGACCATCGAAGTCAGCGGCGTCTTCAGGTCATGAGATACGTTCGTGATCAAATCGACGCGGAGCTGATCGCTGCGGGACACCCTCTCAAGGCTCTTCCGCTCTACTTCCAGCGCTTCTTCAAGCCGTTTCTGCAGAAGCTTCTCCTTGCTGTCCATGACCATATCCAGTTTCTCCTGCCAGAAATGCCTGACTACTCTCTGGGCAAGCAGGAACTGGATCAGAGCCGTAATGACCATCACATAACCGGTAGCATAATTATGATGCCAGTCGTTGCCAATCCCTCCCCAGACGCCATTGTCATAGACAAGATCATACAGATACCAGGCCGCCGCAAAACACCAGACTGCCGCACCCCTATGAAGTAATTTGTAAGAATCCGTCCGGACCCTTTTCCACTCCTCATAATCAAGTCCCGGCTGAGTATTCAAATCCCGATACTTCCGGTTCAGATAACCGCCCAGAAAAAGAGTCATTCCAGAACCCAGAAAGAGATTCGCCGCCGCTCCCCCGCACAGAACCATCCTTGAGGAATAGGAAGTCCGGTACAAGATCATAATCCCACAAGTAAACGTACCCAGAACAACCAGAACGATTCCCGGAATATTCCTTTGGTTCTTCTTAACAAAAATGTACATTCTTTCAACTATATTTTTCCATCTTGTATCCAATCCCCCACACCACCTTTACGTATCTTGGTTTCTTTGCATCTATCTCTATCTTCTCACGGATGTGGCGGATATGGACCATGACCGTATTCTCCACCGCATAATCCGCCTGCTCGTTCCAGACCTCCTCATAGATCTGTTCCGCAGGGAAAATCTGCCCCGGATGCTCCATCAGAAGCTCCAGGATCTTATACTCCGTAGCAGTCAGCCGCACCTCCTCGCCTTCCACCACCACCAGCCGCTGCTTCTTGTCAAGCTCCAGCCCTCCGTTAACGATCCGGTCCTCATCTGTCTGGGGCCTGCCTTCTCCCCAGGCATGATACCGCCGGAGATGCGCTTTGATTCTCGCTGTCAGTTCCGCCGGATTATATGGCTTCTCAACATAATCATCCGCACCGAGTATCAGCCCCGATACCTTATCGCTCTCCTCTGTCTTGGCCGATAAGATGATTACCGGTATCCGGCTCTTCTCCCGAAGCTTCATCAACGCAGACAAGCCGTTAAGTCTTGGCATCATCACATCCAAAAGAATCAGATTAATCTGCTCCCTCTCCAGCGCCTCCAGCGCTTCCATGCCGTCATACGCCTTCACCACCTGATATCCTTCATATCTCAACAGCTCGCTGATAGAATATACGATCTCCTTATTATCATCCACAACCAGTATTGTCTCCGCTCCCACCGGTATCCCCTCCGTTTCTGTATCGTCTCCTGCCTGTGATTCCACTGCAGATGATATTCATTCACGCCCATCCTGCACTGCAATCATCCATCCTCTGTCAGGCCGGCATTGCTTCTTTTGTCTGTGCCTGATATGTTTACACGGTTACTATAATATATCCGGCTTAAAAGAAACTCAATATTAATCTTAAAAATTTCTTAAGTCGGGTTATACTAGTGTGCTGTCTTTTTGTATTGATATTTTATATCTATTTCTCTATAATACATATAAGCGGCTTATGGATGGCGCCCGATATGTGTGAATACGGCGCATACCCCATGCAAAAACCGACCATAAAAGAAAAGGAGGCAATATGAGATGTCCGGCAGACAGGTCAAACTGGAACACGCAGAAAAAGGCAGTATTCTGTACCATTACACGAAAAGCAACGGTATCAACGGCATTATAAACCATAATTGTTTCTGGGCAACAAAGAGTGATTTTCTGAATGATCCCAATGAATTCTCCCACATACGCGGGATCATAGACGAGGTGTGCCGGGAGACGATCAAGAAACCGGCGTTAAGAGAGATGTTCCTTAAGGATTCCATCTATGCAGACCATGAAAAGAGCAGAGAATATTTCGTTCTTTCCTTCTCAAAATGCAGGGACAGTATCACGATGTGGTCTGAATTCGGCAATAAGACCGGCTACAACATAGGCTTCCGAAGCAACGACATCATCGCAAGGATCGAGGAGGCCGCAGAGATTGCGTACCATGGACTGGTCGTCTATGACGCGAAGCAGCAAAAGCAGCTGATCCGCAGAATCCTCTGCAACTATCTGCCCAATCTGCTCAGAATGTCCATGGATGAGATCCTGGAGGCCGGGAACCGCGACCGTCAGAATACGACCTACTTGAAGGCCTGCCGGAAATTCCGCAGGACCACGGAGGTCTACGCCATGTTTTTCAAACACGAGGGATTTGCAGAAGAACAGGAATACCGGTTCATATTCAAGAAGCAGAAGAATACCGCCGTATACTTCCGCGCCAAGGACGGCTTCATGCTCCCTTATATAGAGATCCCGCTAAGCGAACGGAACCTGCCCGTTGAAGAGATCATGATCGCCCCGCAGAACCACATCGACCTCGCCAAAAGCGGGATGGAATACATGCTGCATACCAAAGGATACGAGGCAGAGGTTTCCTTATCTAATATCAAGCTGAGGTACTAGTATGCTGACTGAATATAATGCAGACAGCACACTAGTATAAATATTCCTGCATGATCTCCTTCAGATATTCCCTGTATTCCTTCCGTACATGCTCCGGACCGGCAATGCGAAGCCCGCTGCCAATCCCCGTCACCCATCCGAAGAACTGGGGACTGACCGCAGCCAGCACACGCACGCGGAACTCTTCGTCATTCGCAGGTATCACGATCACTTCCGTGCCAAACCGGTCCAGGATCACCCCGACAAGTTCATTTCTGCACTGCAGCGTAACCTCTTCATCATGTCCGCCGTACATGGAAAAGGTCTTCTTGGAGAATTCTGCCAGATCAAAATCCCGGAACTTCTCCCGCCCGATACGCTCCTTATCTGTCACGCTTGTATGCTGCATCTTGTCCACCCGGTAATGCTTCATACAGTCCGCCTCTTCATCATAGGCAATCAGATAATAATTCGCATCATCCCATGTCAGCGCCCACGGGCTGACCCTATAGACTGCCCCGTTCTTCCTGGGCCTAAGTTCCTTCCCCACCGTCCACTCCGCATATTGATACTGAATCTGGCGGTTTCCAAGGATCGCCGTATGTATCTGGTCTACATTATAATAGATGGTCTCATTGCCGGTCTTGGGACGGTTATAGATAAACACATTCCTCTGGAGCTGCCTTGCTTCATGCTCGCTTGCCAGACTCTCAAGCTTCCGGATCAGTTCCTCCGACTTCTTCCGGCTGATGAACTTCGACGCCTGTACGGCGTCCACGAGAAGCTTAAGCTCCGGCAGTTCAAACTTCCTTCTTCCTATATAATAACCCACGTTGGTTCCCTTCACCTGCAGAATATCCATACCGAACCGCTTCAGCGTCTCAATATCATTGTACACCGTCTTACGGTCTGCAGACATCCCATAGTCGCGCAGCGCTCTGTCTATATCCGCCGCGGACATCGTATACTTCTCATCCGTCTTCTCAAGAAGCATCTTCATAATATACAAAGTTCTTAGCTTTACCTGTGAAACTGCCACAATCTGTCATCCTCCAAGTCTGCTGCACACCCTATAAGGCGCCCTTCTCCTCATACTACTGTCTCAGGCATATTGTACCATATTATTTCACATTCCGCCAAAATATATATATCTTCAATACATTTTCAATACTCTTGTTCAGAAATCATACTGATCCGGGTCAAGCCCTGCCCTCTTCATCAGCACTCTGCGTTCCTTCCGGCTCATCACTTCTAGTTCTTCCGCAATCAGACCGGACAATTCGAACTCCGTCTTCCCTTCCGGCTCTGGTTCCGGCCGGAATAAGAATCCGATTACCTGTCCGAACCTCTTCTGTTCTCCGTCATATTTATAATCATATACCGAACCTATAACCTCTCTCATTATTCTTCCTCCAGAAACTCTCGATAATCACTCTCATCTGCAAACAGAAGATAGCTTCCATCCACATATCCCATATAACCATCTGCCACAAAATATCCTTTCATGCTCTGCACCTCCTGTTCTGACACTCCATCCGGCAGGATGGAGACTGGTATCTTTCTTAGTTCTCTGTCAGTTTAACAAAGTGAGTGTCCAAAAATCTCCACACTCAGATATTTTTCTAAAAAAATACGCCCGGAACACTCCCGGGCCGGGCATAGCCCCCTGCACAGATTGATTTTGGGCAGAAAAAAATAAGGCCTGCCAGGCGGCGTAAGCCGTCTTTGCAAGCCTTATTGTCTTTTTCCCTCAGAAAACCACCGCCGATACGATCGGAATCGTCACCACAGACAGCAGCGTCGTAAGCGCCACTCCTTTGGCCGCCAGCTTTGCACTCTCCTCGTCTGCATACTGCTGCGCCAGCATGGCAGTCATGCTGGCGGCCGGCGTGGCAACCATGATCATACAGACTCCGCACAGCATCTCATTCTCAATCACTCTGACAATCACCAGCATCACCAGAACCGGAAGTACCAGAAGCTTCGTCAGGGAATACAGAAGCAGCCTGATATCCGTAAACAGTTCCTTAAGTCTTATGCTCGTCAGAGAGATCCCTATCACCATCATACTTAAAGGAGCCGTGAGTCCGCTCAGGCCTGCCATAGTCGTGTTGAAAAATTCCGGCGTCGGTATCCCGGCCAGATATATCACAATGGCAATCAAGCTTCCGATTACCCCTATATTGAAGATCTTCCCAAGCTCAATCCCGCCGCTTCCCTTCTCCTGTACGGTCCAGATCCCGTAGGTGTACATAAGGACATTGAACAGCATGGAGAAAATCGCCGCATACAAGAGCGCCTCCTGCCCGTATACTGCGGCAATGACCGGATACCCCATGAACCCGATATTGTTAAATGCGGACATCAGCCTGTAGACGCCCTGGTGTTTCCTTTTGACGCAAAATAAGAACGGCATCACCAGTGAAAGCAATACCATTCCTCCCAATATCACAAACGCGGCCACCGCGGTAAGAATCAGTTCCTCCCCCTTGATCGTCCCGTCACCGTTCACTACCGCGGATATGGTAAGCGCGGGATTCGCGGCATTCACCACGATCCAGGATATCTTCTTACTGAAGGTCTCGTCCATGACCCCCTTCCTGGCCGCGCCATATCCTATGAGAATATAGATAAACAATACAATCATCTGCTGTAAAAGTAACACACCATACACACTCCTTATCGCGTCAAGTATATCACACCTGTCCGGATTATGCACTCTCTTTTTGAACTCTTTGATCAAACCAAAAAGTTCTTTGACTGCAAGGCAATATTTTGAGTCCTTAAGGGGCAAGCACCCTCAACACATCCCGCCTTGCCGAACAGATCAGCGTAAGCCCGTATCTTCCTGCAATCTCAGCCGCTTCGCGTGTGGCCGCCGCCTTGGCCGCAAGAACCGGAATCCCGGCTCTGACCGCCTTCACCGCCATATCTGCCGGAATCCGTCCGCTCAGATACACAATACACTGCCCAAGATCGATCTGATTGCGAAGGGCGTATCCGATTACCTTGTCAAACGCGTTATGCCGCCCGATATCCTCACATTCGAACAGCAACTCTCCCTTTACCGACAGGAAACAACTGTGAGTCGCGAAGGTCTCCTGATGGATAGGCATGCCTTCTGCAAATCTGTCCGCAAGTGCGAAGATCCACTCCTTCTGCCACAGAATCGGCGATACAGGCCGCAAATCTTCTGCCGGTAATCCCCTCTCCCCTTTCAGGATCACCTTCCCGGCTCTTCCCGACCTGCTGACACAGACCGACTCTACCCTTCCTGCATCTTCAATCACCCCCGCCGTCAGAAGCCTCCCGAGAATCAGCTCCGCAAGATACTGTCCGGTACAGGTAACCTCCGCCGTCTCACACCCATTTACACAGATCGTCATCGAATGCTCCACCGGAACCGCAAGGTTATTCTCCCGAATGGTTCCGTCCCTCAGAATCTCCCGGACTTTTTCATAACTAAGTTCCGGGCATGCACTGCGGCATGCCCTTCTCAGATATTGCTCTTCTATATACATGATGCTATCTTCTCCACCTTCACCGCACACACCTTATACTCCGGCGTACTGGAGATACCATCCAGCGCATCGTTGGTCAGCCAGTTCGCGCCTCCCTCGATATAGTGGAACGGCATCCAGCATTCCCCGGGCCTGGTCTTCTCAGACACATGTGCCGTCGTCTGAATCGCTCCCCTCCGCGAGGATACGGCAATCTTCTCTCCGTCCTCAATGCCAAGAGCTTTCGCATCCAGCGTATTCAGCTCGATAAAGGACTCTCCGGCAATCTCGTTGATCCCCGCCGTCTTATCCGTCATGGCACAGGCGTTGTAATGATACAGGATACGCCCTGTCATCATGGTAAGCGGATACTCCCCGTCCGGCAGCTCCGTAGCAGGAATATACTGTGCAGGGCGGAAATACCCGATACCCCGCGCGAACTTACCCACGTGCATAATCGGCGTACCCGGATGGTCCGGCGCCGGACAAGGCCACTGCAATCCCCGTCCGCCGACTTCTTCGCTGTCGAGACGCGCATGGCTGATCCCGCCGTAGGAAGGCGTCACCAAAGCAATCTCTTCCATGATCTCTGCCGGCGTCAGATGCGGCTGCGGATATCCCATGCGGTTCATGATCTCTGTAAAGATCCAGGTATCCGGCTTTGCCTCCCCCGCAATCGTGACGGCCTTACGGATCCTCTGCACACGCCGCTCTGTGTTGGTAAAGGTTCCCTCCTTCTCCGCATAGGAGATTCCCGGAAGGATCACGTCGGCAAGCTTCGCAGTCTCCGTCATAAACAGCTCGTCTAC
The DNA here is from genome assembly GCA_947063855.1 of uncultured Dorea sp. Lineage (GTDB taxonomy): Bacteria > Bacillota > Clostridia > Lachnospirales > Lachnospiraceae > Sporofaciens. Next base: position 59,313 of record CAMSTW010000006.1, read on the forward strand.
GACGAAGAAGTCAAGGGATGTAAGAGCCTTGATCACATGATTCGTATTCGGGTCCGTCCTCACCGGGTCCTCGCCAAAGATAAACAATCCCCGGATCTCCTTGCTGATCATCTTGGGGAAGCAGTCCGTCGCCTTCGTCCCCTCCTTTGGGTTCAGCGCGACACCCCACGCCTTCTCGAACTTCTCTACGATTCCTTCTTTGGAGATATTCTGATAGCCCGGGAACTGATTCGGGGAAGCGCCCATATCACAGGCGCCCTGAACATTGTTCTGTCCGCGGATCGGATTCACGCCGCATCCCGGACGTCCGATCTTGCCTGCCATCAGCGCCATATTGGACAGGGACATTACCCCTTCCGTACCCGTATGGTGCTCCGTTACGCCAAGACAGTACATCACCGGCGCACGGTCTGCCATCGCATAGATTCTTGCCGCTTCGCGGAGTTTATCCGGATCGATACCGCAGATCTCCCCCACTTTTTCCGGAGTATACTCCTTCACGGCTTCCTTCATAGCCTCATAATTTTCCGTTCTCTCTTCGATGAACTTCTGGTCCGCCAGTCCTTCCTCGATGAAGATGTGCATCATACCGTTGGCAAACGCAACGTTGGTGCCGGGACGCAGCTTCAGATGGATGTCCGCCTGCTTCGCCAGGTCGATATCCCGCGGATCCACAACAATCAGCTTCGCCCCTCTGGCTGCAGCCTGCCTTATCTGCATACCGATGACCGGATGTGCACATTCCGGATTCGTCCCTACCATCAGAATGGCGTCGGACTCATGTGTAATATCATAAATGGTGTTCGTCATCGCTCCCGAACCTAATGTGGTTGCCAGCCCGGCAACAGTAGGAGCATGTCAAACGCGCGCGCAGTTATCGGTATGATTGCTGCCAAATACTGTCCGAACCATCTTCTGAAGCATGTAGATGTCTTCATTGGCTGAACGAGAGCAGGCAAAACCGGCCAGCGCCTCACCTCCATATTGATTCTTGATCTCAGTGAACTTAGAAGCCGTAAGGTCCAGCGCTTCCTCCCAGGTCGCCCTTTCAAATTCACCCGTCTCCTTATTCTTGATCAGCGGATAACGGATCCTCTCCGGAGAATCCACGAAATCAAAGGATCCGCTGCGCCCCTTGACACAGAGCAGACCATGGTTGGACGGCCCGTCTGCGCCGACCGCATCCACAATCTTTCCGTCCTTGACCACCAGATCTAACTGACAGCCCGTAGCGCAGTGCGGACAGGTCGTGCGCACCTTCTCTACTTCCCACGCACGGTAGGTCTTTCTGCGCTTCACCGTCAGCGCGCCCGTCGGACACGCCTGGGCACAGTTTCCGCAGGACTCGCAGAGTGTATTCTTCCAGTCTTCTCCAAACGGAGCGTCAATGATAGAGAACATCCCCGTCTTGCCAAGCCAGATCGCTCCCCTCCCGGTCACATGGGAACAGGTCTTCACGCATCTCTGACATTCGATACAGCGGTCCGGATCATAACTTAAGAACGGATGTGCATCCTTCTTCTTGAAGTTCTTCTCCTTCCTCGCTCCGGTAAACTCTGTCGTCTCCACGCCATACTCGATACAGTATTTCTGCAGCTCACAGTCTCCGTTCTTCTCACAGCTGAAACAGTCCCCGTAGTGTTCGGACAGCAATAATTTCAGTACCATCCGCCTCGCCGCCATCACGCGTTCACTGTGGGTAAGGATGGTCATGCCTTCCTTTACCTTTGTATTGCAGGCCACAACCAGTTCCTGTGTTCCTCCAAGCTCTACCACACACAGGCGGCAGGAGCCGATATCATTGACACCCTCAAGATAACAGAGTGTCGGGATCCCGATTCCTTCCCTGCGGGCCGTCTGAAGGATTGTGCTGCCTTCTGCGGCCTCTATGTTTCTTCCATTTATTGTTATCTGCATTTTCTTCCTCCGAATAAACGATTCTTCCATCTTTCCTTTCCTATGCTCTACGATACCTGTAAGACAAAAGCATCCTGACGCATTACCGGTCAACCGCGCCGTCGAGCTTCCCGCATCCAAACACATCGCACCGCAGGCACCTGCCGCACTCCTGCTGGACTTCCTCATAGGTCATCGGACACTCCACGTGCTCAAAATCATGCTTTCTTAAGTAAGCCGGACGCTCCTGGATATTGACACGTCCCGTGGGAATCCGGTTGTTGGGTCTCGCCTCCGGCGCCTCCACGCCGCAGTCAAGCTTATGGTGGTATCCCAGATATTCGTCAATATTGTGAGCGGCAACCTTGCCGGCCGCGATTGCGCGTATCGCAGTGGCCGGCCCCGTCGCACAGTCGCCGCCCACGAACACTCCCGGCATATTGGCAATCGCCGTATCGAGTCCCGCCTGGAACACATTTCTCTGAGCGGGCATACCAAACGCTTCAAAGGGTGCGCTGACAATATCCTGTCCCACGGCGATCAGTATCACATCGCAGGGAATGCGCAGAGGCTCTTTGGAAACCGCGTCCACAGGCGCCGGCCTGCCGTTTTTATACGGCCCGGTCATCTGAGGCTGGGTCCAGAGCGCACAGCAGTTTCCGTCTTCATCCATCTCGATATGCTTGGGCGCCTGAAGGAGCATCAGTTCGATTCCCTCCATCACGGCGGACTCAATCTCCGTATCCAGCGCCGTCATATCCTCCTGCCGTCTCCGGTATACGATCCGCACATCCGCGGCGCCGCAGCGAAGGGCGCTTCTTGCCGCATCCATAGCCACATTGCCGCCTCCGATGACGGCAACCGTCTTGCCGGTATAGTCAGGCTTCCTGTCATGCCCGATCTCGTCTAACATCTCCACCGCCGAGAACACATTCTTCGCGTCGATACCTTCAAGCCTCAGTTTCTTGCCTGCCTGGGCGCCGATGGCCACGTACATGGCGTCATAACTTCTATGTACCTCTTCGACCGGAATATCCACGCCCACATTGACGCCGTATTTCACCTCGATATTCCCCGTAGACAGGATGGCGTTCATGTCCTCGTCCAGTCTGTCCTTGGGGAAACGGTAATTGGGAATCCCATACATCAGCATGCCGCCAAGCCACTCCTTCGCCTCGTATACGGTTACCTTATGCCCCATCAATGACAGATAATACGCCGCCGTCATCCCGCTTGGGCCTCCGCCTATGACGGCAATCTTCTTCCCGGTAGCCGGATTCGCTCTGGGCACCTCTACCTTGTCCGCGGCAATCTGGTCTACCGCATACTTCTTCACTCCGCGGATATTCAGTGACGTATCAATCAGATTCCTTCTGCAGCGCTCCTCGCAGGGGTGCTCGCAGATCATGGCGCAGGCCGTGGGAAGCGGATTGTCCCTGCGGATCAGGTTGATGGCCTTGTCGTAGCTGCCCTCCTCTACATGGGCAATATATCCCGGAATATCCACATGTGCCGGGCATAAGGTCACACATGGAATCTTCTGTCCGGTGATTCCGGTACACTCCTGTCTGCGGATATGACTGATATAATCCTCCTTGAAGGTCTCCAGGCCCTCCAGCACCTCAATGGCCGACTGGTAGCCGATGGCGCAGTCCGCACTGTCGCGGATCATAACTGCCAGTTCCTTCATCTCGATCAGGGTATCCATGTCCGCCCGGCCGCGAAGGACCTTGATCAGCATCTTCTCCAGCTGCCGCAGACCATCCCGGCAGGGTACACATTTGCCGCAGGTCTGGTTCCTTGACGCCTGCAGAAGCGACAGTTGAACCGTAAGCGGACAGGTCCCCGGCGGATACACATTGACCTTGTTCGAGAACTTCTTAAGCAGCGGCCCGATCTTCGCATCACTGAGCCTGCTGTTTGCAAGATAGATCTTACTCATATATTGTATCTCCCTTCTAAAAGCACGAATTGCTTATTTTTTCCTCAAATAGACGAACCAGTATACACATCCCACGCAGACCGCCCCGCCGATGATATTTCCAATCGTCACCGGAAGCAGGTTGCCTCCAAAGAAGCCGCCCCAGGTGACCGCATCCAGGTTCACCCCGGCCGCCGCCGCCGCATCGGCATACTCCGGAATCCCCTTGGCAAAAAGTCCCGCGCTGACATAGTACATATTCGCCACACTGTGTTCGAAGCCGCAGAGCACGAACATCATGATCGGGAAAAACAGCCCCGCGATCTTCCCGGCCACATCCTTCGCCGCAAAGGAGATCCATACGGCGATACATACCAGGAAATTGCACAGGATTCCCTTGATCACTGCGTCGCCGAACGCCATCGTACATTTCCCCGCCGCCGTAGAAAGAACAGACACCGCCATCTGATTGCCGAACAGACTGACCTGATGGGAATACACGATGCCTGCCGCAACCAGAAAGCCACCCACGATATTCCCCAGATATACGACGCCCCAGTTCTTAAGCATTCCTGCCGGGGTGATCTCCTTTTCCAGAAGCGGAATCACAAGCAGCGTATTACCTGTAAATAATTCGCTCCCCGCCAGCAGTACCATGGTAAGACCTCCCGGAAATACACAGGCTCCCACAAATTTCCCCACGGATGCAAGCGGAACCGATACGGCCACGGTCGTTGCCCCAACGCCTCCCATCCCGATAAACGCGCCTGCCAGGACCGCAAGAAGAAACATCTTGCTGACCGGCGTATTCACCTTTGCTTTTCCTGTAGCGATATAATTCTTGGCCACTTCGGCCGGTGTGAACAGGTTCATTTTCATTCCTCCCAACTTTCTTTTACTTTACTTCCATTGTTCAACCTCTATCATCATAGAATGAATCTCCGTATTTTTGTATGTAAAAAAATACATTATTTTGCCAGTTATCTATGCATAATGCACTTTTATTGTGATATTCTATAGTTCACTGGAGGAAATGATCTATGCAGCTGCCATTAAATGTTATACTGTACCAACTCTCGGCAAACAGTATCTATGAATCACAGAACACCAATCTGTCAAAGGCTTACGCCGGGGTAAAGCTCTTTGACATGGACGCCGCGCCAAAAGACGGCAAGCAGTATCTCTATCTTCTTTCTGAGGAAATGCTCTGCAATTACCTGAGCCGCCTTCCCGGGAAACAGGTTTTAGACGGAGATACATTTCTATGCGTCTGCCAGAACCAGGATACACATCCCGCGCAATTCCATCCGGGGCTGTCTCTGATACTGCTGTATACGGACGACACCTTTCCCCATGTATTCAACCGGGTGCTGACCATCTTCCATGATTTTGAAGCATGGGACACGAATTTCCATCTGGCGCTTCTGCAGAACAGGCCCTTGAAGGAACTGCTCGACCTGACAAGTACATATATCGTGCACCCGATGGTGATCCTGGACCGCAATTTTTCCCTCCTGGGCTATGTACAGACTGCCGGAAGCGGCGACCCGATTATGGAGGATATCCTGAAGAACGGCTACGTCACCCCGGATACCATGACAAGGCTGCGCCAGGACGGTCTTCTGTCGACCTCCGAGAATGCGGCGAATCCTCTGATCAACTACTACTGTCTCACCACCCATGACTGCTACTACAGTATGATGTACCGTTTTACCGCAAGCAGCCATACGGTGGGATACGCCCTTGTCTTCCGGTGCAGTATGCATCCAAAGACCAACTACCTGGATCTGATGAATATCATCTCCGGAAATCTCAGCCTTTATTTTCAGCAGGAGCGCTTCCGGACCCGCTCTTCCTCCGAGATCTACGAATCTCTCTTTACGGAGATCCTGGAGAACCCCACGGCCTCCTGTAAGCAGTACGAGGATCAGGTAAGTTTCATACCGGGACTTAACATGGAAGGATATTTCCGGCTTGCACGCATCAGCTGCGAAGATCCTTCGGATATTCCATGCTCCTTTATCAGCTGGAACCTCAGAAATGCCTCGCCCATATGGAAGCCTTTCGTCTACCAGAAGGCGTTGTATGTCCTGCGCATCAACAATGAGTCCGACAAACTTGGGAATTTCCTGGCTTCTGAGCAGGAAACACTGTTCCGTGCAAGCCTGGGCGGCATCTCATTCACCTGTGGGATCAGCAATACTTTCTTCACGCTGATGGACCTGCCGACAGCCGTACTCCAATGTAACGAAGCGATCCGCCTGGGAAGGCAGACAGCAGGCCCCCTGCAGGAATTCTATCAGTTCAAGGATGTCTTCGTCCCTTATATACTGCAGGAATTAAAGGACGTCGTCCCCGCCGGGATGCTGTCTTCCCCCTGCTATGAGATTCTCAAAAGATATGACCGCAAGAACCACACGGATCTCTGCGACATCTTCATGCAGTATCTGGAAAATGAACGCAGCATCGGCCGGACTTCGAACGCCATCTTCCTGCACAGGAACACGGTGCAGAATAAGGTGAAAAAAGCCATCTCCGTCATGGGAAATGAATGTAACACCTCCCAGACGGCCGTGGCTTTTATCCTGGCCTATATGAATGATCATCCGTGCGGCCTTAATACAGCATTACATAATCAATAACGATCTCTGCAATATCTATACGATATCGCCGTCGTCAAACGGATCCCCGCATTCCGGACAGAACTTCGGCGGTTTTGCAGGATTCTCAGGCTCCCAGCCGCACTTGTCACAGCGGTACTGGGGGACGCCTGCCGGCTTCTTCCTTCCGCATTCCGAACAGAATTTCCCCTTATTCCGGGCGCCGCAGACACAGACCCAGTCCGCCGTCTGGCCGGGTCTTGGCGCGCCGCACTCCACGCAGAATTTTCCGGTATTACCGGCCGCACCGCAGGCGCAGGTCCATACTTCATCCGAAGGCTGCCGGTTCACGGCGCCCGCCTCAGCTCCCACCTGCCTGCCGCCTGAACCAGGCATTGCTCCCGCCTGCCAACTGCCTGAACCGGGCGCCGCTCCCACCTGCCTGCCGCCTGAACCAGGCGCTGCTTCTAACGGAGCTATAGACTCTGCCGCCGCTCTGTGCTGCTGGCCCATGGCATATAAATCCTGCAGATTCACGCCACCTGCCTGCTGTGCCATCCCCATACCCATGAAGCCGGACATCGCACCGTTCTTATTACCTGCCGCCATGCGCATGGCGTCCGCCTGCGCCCCGACAAGCGTCGCCGCCGCCATATTGGGGTCGCGCATCACCGCTGACTTCTGCAGCTGCTTGATCATCTCTTCGTCTTCCTTTGACGCCGTCACGCTGTTCACGCCAAGAGAGTAGACCATAATCCCCCGAAGTTCCGTCCATTTCTTAGAGAGAACCGCATTCAGCGCATCTGACAGCTCCATGGTATGCCCCGGCAGGGCGCTGTAGCGGATCCCCATGTCCGAGATCCTTGCAAACGCGGGCTGCAGGGCGGTCAGTAATTCTGATTTCAGCATAGAGTCAATCTGGTCTCTCGTGTATACATAACCGACATTTCCGCAGACATTGGCATAGAATACCATCGGATTCACAATCCGGTATGAATATTCTCCGTTGCACCGGACCGAGATATCCACATCCAGTCCGATATTCCTGTCCACAACCCGGAAGGGCACCGGGTTGGGCGTACCGTATTTATTCCCCGGGATCTCCTTGATGTTCACGTAATAGATCCTCTGGTCTCTTCCGGTACCGCCTCCGAATTCGAAGCGTCTCCACGCTTCCCGCGCGATCCCTTTAAGACCTTCCACAAATGTACCCCCGAATACGGACGGACTGGTTCTGGTATCATAAGTATACGCCCCCGGCTCCGCGCACGCGTCTATGACCCTGCCGTCCTCCACGATGATCATGCACTGTCCGTCGGCTACGGCTATATGCGAGCCGTCCGTGATGATATTGTCCTCGCCCTTCCTGTTCACCGAACGTCCGGACACGTGCTTCTCCCCCTTAGCCACCAGCACATCCGCATCCAGTGCATTACAATAGAAATACTCCTTCCACTGATCCGCCAGCGTTCCTCCTGCCGCCTTCCATGCTGCTCTGATTAATCCCATGTTCTCTTCTCCTATATTCTTTCCTTCATTATGTTAAATAGTTTACGATTACAACGCAATGGTGTGCGCCAATCTGGTCAGAAGTTCGATTTCTGACCAAATGCCGTACTAGAATTTCCCGCTGGTTCCGGATCTGTCCGAGTGTGTCCTGCTCCCGCTGCCGCTGCCGGACTGCGTCTTCTCCGGACGCTTCGTCCTGCTGACAGTATGATACAAGAACTGATCCGTCCGGTTATACAGCCGGAAGCTTCCTTCCTTCATATACTCCATCGCGCCCTCCTGGGGGACTCTGGTATTCATGCTCTTCTTCCACGACATGACGATTCCTGATGATACCGCAAATGACAGCAGAAAAGACACTCCGATGATGACAGGAATCCTTAAGCCCTGACCGTAAGGATGATCTTCTGTGTAGGGCTTTCCCTTCTCCGCCGCCGCAAGATAATCGTCCGCCATGGACAGATATCTTGAGAACGCATCATAATATTCGCCGTCCGACAGATCCTCTAAGATCCGTTCTCCAATCAGCTCCCGCCCATATGTAGTAAATGCTTCCTGTGCCGTTCCGAAACCGACCAGTCCCCAGTCCCGGCCCGCCATACTGACTGCCAGCATCACTCCGCTGCCAGAACTCTCCGCGCCCAGGCTGTTCCCTGCAAAAATCTCACGCTGCCAGTCCTTGATATCTCCCGCGCCAAAATCCGGCGTCGTGATGATATAGGCTGACGTGTGATACCGCTTCATGATCCCGGCACACTCTTCTTCCAGGGCTTTTACTTCTTCTGCAGTCAGAAGTCCGGCGTCATCCCGGACAAAACCTACAGCATCCTCTCCCGACACGGACAGGTCTGAATCCGCCGCCAGGACTCTGCCCGCTGCCGGATTCCAGCTCCCCTCGCTTAAGCCGGACAGAAAGACTACTGCCAGCGCTGAGATTACTACGCCCCACAGCCTGACATACCCTGTCCGTCTCTGATTCCGGTTTCTCCCCCGGACCTGCCATCTTTCCTGCATCTGTTTCATCTTCATCACAGCACACCCCCAAACAGCAGAATCCCCAGAATAGAACACACCACCGTCCCGACTGCCGTAAATCCGCAGAGATATCTCCGGAAAGCGCCCTTATCCACCGGAAGCTCCCCCACCATCTTACCTGTCTGCCCGTTGATTGCAAACTGGTACTTCTTATCGCGGTAGACGGTTTCAAAGAGCCATACCGGCAGCAGGGCATAATGTACCTTCCCGTTCCGGGATGACAGGTTTCTGCGCTTTACCGTCACGGTCTGATACCCATTGACAGTACTCCGAAGTACCTGCTCTGCACTATTGTACAGCCGTTCCTTCGCCCTGCCCTCCGCTTTCTTCGCATCCACATCGTACCGGTCCGTCTCGTATCCTGCCAGATATGCCGGATTAAAGTCTGTCAGCGCACGATAGTCAAAAGGCTCTATCGCCTCTGTCGTACTGTCGTCCATCTCTATACTGCCGTCCACCGGCACATGCCAGAACTCCATCGTGCCCGCCCTTGCCACCATATAGTAAGAGGTATCTATGTAATCATATTTGCTGTCGCTCCACGTCCTCACCCGTGTGGCGCGAAAGCCCATGTCCGCATCTGCCTTGCAGTCGAACAGCCAGTAGGGAACATAGTACCCCTTCAGATTCTTCAGGTAACTCTTGTCCCTGAAATTCTTTGGGAGCAGACGCTTACCCTTACAGAACCCCCAGAGCATCTGCCGCGCCTGATCTCCCTGCACCTGAAAGGGTATCATGACATCCGGCTTACGCGCTCCCACAGCCGCCGCCCTGATGACTATGACGTTATCACAGTAGGGGCACGTGGTACTGACCGTATTCTCATCCGCCTCTACTTTGGCCCCGCAGGACGGGCAGATATAAAGGCCGTCCTCTGTGCGGGCCGCGCCCACAGCCTCTTTCTGATATTCCCAGTTAAGGTCCTGCTCTTTCTGCTGCCGCTCTTCCTGCTCATATTGTCTGAGAGTCTCAACGTCATACTCGTTCTGGCAGCTCTGGCAGGAAAGCTTCTGGGTCTTTGGCGAAAACTGCAGCGCCGCGCCGCAGCAGGGGCACTTATATTGTACAAAATCCATTCCTGTCTCCTTCCTGTACATGATTGCACAAATCCTGTGTATTTTGAATCAAACCACGGCTTCTACCAACACCTTATCTCCAATTACACGCTCATGCACGCCTATTTCTTTATTCTTATTAAAGTTAAAACTCAGCATGTAACCTTTGTTCATATGATAATCCTCCAAATATCCAAGCAGCTGCCTCTCTCCCCGCGTGTTATATTCATTTCCGCGATAAATTTTCATCTCGATTATATATTGCTCGCCGCGATAATCCACAATCACGTCTGTACGTCCAAGACTTCTCGTCCGAGATTCTATATAATAATTACCCGTTCCATTAATAATCGGCCGCAGATAAAGCAAGAAATATTTTCTGCCTGTCTCCTCCACAAAAGCAACATCACTGTCATGATATAATTCGTCATAATGCTCCACAAACTTCTCCAGAATCCGTCTCATATCCAGATACCCATTTACAATAAACTGATTCTTATCTTCCAGCGAGTCTTTATAGATCTTCTGTTTCTGTAACTCAGCCGTTGAAAGGTATCTGTTATATAACCGCATTTCAAAGATACGGTTTGCAATTATCATATTACCGCTCTGATTCTTGATAAATCCAAACATTGCCGCCGTATCAACCGCCGGCTCATCCGGATTATACGTGATACTTCGTCCTGTGAAAAGTAATGACTGAAGCATATCGTCCAGCTCCGGATTATTAAGCAGCTTCCCAACCAGCGACTCGAACAACGTGTTCTTCTCTGTCAGAATCGTGCGCACCGCTTCATGAAAACCCTGACGTGTAAAGGCCGCCCCCTTCGAGGCATGCGAATCTCTCCCGCAGATATCCTCATCCATAATCTTACACAATCTGGATACAAGAAACGGATACCCCGATGTATAGTCATAGAGCAATTCCGCCATCTCCTGCAGATTCATGCCCGTATGATAATCATCCTCGTATTCCCTAATCATTCCCAGAATGCCTTCCTTTGATAAAGTCATATCTATCTTAAAGTCCGCGGCAATATTCCAGGGACTGTTGGTCTTCTGTGTATCCTCCGTACAAAACTTGCGTTTTAGATTCTTCACATCGTACACCCCGGCCAATATCACTGACTGAAAGGTCTGCTTCGTATTACGTCTGATATAGTAAGCACGCAGCTGAGAAAGAAAATCAAGAAAGACCTGATTATTCTGAGCGCTGTCCACCTCATCAATAATCAGAACAATCTTCTTATCTGAAATACTGCAGATATCACTGAGATATTCAAACAACCTCTGTAATCTGAAATTATTCCGCTCTTCCTGTACGATCTGAGACAGCTCATCCAATATCCCCCACCGTCCGGCCGCATAGCTATCTCTGCCGCTCCTTAACGCACGCAGAAACGATCTGGCAAATGAAAGCGAAAATACATTTTCATTCTCAAATTCCCCGGCCCCGAACATCTGAAAATCCAGAGATATCGCATAATAGTCCTCTTGCAGATATTGCTCCAACGCAAGCAATGTCGTAGTCTTTCCATACTGTCTGGCTCTGTTGATTGTAAAATACTTTCCGGAATCAACCAATTCCTTTATCGCTCTCAGCCGATCGTCAATATTTACCATATAATGCTCATCCGGTATACATGCACCTGTTACATTGAACACCTTCGCCATATAAGAACCCACCTTCCCCGCCGTCGGACTGTCCTGAAATCTGCTTTTCGCAAGATGTGCGTCTCCATTTGCAGTGAATCCGCCTCTTCTTCTACCCTGCGCTGTCCCGGCAGTTACCGTACATCCATACCCTCATACGCCTCTTTCAGCATCCTGACAATCTGCTCCTTCGTAAACCGGCTGCTGTCGATACAGAGATCGTAAGCGCTCATGTCCAGCCATTTCTCATCTGTATAGTATTCATAATAGCTGCGCCGCTCCTTGTCCGTCTTCTTCACATAGGGGCGGGCGTCCCTCTCCGGTATCTCCATGCGCTCTGCCGCAACCTGCACCCGGTACTCGAACGGGGCATGAATGAATACCTTCAGGCACTTTTCCTTGAGAATCTGCCCGGCACAGCGGCCGATAATGATACAGTCCTCCTGCCCGGCAATGGTCTTAATAATCTCGCTCTCCGCATGAAAAAGTACGTCGTTCATCGGATAGAGCCGGTATTGGGGCGCCATCTGAGCCGGCTCATCCAGCGGGTAGCGCCACTGGCTGGCACGCTTCTCGTCTACCTTGAGAAGCTCCTCGTAAGGGAGCCCTTCCTTCTCACTCGCAATCCGTATCAGATCCTTGTCATACACCCGAATCCCCAGTTCTTCTGACAGGGCTTTTCCAATCCTTCTTCCATTACTTCCATACATCCGGTTTATGGTAATGATTCGCTTTGACATTATAAAATCTCCTTCCTGTCACATATTTTATTATCATCATTATAACAAAATATTCTGAAAATTACTATATAAATCAAAAAATGGATCTTTTCTATTGCATTCATCCCCAATCTATATTACACTACATAAAAGCGCGTTAAGAAATTCATATCCGCCTGAAAAGACATCGAACATGTACCTTAAAACTATTTCCTTAGAGAGGAGTTAAAATGGATCAGAAAGAGATAATGGAACAGATAAACAAATTAACGATTGACAATCCGGCTAAGTTTATCAAGATCAGAGATGCCTTCGACGATATGTTTGACGGCCGTAATATCAACAGTGTTCAGGCAATCAGCGACCGTGAGTACGAGAGGCTCCGCGGCAGATTCCGGGACGACGACATACCGCTGAGCTTATGTACCAGCAAAGAGACCATCTATCAATTATATAAGGCAGTCAACCAACGCCGCACAAGGGATCGTCACGATGGTTACCAGACGGCACGGAAGTCCGCAAAGTCCAAGAAGAAGGGATTTTTCGGCGGATTATTCAGTTGATGCCACACGGTAATCCGAATCCTTCAGGATCTTCCGGGTAACTGCCGGAGGACAACATGTTTGCAAAGAACGCTCTAAGGCTGTTGCAAAATGTCTGCCATACACGTTATATGGTATTTAGAACGCGCGAATATTTACCATATACGGTGTATGAGCCACGTTTTGCAACAGCCTCTTCTTATATCGTATCTCCCACAACATTTCTCAGTAAATTCTATCATTCTCCAAATCGGAGACCCATTCTCCCGTTCAGGGATGGAATCACCGCACGGAATACTCTATAGTTTACTTATCTGTCGTATCAGGAGGGAAAGACAATGGACCAGATTAAGATCGGAAAATTTATCGCAGCTATGAGAAAGGAGCAGGGCCTGTCACAGAAGCAGCTTGCAGAGAGAATCAATGTCACGGACAAGACCATTTCCAAATGGGAGACCGGGAACCGGATGCCGGACGCATCCATCCTTCTTACGCTCAGTTCCGAATTACAGATCAATGTAAATGAACTGCTTGCAGGCGAACGGTTTCTGTCCGAAGAGACTTCATCTAAGATGCTGTCCCCGGAGGAGTATGTGCAGAAATCAGAAAGTAATATTGTGAATCTGGTCAGTGAGCTCAACGAAACCACGAAAAGGAGTAAGGGCAGGGGAATCGGTCTCTTGATCGGTACGCTGTGTATTACTCTTGCTTTTGCCAGCCTGGTTGCCTCCAGTTTCCCGGCAGGCAGGATCTTCGACCTCTTTGACAAGCCCACACTTTTCTACCTGGCCGGGTTAAAATTCCTGATCATATCCATTTCCGGCAGCTTCCACGATTACCTGAACGCATGGAAGCTGTGCCTGCCGGGGATCAGATTAACCGCAGAGGAAATGAGCTCCGCCATGCATGCCGTCAGATATGCAGGCGCGCTGTCACTGACACTTGGAAGCATGATCGCTTCTATAAGCTTATTTTCACTCTTAAACTATCTGGATCATTCTATCTTAATCGGGCCCGCTCTTGCACAGATTGTACTGACGTTCTTCTATACGGCGGCCGCAGAGACCGTTTACGTGATTCTGCTGTTTCGAATAAAACAACTGATTAAAGAGAGGATCTAGACATGGAGAAATTACTGGAAATCAAAAATCTGACCAAAAAGTATCACGAAGGAACATCCGAAAGCAAAGCTGTCGACAACGTAAGCCTTGATGTGGAAAGGGGGGAATTCGTCGTAATCATGGGCGCTTCCGGCTCCGGGAAAACAAGCCTTCTGCACCTGATCGCAGGTATCGACGAATCAGACGAAGGAACGCTGAAATATTTTCTTACAGACAGGACAGACGGAGAAAACTGCCCGAGCGCCGGCCTGCACAATCTGCATGCTCTTCTTAGCAGGGGCATCCGGCGTAAAACTACAAAGAATACCTGTCAGATTATGAACACAGATTTTGCTCATATGAACGAAAAGGCAAAGACCATATTCAGGCGGGAAAACATCGGAATTGTGTTCCAGCAGCAATGTCTGATTCCGGATCTTACGGTTTATGAAAACATTATGCTGCCGATGATGCTGGCAAACCGTCCGGCCTCTAAGAGTTATCCGGCTGCGGGGAAGCATCCGGCCTCTAAGAATTATCCGGCTGCCGGAACTCACCCGGCTCACAGAAGAAACAGCGCCCGGGATTCTGGAAAGGATATCATTCTAAGCCTGTGCAGCCAGTTCGGCTTAGAGGAACACCTATGGAAATATCCTTCGCAGCTGTCAGGCGGCCAGCAGCAACGGGCGGCGATCCTGCGCTCCGTCGTAAATAAGCCGCCGCTCCTTCTGTGCGACGAGCCGACCGGGAGCCTTAATTCTTCACAGACAAAGCTTGTGATGGATCTGTTAAATGATCTGAACCAGAACGGACAGACCATCATCCTGGTCACACATGACATGAAAGTAGCCGTCAGGGGAAAACGGGTTATCTATATCGAGGACGGACGTATCGAAGGCGAACTCCGCTTCCCGGAATCCGAACCCGCAGATACCGGCCGGGACGGCCATGACGACAGGGAACACAGGCTTATATTCTTTCTGCAGAAGAGGGGGTGGTAGCTTGAGAACAAGTATTCTGTGCGGCATGGCAAAGGTCAGGAGAAGAAAGCTTCCCAACCTGCTGCTTTGCATCTGTATTATGATCTCATCCGTGATACTGGTCAACGCGCTTGTATTCTGGAAAGAATCAGACGCCATATTCGACAGGGCGTACGGGGAAATGAACGGACCACAGCTGTGCTGTCTGTGGAGTAAGGAAATGGTCTCGTCCGATACCGTCAGGCAGTATCTGGAACACGCATCGGAAGCCTTCGACTATCAGATCACGGAAAACACCAAAACCATCGATTATATCGAAAAAAACGGAAGAAAACTAAGCAACGGTATCTTATTAGAGCTTCCGGACGGCCTGCAGGGAATACAGGCGTCTCCAAAGCACCCTGCCAAAAGCGGCGAATCTATACTCTCCCCCCGGATTCTGGATGAATCAGAGCCGGAAATGCCCGGAAAGAACGAAGTCTGGGTCACCGCAAAGACCGCCGGTATCCTGAACCTGAAGACCGGAGACGAACTCTCTTTGCGCCTGGCCGACGCCTCCACAAAGGTAAAGGTCGTAAAAATAGTCTCAGATCCGGCCTTTGGCGGCAGTAATTCCAATGTGTACAGAATGTGGTGCGGACACGGCAGGCTTTCAGACTTCCCGCCGGCGGGAAACCATGCGGTAAGCTATCTGGAAATCCGGTTCAATCCATACAGTCCAGAGACCGAACAGCGATTTATCCACAAAACAGAGGCGCATTTTCAAATGCCGCTTGGCGATACACTCTATACATACGGACAGATCAAAAGTGGATATACTTCTGTCTACAAAATGGCAGGCGCTCTCCTGTGCCTTGTAAGCACGATCCTGTCCATAACCGTCGCCGCACTGGTTCTGTTCCTCATAAAAAACGACATGGACGAGGATGTGCGAAATATCGGCATTTATAAAACATTAGGCATGTCCGGAGGGCAGATTACAGGCGCTTACCTTGTAAGCTACGGGATTATCTCAGCGGCCGGGGCGGCATCGGGCAGTATTCTGGGCGGATGGACGAGCCGGAAACTCCTGGAGAAGCTCCTGGGGGATATCGGCATTTATCACGCTTCCTGTACAGGCCCAGGCATCTATCCCCTTCTGGTGTGGTTTCTTGTAATGGCAATGATTCTGGCCGTATGTTTCTGCTCCGTATTCAAGATATACCGGCTGAACGCATCCGCCGCGGTAAGGCGGGGTACATGGAAGGCTGATGAAAAAGACAGAGGCGTAAGAGAATCCGCCTGTTGCAGGGACGCCGGCTCCTTCGAACTATTATATGCTATAAGGGGGATCCGAAACAAGAAGCTGCGGTATCTGTACATTGCAGGTGTGTCACTGATCTTCGGCAGCCTGCTCACAGTCTGCCTTGGAACACTGAACGCAGTCGGTAATATTGACAAAGACCCGGAGACCTGGGGCTTCATCCGCACGGATATCTATATCACCTCGCTTGCGGACGTCCCCGTGAGTTCGATTATCGATGAATTACGGCAAGATCCAAGGGTTGATTATACATATGGGGTAAACAAAGTGCATACCAAATACCAGCCCGATAGAGACGGAGACTGGCAGAGCATGACCACAGAACTCTATGAACTGCCATGGAATGAGAAGATTGCGGACAAATCCCTGTACGGCAGACGCCCCCGGCAGGAAGATGAGATAAGCGTAGGCCTTGCCCTTGCGGAAAAATACGGCCTGAGAACCGGAGAAACCATGGAATTATTCGTAAATGGAGAGAAGAAAGAATATGTCATAACGGGAATCTTCCAGACACTGTCCAACCACGGAGAAATCATACGGATGGTCACAGATGATCTGGACCGGTTCAAAGCCCAGGACAATGGCTTTGGCGATTATATGCTTGTGCTCTCTGACAGCTCAGATAAATGGGCTTATGCCGATGAGTTGAATGTGAAATATAACGGGATGTTTTCATTCATTGCCTCAAAATCAAACGGGGAGAATATAACCGGACTGCTGGTTCCCGCTGCAGGAACCATTCTGATCATTCTGCTGATCATCCTGGTTCTGGTTACGACGAACCTTACCGTTCTGCTGATCAGACAGGACCAGAAGACCATCGGGCTGTTGAAAGCCGTGGGAATGACGTCCCGGCAGATCCTGAAGATCTATCTGTGGCAAAACTGCCTGTCCGCCGCTTCGGGGAATCTGCTGGGACTTGCCGCAGGAACATTCCTCATCCCGGGACTCCTTGATCCCTTCGCCAAACAACTGGGACTGACCCGGTTCCCTTTCGCAGGCTCACTTGCGGGGATGTCGGCGGCAGGCATTCTGCTTCCGGGCTGCATATTCCTGGGGACTTGCGCAATCGTAGGGATGATTAATAAAGTTTCCGTGAAAAAGCTGGTGGATTGACGCATCGTCACTTTTCGAAATTAAACGGATGAGCTGTCTGATATCTGGCGAAACTCCGCCGGATATTCGTTCATATGCAAGGCTGTACCAGACCGCCGCGAACCAGACAGCTCTGGTACTTTTATCTGCTGTAAAATGCCTCTATCGCCTCTCCCATATACAAAGCGGCGCCCTCTCCGTATACACTGTCGAATCCTTCCTGCAGTTCCTTATGACCTCCTCTGTACGCCTCCGCCATCTCAAGCATCAGCTTCTTTACATCCTCCATCTGATAGAGCTGCTTCGCAACAAAATCATACTCTCCGATCAGCTCCCGTACCTCCAGGGAATGTACGTCTGTCCCCTTCTTCTTCGCTATCTTCTCCTGAATGGCTCCCATCCGCTTCTGATAAGACGTCATAACATCCGGCACGCACGGCTTCTTCAAAGCCTCCATCACGGCTTCCTTGCTCCCGTACCACTCGGCCACCTTCGCAAAATTCTTCTGCGCCTGTTCCGTGGACGCATATTCCAGATAGTGCTCCCTGAACGCCTCCATACTCCCGTAATGTTCTATAAAGATCTGCTTCTGTTCCTCGTTCATATTCTCTGTCATGCTGTCATACATCGCCTGAATCTCTGCCTCGCAAAATACTGTAAAATCCATCCGGTTCTCTCCTTTCAGAATGTCGTCGATGCAGCCGATCAGACGCTCTAAGCGCTCTTTCTTCGCCATAAGCATCTTCTTCTGCACCTTAAGAATCTGGTTTCTGTCAAGCTCAGGATTCTCCATGATGGCTTTGATCTCTTTCAGAGGAATATCAAATTCCCGGAAAAAAAGAATCTGCTGTAATGTCTCCAATGCCTTATCGTCATAAAGCCTGTATCCTGCTTCACTTTTTGATGTAGGTACAAACAGACCGATCTCATCATAATAATGAAGCGTGCGCGCACTGATACCTGTAAGTTCTGCGATTTCCTTTACCGTTCTCATCATGTCCTGTTTCCTCCTGTTCTTGATAACAGCCTCCCGGAATCTCCCTGCAGCCAAAAACTCCAGAAGTACTTGTCAGTATTACTTTAATCTATGACGTTCCGTTAAGGTCAATCGTTTTTTTAACTTGACACAGCTTGTCTTTATCACTATAATCTTATACACATAGCCGTACAAATGTACCGCAATAAGGAGTGATGAAATGAACAGACCTGTTACAACCTTGTTCATGCTGATGTCGGTTGACGGAAAGATAAGCACCGGCGCAACGGACGATTTAGATGTGGACAGAGATTTCCCCCAGATCCCGGGAGTCAGCGAAGGCCTGCACCAATACTATGAAATAGAGCAGACAACAGATTTGTGGTCCCTCAATTCCGGCCGGGTCCAGGCCAAACTCGGCGTCAATACAAAAGATACGCCTGACAAAACGCCCGTATCTTTTGTAATCATAGACAACCATCATTTGAATGAAAATGGTATAGAGTATTTTTGTGCGTTATCAAAAAAGTTTGTATTGATTACGTCAAACGCAAAACACCCGGCGTTTAACATAAAGGAAGATAATCTTCATATTATACTTCAAAAGGAATTATCGCTAAAAAATGCACTTATGCGGCTCAAATCAGAATATAGCTGTGAGAGAATAACGATTCAAACTGGCGGGACACTAAACGGCTTATTTCTTCGTGAAAAATTATTCGATTACGTTGATATTGTCGTCGCTCCGGTTTTGATCGGCGGAAAAGATACAGCTACCCTGATTGATGGTGATTCCCTGCTGTCACAAAATGACTTGTCAAAATTAGGCATCCTGAAACTTAAGGAATGTACGGTTTTGGAGAACTCCTATTTACGATTGCGTTATGAGGTTATCTAGTGTGCTGTCTCTTATACGCTCTGATTGTATCCTCAATCTGTGTATAATCCCGCTCAAATAACTCCCGGCTGATCTGCTCATGCAAAATGTCCTGCGGAACATTAAGCGCAATCTTCTCTATCACAAACTGCTTGCTTCGCTGACGGTATCCGGGCAAATGGTTCAATTCCTGGATATGCGCCAGTTCCGGCCTCCACAGGAGACTCAGCTTTTTCTTCTCATTCACATCCGGATTCTCTCCGGGCTTTCGCAGAATATAAAAGTCCGCTTCGCCATCTATCTTTTCTACAGTAATAATCCCCCACCACTCTGGCACATGTTCCTCGATATGCATGGCGTGGCTTGTGCCCGCCACCACGTAATTATAATCAAAATACTGGTTATAATCCTTCACCTGCCGCCTGAGCCTTGCATAAGTATCCGCATCGCTTTTTATCTCGATTCCCACGACATGCGATGGAATCACCATCATAATATCCGCCCGCGATCTTCCAATCTGCTTCTCTTCCAAGATCCTGGTCTTACCATAATACTCCTCCAGA
>CAMSTW010000007.1 GCA_947063855.1 uncultured Dorea sp.
CACAGAGTTTCTGACAATTCAACCTATTTATAGTATAATGATGGACAGCAGAATCGCGTATTTCAGATTCTGCTGTCCATGGGATACGATGCCTGTGATCCTGGCAGCGCTTAAGTTATTTCTTCTTTACCGGAATCCATATCTCGGCATAATAGTTTTCGTCCTGTACACCCTGGGGGTATTTGTCCGGGGAATCGTACATCTCGACGCAATATCCTGCCGCGAACTCATATTCCTTGAGGGCAGGAAGCCATTCGGAGAATATCTTGACATTAACATCCTGCATGGAATCTGGCAGCGCTCCCCTGCATGGGAAGACTGCCCAGGTAAACGCAGGAATCGTCCGGGTTTCAAGTCCCTCCGGGATATCTGCGGCGGGATGGTAGACGTCCGCGATCAGATATTCGAAGGTCTCATTGCCCATCTGAGGATCGATATTGATTCCGAACATCCCGCAGACAGACTGTCCGTTAGCGGAAGTCTGGTGTTCCTGCCAGAATGCAGGGATGTCCGTCTTCGCCTGTTCATATGTGAACTTTTTTGATGCACAGAGAACGGTAAAGCTCTCTTTCTTAGTAATTCTGTAATCCATAAGATAACCACCTTTCAATGAGATAGTAAGCTTCAGCGGTGCAAAGATCTTAAGCAGGGTATTCCCTCTGCGGGCCGCCGAAGGCGTGAAGCCGTGAAACCGTGCGAATGCTTTTGAGAAGCTGTCAGGAGAATCATAACCGTATTTCATTGCAAGATCGGTAACCGTAATATTACCGGAAGTTAATTCCTGGCCGGCGAGCGACAGCCGGCGGTTCCGGACATATTCCATGAGGGAATATCCGCACAGCATGCCGAATCCTTTGTGGAAATAAAACGGGGAGATATGGACATGCCCTGCCACGTCGTCTATGGTGATTGTCTCCGTGATGTGTGCTTCTATGTAGTCGACAGCTTCTTTGATAATTGTCATCCATTCCATGCTTATAAGCCTCCGGGTTGGTGCTTCATCCGGTCAGAAATCGAACCGGACGGCCGGGGAGTTCGACCAGATGAAGCGTTGGTTTGAACGTTCAGGTAGAGTATAGCATTATGCGGAGTTGATTGCGCGTCTTTTTTTGTTTTCTTTTGTCTTGTTTCATGCGTTTAGACAGGTTGTTTTTCAATGATGCATGTATGCAATTTTGTCTTCGCATCGTAATTGATCGCAACCAGAAGCAGATCATTGCCGATACTTTCAAGAACAGCAGGATAATTTCGGTTTTTGATCTGGGCAATGGCTCCTTTTGCCGTCTGGTTCCATTTTAATTCAATGATCATTGCCGGCAGGAAGGATTGCTTTTTAGGGATATACACGATATCTGCATAACCATGGCCGGAAGGTAATTCTTCCATTTTAAGATACTGATCTACACATGTAATGTAAGCATACTTTACAACTGCCCGTAAGGCTTGTTCATTATTATAGAACTGTGGGGCATAGTTGGAGTCATGGACTGCGGCAATTGCTTTTGCTACGGCATCTGCATCCTGCGCAAGCGTCTTTGCGAGCAATTGGTCAGATTCACGGATCAGGTGAAGGGGACTTGTATGTTTTCCGCGGCGGAGAATCTTATTGAATTCCGTGCGGATCTCATTATTGGGAATCCTGGCGCTTCCTGTTCCCTGTTCATCTTCCCGGTAAGTCAGATATCCAAGATGTATCAGGAGTGTCAGGACATCGTCTTTGCTTTTAAATGTCTCAAAATCATTTTCGAATCCGTCTGTATCAACTTCGACCGTTTCACCGCTGACAAGCCTTATAATAACATCTTGCAGACCGTCCTCATCCATGTCTATATAGGTCAGAAGAGCTTCTGCAGCGGCCGATTTCTTCCAGTAGGATTTGAATTTTCCGTTTTGCATGGCGCTCATAACGGAATAGGGATTGTACATGGAATGCATAGGATCAAACGAATATCCGTCATACCAGTTTTTTGCCTGGTTAAAATCCATATGGTATATATCGCAGATCCTGCGGACTTCTTCCTCTGTGAAACCGGTGAACCCGGCATATTTGCCCGGATCAAGGATTGTGAATTCTTTAAAATCTGATATTGCCGATTGTGAGCCGTCTTTCTTGATCGGCAGAATCTCTGTCATATATGCGGCGGCAAAAATCCGGGAAGTAGCCCCGCTGTTTTTGAACAACATTCGCAGGAATTCCAGATAATTCTGTCTTATCTGACGATTGTTTTTGAATTCCCGGATTGGTGCGTCCCATTCATCAATGATCATGATGAACCGGTTCCCGGTTAATGCTGCGGCATTGATCAATGTGGAGGTGAATCCCTCTTCTGCTTCCAGTTCGGGATAACTGATTGTCAGTTCACGGATAATATTTCTCTTAATATAAGGAATGATGTCTGCAGCAGGCACTTCGCCGATTATACCGGTCATATCCAGATAAATGACATCGTATTGGTTCAGATGCTTGGTATAATGAGAATCCCCGGCGATGGTAAGATCATCAAATAGTGCGGATGAATCACAGGTCTTGTCATAATAGGCGCATAACATCTGCGCCGCAAAAGACTTTCCAAAACGGCGGGGTCTGCTGATGCAGGTCAGCTTTTGTTTGGTGCCGATGGTCTGATTGATCAGGCTGATTAATCCGGACTTGTCTACGTAATAGCTGCCCCTGATTTCTTCAAATCCGCTGTTGCCGGGGTTTAAATAGGTTCCCATAGATCTTCTCCTTTCGTTGAGAGAACGGATGTAAACATGAAAGCTTTATCGTTACAATACGACGGGTTCTTCAGGTGTGAAAATGAAGTTAAGTTCATGTTAACATATCAGGGTGCATTCTGCAACGAGTCTTTTCTGACGCACGCAAAATCTTGCGTGCTTTTATTTTTTATGGTACGATAAGGTTATTAATTTATCAAGACAGAAAGTAAACAAGGAGAATTACCATGGCAGTAACAATACAGCAGATTGCGGAAGCGGCAGGCGTATCCAGGGGAACCGTAGACAGGGCGTTGAATAACCGCGGGCGTATCAACCCGGAGGTGGCAGATCAGATTAAACAGATTGCAGAAGAGATGGGATACGTCCCTAAGAACAGGAAGAGATCCGTTTCCCCAAAAGGTAAGTTAAGGATCGGAGTCGTGACGCAGCTTGCCAGATCCTCCTTCATGCTGGAAGTGAACCGCGGGATCAGGCAGGCTGCGGAGGAACTTTATGAGAAAGGGATTGAACTTCTGGTAAGAGAAGGGCTTTCCGTAGATGAGGATGAGCAGCTTGACGCCATAGACGACTTAGTGAGAGAGGGGATTTTGGGGCTCGCGGTGATGCCGGTGGATTGTGAGAGCATCCGTGTGAAGATTAACTGGCTGATTGAGGAGAAGAAGATACCCGTCGTGACTTTTAACTCGGATATCGTCGGTACGAAACGGAGCTGCTATGTCGGGATGGATAACCGGAAGAGTGGACGCACTGCGGCGGGGCTTCTGGGGATGCTCACCGGAGGAACGGGAAAGGTTCTTGTGATTACCGGATTTTTCAGTAACCATGTGAATAATGAGCGGGTGGACGGATTCGTGGAGGAATTGAAGAACTCTTACCCGCATCTGGAGC
This sequence comes from uncultured Dorea sp., assembly GCA_947063855.1. Classification (GTDB taxonomy): domain Bacteria; phylum Bacillota; class Clostridia; order Lachnospirales; family Lachnospiraceae; genus Sporofaciens. Next base: position 3,610 of record CAMSTW010000007.1, read on the forward strand.
TCGCGGGGGTTCAGGGGAGCTTTGACGATCTTAACGAAGTAGATAAGATCATCATGAATTCGCTGCTGAATGTCCCGGGAATCAACGGGATCTTTGTGGCGTCCGGCGGTCAGGAGGGGATTGCGAAAGCCTATGAGAGTCTCAAGCTTGAGAGACGGCCGCACACCGTAATCTATGATCTGACGCCGAATAACCGGCAGGCGCTTCTGGATGACGTGGTGGATTTCCTGATCGATCAGGAGGCGTATGTGCAGGGCTATCAGCCGCCGCTGATTCTGGCGGATATCCTTAAGAAGGGGAAGAAGATGGAAGAAGAATTCCAGTATACGGATATCAATATTAAGACGAAATATAATGTCTGAACATGGCTGGAGCGTGTTGCCGCTTTGCAGCATACGGCTGACGAACCCAATCCAAAAGAAGAAATATTCCCTGTTATGCAAGAGATGAGAATAGTACATCTGACAGCGGCGTAATCGTTACAAAAGGACTGGGATATGGGATATAAGGAGAGTCTGGATTTTTGCCGGTAATTGTGATAGAATACATGCAATTACAGCAGCGTGCGATTCCCGGCGCCGTCAGGCTGTTCAGAAACTTATTCACGCAATCTGCACGTCCCGATATGCAGGAAAGCAGCTTTCGGACGGTCTGCCGGGGGATTTGTGCATCTTAAGCGAGGCGAAAGGAAAGATGAAAAACATGGGACAGAAGACAGGACAAGAAACAGGACAAAAGAAGGGAGTATCCGCACTTGATTTTTTCTGTATTGGTTTTGGCGCAATCGTAGGTGTCGGATGGGCAGTATCTATCAATAGCTGGATGAACGGCAGCGGCGGGCCTCTGCCTGCGGCGGCAGGCTATATGGTTGCGATGATCCTCATGGTTCCGATTGCGCTTTGCTATTGTGAATTATGTACGATGCTCCCGGTATCCGGCGGAGGTATGGCTTATGCATTCCGTGCGTTTGGAGACCGTATAGCTTTTCTTTCCGGCTGGGCGGCATTCGGAGCATTTATCACGATTATTCCGTGGGAAGCAATCTATGTTGTGGATATCCTGAGTATTGTTTTTCCGGTGCTGAAAGCCGGAACGCCCCTTTATTCTCTTGCCGGGGCGGATATCTATGTGGGACATATCATACTTGGGACAGTGATTTCTGTTCTGCTCTACTTTATCAACAAAAAGGGAGTCGCGTCGTCGGCGTCACTGCAGAAGATTCTCTGCATGGCGCTTGTGGGCGCGGGTATCCTGGCAATGATCTGTGCCGGTGTTAAATTTGATGTCGGAAATCTCCAGCCGTTTTATGAAAATACAGGTATGGGTACGCATAGTTCTTTTTTGGGCGGCATGGCATCCATCCTTGCGTCGGTGCCGTTCTTTCTGGCCGGATTTGAGACGATTCCCCAGGGAATAGAGAGTGCAGGCGGCGATACGAAAGGAGTGGGAAAGACAGTAGTGGTGACGGTGGTTTTATCCTGCCTGTTCTATGCGCTTTTACTGTTTACTCTGGGCGGCGCCCTTCCGTGGAAGGATTTTATCAGGTTTTCCAATCCTTCTGCGGCGCTTATGTTCCGGGAGCTTTACCCTGGAGGGCTTGGCATGGTTTTGTATTCGCTGATTCTGCTGGGGGCGGTCTGCGGTCTTTTGACGACCTGGAACGGTTTCATGATGGCGTCGTCCCAGATCCTTATGGCAATGGCGAGGGTAAGTATCGTGCCGTTCAGCCTGTCAAAGCAGCACCCCGTCTATAAAACGCCGGTGAATGCTCTGAAGGTCAGCCTGGCGGCATCGCTTGTCGGACCGTTTTTAGGGAGCGGCCTGATTGGCGCCCTGACCAGTTTTTCGGCTGCCGGTTATGTTGCAAGCTGGATGATAACGGCATTTTCCCTGATTATTCTCCGAAAGAAAGAGCCGGCGCTGAAACGGCCGTATAAGATTCCGGGAGGCTTGCCTACGGCATGGTTCGCCGCGGTCTGTATGACAGGGTTGTTTATTCTTTTGTTTGTACCGGGACAGCCGGTTTTCATGGGCGGCGCGGCGACTTTGATCTTTGCGGCATGGATGCTTGCGGGAGTGACGCTTTATCTGATGGATTACCGCGCCAGAAAGCAATACTCCACTCTTACCAGGGCGACGTTTCTTTTTGCCAGTATGTCTGAATCGAATGCGACGATCAGTATGCCGGGATTTGTGGACAGCTTTGAAGACGATTATAAAGTCATGTCCTTTGTTGTCCCGGGAGACGCCGATTATGCAGGCAAGACGCTTCTGGAGCTTTACTGGGGGCGCAGACAGAATGTATTTATTATCAAAATTGAGAGAAAGACGGAGATCATCCTCGTGCCGGGAGGAAATACGCATATATTTGCCGGCGACCATGTGTTTGCGGTCGGCGTCGCGAAAGCGCTTGACCGTTTCCGTGATTATCAGAATGTGGGAGCGAAGTATTCCGTTGGGTCGCTGAAAGATTTCTTAGGCTACGGAGATACGGAGAAACAGTCGCCGCTCAGTTGTATCGAATATCAGGTGCTTCCTACAGATTCGTTCTGTGACAAACTGATTAGAGAGTCGCGGATACAGGATCGTTATCATTGTCTGATCGTAGGTTTAAAAACTCCTTACAGCAAGATACTTGAGCTTCCTACAGCGGGCACGGTCATTGAGGCGGGGGATACGCTCTGGATGATGGGTTCGGAGGACGCCATCCATAATTTTGAAGAACTTTGCAGACAGGAAGCACAGGAAAAGGGGGAGATACACCAACTGGCACAGTGATTGGCGAGGGTGTGAAAAGTGCTGACATGTTTTTCAGCAATCAAGAAGGAGGGAATATGCTGTGGGTATGTATTTGAATCCGGGAAACAGTGGATTTACCAGAATCAGAAATGACATATATGTGGATAAGAGCGGATTGATCAGTATGATCAACGAAACCATAGAGACTCCGAGATTTCTGACGTGTGTCAGCAGGCCGCGCCGCTTTGGGAAATCATTTGCGGCGAAAATGTTATGCGCATATTATGATAAAACCTGCAATTCTTCGGCATTGTTTGATGATCTTGCGATTGCGCGGGATGAAAATATCAATCAGACATACAGGCAGCATCTGAATCAATACGACGTCATCTATCTTGACATGACGAATGTCCTTGGAAAGGCAGAGCCGCACGACATTGTGTCCTTCATTCAGAACAGTGTGACAGATGAGCTTCTGGCGGCGTACCCAGATCTGAAAGCAGGAAAGTTTTTTGATGAGACGCTGCTTTATGCGGCAGAATGGACAGGCAATAAGTTTATTATGATCATTGACGAATGGGATGCGCCGATCAGGGAGACGCCAGAGGTTCAGAAGATCTATCTGGAATTTTTGCGTACATTATTTAAAAGCAGCGGTACAACGGATCAGATTTTTGCGGCCGCTTATATGACAGGAATCCTCCCGATAAAAAAAGACGGTTCGCAGTCGGCAATTTCAGATTTTAAAGAATTTACAGTGATCAAGCCCAGAAAATTCGGCGGTTATGTTGGATTTACGGAGGCAGAGGTGAAGAAACTCTGTATGGAATTTCACTGTGATTTTGAGAAGATGAAGAGGTGGTATGATGGCTACTCATTCCGTGATACTGGCTCGGTATACAATCCTAATTCGGTGATGGAAGCAATCCGCAACAATGATTTTGACTCTTACTGGACACAGACTTCGGCGACCGGCAGCCTGACGGGATATATCAGCATGGATTTTGACGGTCTCTCTAAAACGGTAGCAGAACTGATCGGCGGAGGGGAAGTCAAGATGGATACAAGGGGATTTTCCAATGATCTGGTTACATTTCAAAATCGGGACGACGTACTGACGGTTCTGACTCACCTTGGATATCTTGCCTACAATGAAACCACGGGGACGGTTCGTATACCAAATGAAGAGATTCATATGGAATTCTCAAGAATCGTGCGTGAGGTAAGAAGGGATGATACGCTTAGAAGGGTTAGAGAGAGTGAGCAGCTTATCTACGATACGGTTCATGGAAATGCAGAAGCCGTGGCAGAACAGATTGAGAAAATCCATTCAGAAGAAGCGCCTCTCCACTATAATAATGAACAGGCGCTGCGAAGTGTAATCAAACGGGCGTATTTTAGTTTTGGGGATGAATTTATTTTGTTTGAAGAATTACCGGCAGGCAGCGGATATGCAGATATCGTGTATCTTCCAAAGAAAGATTCCATGATGCCGGCTCTGGTTGTTGAACTGAAATGGAATAAAGCAGTAAAAGGCGCAATCCGGCAGATTAAGGACCGGCAGTATCCTTCCGTAATTCAGAAATATGGCGGCGAAATATTATTGGTTGGAATCAGTTACAATAAAAAATCACCGGACGGGAAGCGGAAACATAGCTGCATTATAGAAAAATATCAGATGGTATAAGAGTTTGTCATACAACAAACTAGGCGATATATTTCTTCGATGGCTTTACCATCAGTGTTACGATCAGAATAACCGCCGCCGTAATCCCCAGGCTTAAGGGGTACACCTGCATGACCGTCGTGAAGGATGGCCGCTGCCGGAACACGGTGAAGACCCAGGTGAGCCGCACACCGCAGATTCCGACGACCGCACAGGCCGCCGGGATGAATGAAACGCCAAAGCCTCTCAGATACCCTGACAGACCTTCCTGTGCAAAACTGAATATATAAGCAAAGAAAATATATTCCAGCCGGATTCTTCCGGCCGCGATCACATCCGGGTCCGTATTGAATAGAGCAAGCAAAGGAGTAGAAAACAGAAGGATCAGTATACTGGATACTGCGGTACTCACAAAGCTTTGCAGCAGGCAGAACTTCAGTACCTTCCTGCACCGGTCCCCTTTTCCGGCTCCATAGTTCTGGCCCACAAATGTTGTACACGCCTGACTAAAGGAATTCATGATGTAGTAGGAAAATACTTCCAGATTAAAAGCCGCCGAGGATGCCGCCATGATTGTAGTCCCAAGGCTGTTGACCGCCGACTGGATAATCAGATTGGCGAAGGAAAAGATCATTCCCTGTATGCCGGCGGGAATCCCAATCTTCAGGATCTGGCCAAGTACATTCCCATGTATCCACAGTTTCCGGAGATTGATGCGGATTGCCAGCTCTGTCTTCATCAATGCAGCAAACAGGATGACTGAGCTGATGAGATTAGAAAGTACCGTCGCTGCCGCGACCCCGTCCACATCCATTTCAAGTCCCACGACAAAGAAAAGGTTCAGGACAACATTCAGAATGCCGGAAACTACCAGCGCGGTCAGAGGCGTCTGGGTGTTTCCGCAGCTTCGGAAGATTGCCGCTTCAAAATTATAAAGCAGGATTACCGGCATTCCGGCCAGGTAAATCCGCAGATATTTTACTGCAAGCGGATATACATCTTTCGGAACATCCAGCATCTTTACGATCTCCGGAGCCAGAAATTCCCCCAGCACTGCAAGGAACACTCCCCCAAGCAGCGCCACGACTACCGATGTATGTACTGCTCTTGAGATATTCTCGTTATCTCTCTGTCCGATAGATTTTGCAATAATAACGTTGCTCCCCAGAGAAATACCGACGAAAAGATTGACCAGCAATCCGATAACAGGTGCGTTGCTTCCCACCGCTGCCATAGCTTCCTTGCCGGAAAAATGCCCGACTACCGCCAGATCTGCCGCATTGAACAGTTGCTGCAAAATCCCTGTTATCGCAAGCGGTATCGCATATTTGATGATCTTATCTCCCAGCGAGCCGTTTACCATGTCCATACTATTCCCCAAGTGAACCCCTTCTTTCTTTAAACTGTTTATGACATTTTCTTACCATCCGAATCTCGTTCCGGCGGCCTGCAGCAAAACCTGTTAAATTTTAATATATTACATTAAACAGCAGGTTTCAATATGTTTTACCCAAAAATCCAAAAAAGCAAAGAGTCCGATTAAAAAAGGCGCCGGCCGTGAAAAGAACAGGTAATCACCTAAGATAAAAATAAGGTTGGTAAAAATGCGGGAAATCTATTATAATTGATGGTAGGAAAACTGAGTACAGCTTTGCATTAATCTTGAAGTAATAGTGCTCGATATTCGCGTCAGCCTGTGCAGGCCGGACGGGGCACTGGAGATTAACCATAAATATATTGCAGCAGGAGGAAGAGAGACGATGAAAAGGATTGACCCATCAATCATACCGAAGAAGAAACTGTACACAGGCGCAGAGATTCCCTGTGTGGGAATGGGAACTTTTGGCTCTGACCGGGTAGCGCCGGCAGAAGTATCAGAAGCAGTAGAAGGTGCTATCCGCTGTGGTTACCGCCTGTTTGACTGTGCCGCCTGTTATGGGAACGAGGCACAGATCGGACAAGTCTTCCGGAAAGTATTGGAAGAGAAGGTGGCAGAGCGGGAAGAACTCTTCATCATGTCGAAGGTGTGGAACGATATGCACCGGGAAGTAGAGAAGGCGTGCAGGAAGAGTATTGCCGATCTTGCCTGCGGGTATCTGGATATGTATTTCATCCACTGGCCGTTCCCCAATTATCATGCGCCGGGCTGTGATGTGGACGCAAGGAATCCGGATTCCAGACCTTTTAGCGAGGATGAATTCCTGGATACTTACCGGCAGTGCGAGGAACTGGCAAATCAGGGACTGATCCGCCATATTGGTATCTCGAATATGACCATTCCAAAGCTTGAGGCAGTGCTTCCGAAGCTTCGGATCATGCCTGCGGCGGCAGAGATTGAGATGCATCCTGCATTTCAGCAAAAGGAGCTTAAGGAGTATCTCGAGGCGCGCGGCATCGTTCCGGTGGGATATATGCCCATTGGCTCCCCCAGAAGACCTGAGCGGGATATTATGGATGAGGATATCGTGGATCTTGAGATGCCCAGGATCCGGGAGATTGCCGGGGCGCATGGAGTAAGCCCGGCGGCTGTTGCGCTTAAGTGGGCACATCAGAACGGACAGATTCCGATTCCATTTTCCATACATCACTATTATGAGAATCTGGAATGCATGACAAAGGACCCTCTGACGGAGGAAGAGATGGCTTCCATAGCGGGGCTTGAGCGGGGCAACAGGCTGGTGAAGGGGCATGTATTCCTGTGGGAGGGTGCGAAAGACTGGCATGAACTATGGGATGAGTAGAGCATTGCAGAAATGTATGCGGGAACTTTTAAATAGTGCCAAAAAACTGGCGTGATTTATGGGATGAGCAGATGCTTTATGGATAGGAGATGAGAAATTGAGGAAAAGCTTTAATGTAAACGGTCCATGCTACCCGGATGAGAATTATATGGTCAATCTGGATGAACGTATGAGAAAAATAAAAAAGCTCGTAGATAACCGGAAATATTTTGTGATTAACCGCGCCAGACAATATGGAAAAACGACGACTTTATGGGCATTGAGGCAGTATTTAAAAGAGGAATATACGGTTCTTTCTACGAATTTCCAGCGGATGAGTTCGGCAGTTTTTCATGATGAGCATATTTTTTCCAGAGAGTTTGCCAATATGATTGTCCGAATGATTAAAAATGAAAAGCAGGAAATTACAGGCTTTGCGAAAGAAGATGTTCAGGCGATAGAAGAAAAGGCTGCAGATCATGCCATGAATCTGGCCGATCTGTTCTACTTACTCAGTAATCTTTGTGCGACATCCCAAAAACCGGTCGTATTGATTATCGATGAGGTGGACAGCGCTTCGAATAACCAGGTTTTTCTTGATTTTCTTGGATTGCTTCGAGGATACTATCTGGACAGAAAGCAGGCTGCAATTTTTCATTCGGTGATACTGGCAGGTGTATACGACGTAAAGAATTTAAAACAGAAGCTTCACCCGGATGAAGTACAAAGATATAATAGTCCATGGAATATTGCGGCAGATTTTGATGTTGATATGAGTTTCTCTGTGAAAGATATTGAGGGTATGCTCTCAGATTATGAAAGTGACCATCAGACCGGAATGAATATCGAGAGAACGGCGGAAGAGATATACGGCTATACTTCAGGATATCCCTACCTGGTGTCAAGAATCTGTATGCTGCTGGATGAACAGATTGCAGGGAATGCGGGATTTGAGGCGGGGAATTGTATCTGGTCTGAGACAGGTATTGTAGAGGCTGTAAAAATCTTGCTGAATGAATCCAATACTCTGTTTGATGATATGAGAAAACAGATTACAGGTTATCCGGAATTGAAGAAGATGCTGTATGCAATCTTATTTTATGGACAGAGTTTTGCTTATAACCCGGATAATTATGTGATTGATATCGGGAAAATGTTCGGATTTCTGAAGGAAAGTAATGGACAGGTGATTGTTGCAAACCGGATATTTGAGACGAGAATCTATAATCTCTTTTTGTCGGAAGAGTTGGTGGAGGATAAATCTTATAGAGCGGCTTCAGAGATAAAGAATCAGTTTATTCAGGAAGGTCATTTGAACATGGATGTTGTGATGGCAAAATTCATGCAGCATTTTACGGATGTTTATGCAGATAGTTCAGATACATTCAGAGAAGAAAACGGGCGCCGGCTTTTTTTACTATACTTAAAACCAATTATTAATGGGAAGGGTAATTATTATATAGAGGCACAGACCAGGAATCAGCGCCGGACAGATGTGGTCATTGATTATCTGGGACAACAGCAGGTTGTTGAGATGAAGATATGGAGAGGCGAAGAGTATAATCGGAGGGGCGAAGAACAGCTTTTTGATTATCTCGAATACTATCATCTGGATAAAGGATATCTGCTGAGCTTTAATTTTAATAAAAAGAAGAAGGCAGGTATGAAAGAAATCTGGTACAAAGGGAAAAGGATTTTAGAAGTAGTGGTGTAATTGTCAATGGATCGAAAGAGCAGGTGGCTTATGGGAATGTATTTGAATCCAGGGAACAGTGGGTTTACCGGAATCAGGAATGATACTTATGTGGATAAGAGCGGGCTGATAAGCCTGGTCAACGATACAATTGATACGCCAAGGCGGCTTACATGTATCAGCAGGCCGCGCCGTTTTGGGAAATCATTTGCGGCAAAGATGTTGTGCGCGTACTATGATAAGACCTGCGATCCGGCAGTCTTAGCGGATATGGCGGGGAGATCTTATTAGTCGGGATTGGATATGATAAGGAAGCTCCTGCGGGGAAACGCAGGCATACGTGTATGATAAAAAAGTGGCGGATGTAGGAATTGTTTCCGGCAGATTCTCTGAGTATGCATTTTGAGATTGTGATGAAAGGAGTAGAGAAGATGGAATATACGATCATAGAGAAGGGCTCTTTCAAGGTCCTGGGGATACGAAAGGTTACGCCTTACGGCGGAGGGACATGGGCTGTTGTGAAAGCTGACGGAAGCAACGACCGGATCAGGGAGATCAGCGGCCGTTTCTTTGACCTGGGGCTTTGTTTTGGATTTCAGGAGGACGGAAGCGACGATTATATGTGCGCGGTAGAGTGGGAGGGCGAGGAGGTGGAAGGCTTCGAAAGCTTTACCTTTCCTCCGGCGACATGGCTGATCTTCGAAGCAAAAGGCAGAATCTCCGACAATGTTCTTGGCAATGTATGGAGCCGCATCAATCAGGAATTCCTGCCGAACAGTAAGTACAAGAAATGTATGGCGACGATTGAGAAGTATGTGAACTGGAACGATGCCGAAGATTACTGTAACGTAGAGATCCAGATTCCGGTAGAAATCCGGCAGCTGTAATGTACCAGAGCGTGTTTGAAAATTCATTCCCACAAACACGCTCTGGTGTGCCGTCACATATTTTTCTAATTCATTTGTAATCATATCACCATAACCATTTTTGTAATATAAATAGGTTCTAATTATGGCATATATCGGAATTTCCCGAAGTGTTTTTCAAATCTTTAATCTACATTCCCCATTCAGCGTACCATATCACTTTTGCATAACCCGCCTATTCTGTTTCTGGATGAACCGACGATTGGACTTGATGTAGCCGTGCCAAAGACTCACCTACACAATACCGGAAGACGGAGAGATCAGATTCGTAAAACGGACAGGATATATGCGTGCTATATGCGTGCTTTGCGATGTGCATATTTGTATGAAATACACAAATAGAAACCACAATATTTGTACAGAATATAGGAAAATCGAAATTTCAAAATTAATACTTGATATTTTTTTGTACGCGTGCTATCATACAGATAACAAATAAACACGCAATAAGGCACGCAAATAAAAACAGCACGCTGAGAATGGAGGAGACAGAGATGAAGTATGTAGAGTTCGATTCATCCAGACAGATGGATCTGGTACTGTTGGGAAGGGTGGCGATTGATTTTAATCCGGCCTATAACGACCAGGTAAAGGAAGAGTTCAAGCCGCTTAAGCAGGTACATATGTTTGAGAAGTTTGTGGGAGGTTCTCCTGCGAACATCGCGGTAGGCGTGACCCGCCACGGCATGAAGGCCGGTTTTCTCGGGAAGGTATCCGCGGACCAGTTCGGAGACTATGTAGTGGACTATTTTAACGAGCAGGGAATCGACACCTCACACATCACCAGATGCAAGAACGGCGAGAAGTTAGGGCTTACATTTACCGAGATGTTATCCCCAAAGGAGAGCAGCATCCTGATGTACCGCAACTGCATCGCAGACTTACAGCTTCATGTAGATGATATCGACGAAGAATATATCAGGAATACGAAGGCGATCCTGATCTCGGGTACGGCTCTTTCTGAGAGTCCTTCAAGAGAAGCGGCGATTAAGGCGGTGATGCTGGCGAAGAAGAATAACACGAAGGTCATCTTCGATATCGACTACAGGGAATACAACTGGAAGAACAGTGATGAGATCTCTATCTATTATTCTATCGTGGCAAAGGAAGCAGATATCATCATGGGCTCCAGAGAAGAGTTCGACCTGACGGAGAAGTTAATCAGGCAGGGCATGACGGATGAAGAGAGCGCGGCTTACTGGCAGGGTTACAATGCGAAGATCGTAGTGATCAAACACGGCATGAAGGGTTCCACGGCTTATACCTGCGACGGGCAGAAGTTCAGCATCAAACCGTTCCCGGTAACGGCGAGAAAAGGATTCGGCGGCGGAGACGGATACGGTTCAGGCTTCTTATATGGATTGTATCAGGGATGGGAGATTATCGACTGTCTGGAATTTGGTTCCGCAGAGGCTTCCATGATGGTAAGGAGCAACAACTGTTCTGATTCCCTTCCGGGACCGGATGCAGTGCATGCATTTATTAAGGAAGAGAAAGAACAGTTCGGCGAGATGATCGCACGCGTGTAGGGAGAGTCGGAGCGTTTGTACGGAAACCGCGCGGGACAAAGAACCCCGTGGATTCCGGCAGGTGAGATAAAATTAAGAAGATATAGAAAATGTAAAGGAGAGGAAAAGAGATGGTTAAGACAGTAAGAATGACCGTAGCACAGGCAATTGTAAAGTTTCTGGATAACCAGTATGTTTCCATGGACGGCAGGGAGACGAAGTTTGTAGAAGGGTTCTTTACCATATTCGGGCACGGGATTGCAGTAGGTTTAGGAGAGGCGCTGGATACGAATCCGGGGAGTCTGCGGGTTCTCCAGGGAAGAAATGAGCAGGGAATGTGCCATGTGGCGACTGCATTTGCGAAGCAGAGCAACCGCAGGCGGATCATCCCGTGCGCGTCTTCCGTAGGGCCTGGCGCGGCGAACATGGTAACGGCGTGCGCCACCGCAACGGTGAATAACATCCCGCTTCTGGTGTTCCCGGCGGATACCTTCGCGTCCCGTCAGCCAGATCCGGTACTCCAGCAGTTAGAGCAGAGCAGCAGTCTCGCAACGACCACCAACGATGCGTTCAAGCCGGTGTGCAAATACTGGGACCGCATCACGAGGCCGGAGATGATCATGACGGCTCTCATTAACGCTATGCGTGTCTTGACAGACCCGGCAGAGACAGGCGCATGCTGTATCGGACTCTGCCAGGACGTAGAGGGCGAGTCCTATGATTTCCCGGAGTATTTCTTTGAGAAGAGAGTACACCGCATCACAAGGCCTGTGGCAGTGGAAGAGGAACTGGAGGATATCGCAAAGATTATCGCAGGAGCGAAGAAGCCGCTGGTAATCGTAGGCGGCGGCGTCCGTTTCTCGGAGGCCGGAGAGGTTGTGGAGCAGTTCTGCGAGGAATTCAAGATTCCGTTCGGAGAGAGCCAGGGAGGAAAGAGCGCGTGTAAGTCAAGCCACCCTTACTGCCTTGGCGGAATCGGCGTGACAGGTACATACGCGTCCAATGTCATCGCGAAAGACGCGGACGTGGTGATTGCTATCGGATCCAGACTGTCTGACTTCACCACCAGTTCCAAGTGGTTGTTTAAGAATGAGAATGTGAAGTTTGTGACGATCAACAATTCCAGATATCATGCGTATAAGATGGACGCCGTGAAGGCGGTGGGCGACGCGAAGGCGACGGTAGCGGCGCTTGCCGAAAAGCTTCGTGCCAGAGGCTACGTATCTGCTTACGCAGGTGAAATCGAGGAAGCCAGGGGCGTATGGGATAAGGAGATGGCAAGGCTTGGCGCCATCGAGTATACCGGAGATGATTTCGAGCCGATGATCAAGGCAAGGGATCCAAGGACCATTCCGGAGTTCGTGAAGCTTACCAACGGCAAGATCACACAGACGGCGGCGCTTGCGGCGATCCGCAGAGTGATTGACGAGGACGCGACCATCATCACGGCAGGCGGTTCCCTTCCAAGCTGTATGCAGAGAATGTGGACCACAGACAAGCGCGGCGGGTATCACGCGGAGTATGGTTATTCCTGTATGGGATACGAGGTGGCGGCTACCCTTGGCGTGAAGTTTGCAGAGCCAGATCATGAAGTATACTGTGTAGTCGGAGATTCCAGCTTCCAGATGCTCCACAGCGAGATCATGACCATCATGCAGGAGAGGAAGAAGGTCAATATCCTGGTATTCGATAACTGTGGGTTTGGCTGTATCAACAACCTGGAGATGAATCACGGAATCGGAAGCCTTGCGACAGAGTTCCGCTACACAGACGGCAAGAAGCCCTGCAAAGACCTGATCCCGGTTGATTACGCCAAGGTTGCGGAAGGCTATGGCCTGAAATCATACACCTGCAAGACCATCGCTGAACTGGAAGCGGCGCTTGAGGATGCGAAGAAGCAGGAGATCGCGTGTCTCTTTGACCTAAAGGTCATTCCCAAGACTATGACGGACGGTTATGAGTCCTGGTGGAACGTAGGGCTTGCGGATGTGTCTGAGAAAGAGTCTGTCAGGGAAGCCTGGGCAGGCGTCAGGGCAGGAAGAGACGCGGCAAGGGATTATTAATATAGTTGCAATAGGGAGGCGTAAGATCAGATGAGCAAAGTATTTGGCTATCCGGAATTTGACAGTAAGGGCGAGATGATCCTTACCACTTATGAGAATGAATATAAAGCAATGATGATGGATATCCGTGTATACCGGATGAAGGCAGGCGAGGTAAGGAAGTTCAGAAGAGACGGGGAAGAGACGGCGGTCCTTCTCCTGTCCGGAAATCTTACCCTTGCGTGGGAAGATAAGAAAGAGACCGTTACCAGAAAGGATGTATTTACGGAAGGTCCGTGGTGTGTGCATGTAAGCTCCGGCGTGGAAGTGGAAGCGGCGGCCAATGACGAGACAGAGATCCTGGTGCAGTGCACCCGCAACGACAAGGCGTTTGAAAGCCGCCTGTATGCGCCGGAGGATGCGCCGTGGGGTTACTCAAGCGTAGGGAAGTTCGGCAATGTGGCAAAACGCCGTGTGAATACCATCTTTGACCATGACATTTCTCCAGAGTCCAACATGGTACTTGGAGAGGTCTTAAACGACAGAGGAAACTGGTCCGGATATCTTCCGCACAGGCATCCGCAGCCGGAGACGTACCTGTTCAAGTTCGACCGTCCGGAGGGATTCGGCGCAAGTTTCGTGGGAGACCAGGTATTTAAAAGCGTGAACAACAGCTTCTCCGCGATACCGGGAGGAGAACTTCACCCGCAGGCGGTGGCGCCGGGATTCCAGATGTATACCTGCTGGATGATCCGTCACATCGACGGCAATCCGTGGCTGCAGACAGACCGCTGCGAGGATGAGAGATATACCTGGATGCATGACGCGAATTTCTAAGACGAAGACCGGAAAGTAAGAAATAAAAAATATGTATAAATCATATAAAAATGCAGAAAACAAAAAGGAGAAGAGACATGGAAAAATTAAAAGTTTTTATCAACGGTGAATTTGTAGAATCCAAGACAGACGTATGGTATGACCTTCACAATCCGTCTACAGGAGAGATTACCGGACAGGCGCCTTGCTGTACGACAGAAGAGGTGGAAGCGGCGGTTCAGGCTGCCAAGGCGGCGTTCCCGGGATGGAGCGGCACTCCGGCGATCAAGAGGGCGCAGATCATGTACAAGATCCGTGAGCTTATTATCCGCGACTATGAAGAACTGACCTACACGGTAGCGGAAGAGAACGGAAAGACCTGGGGCGAGGCTGACGGCGACGTTGCCAAGGCAAAGGAAGGAACAGAACTTGCGACACAGGTTACGTCTCTGATGATGGGCGAGTCCATGATGGACGCTTCCCGCGGATACGACACTGTAAAATACCGCGAGCCTCTGGGTGTATTCGCAGGGATTGCGCCTGTAAACTTCCCGGCTATGATCCCATTTGGATGGATGGCTCCTACCTGTATCGCAACCGGTAATACTATGGTGCTAAAGGCCGCGTCACTGACGCCAAGGACGGCGCTTAAGCTTGCCGCGATCTACAAAGAAGCAGGCGTTCCGGACGGCGTTATCAACGTAATCACATGCTCCAGAAATGAGGTTGACCTTCTCCTGAACCATAAGGATATCAGAGGCATCTCCTTCGTGGGTTCTACTCCGGTAGGCAAGTCCGTTTACCAGAGAGGCGCGGCCAACGGCAAACGTGTACAGGCGCTGTGCCAGGCGAAGAACCATGCACTGGTTATGGCAGACTGTGCGCTTGAGAGAACCGTTGCAGGCGTGATTAACTCTGCATTTGGATGTGCCGGACAGAGATGTATGGCTCTTAGCTGTATCGTAGTTGAGGAAGCGATTGCCGACAAGTTCGTAGAAGAACTGGTAAGACAGGCGAAACAGGTCATCCCGACCAAGGCCTACGACAGGTCTCACGGGAAGGGGGTTAAGACCATCGGGCCAATCACATACGAGAAGCATTATCAGGAAGTACTCCGTGATATCCAAAAAGGCATCGACGAAGGCGCGAAGCTGGTTCTCGACGGACGTAACCCGGAGGTTCCGGAGGATATGAAGAACGGATACTTCGTAGCTCCGACCATCTTCGATCATGTGACACAGGATATGAGCATCGGACGCGAGGAGATCTTTGCTCCGGTTCTTACGGTAAAACGCTGCAAAGACTTCGAAGAAGGCCTTGCCATGATGAACGAGAATCCTTATGCAAATGGTTCTGTTATCTATACACAGAGCGGATATTTTGCACGTCAGTTCACAAGATATACGGACGGCGGTATGGTCGGCGTAAACGTAGGCGTTCCGGTGCCGATCGGATTCTTCCCGTTCTCAGGCCACAAGGATTCCTTCTTCGGCGACCTGCACTGCCTGGGCAAGGATGCTTACCGCTTCTATACAGAGTCAAAGACCGTGACCACACACTGGTTTGACGAGGAAGAGAAGAAGACGATCGAAGTATCTACATGGGACGGAACGATTTAGAGTGTGGTGATATATGAGGTGATTTGCAGTCAGTGACAGCAGGAACTGCAATGACCGTGCAGATAACCGGTCCAATCCGTCATGAAGGTTGGGCCGGTATTCATTGCCGGGATTGCATTTTCAAACATGCGCCGGGTTTTATAAGTATTGCAGGAAAAGCAGAAGGCTGGCAGTACTATAATAGCGGCAGGGTCAGAAAATAAAAAAAGAGGGAGAAGATTATGGCAAGAGAATTTATCGTACCAGGACAGATTATTACCGGGGCAGGAGCGCTTCAGACGGCGGAGGAGACGTTTAAGCAGCTCGGCAGGAAAGCGATGATCGTAACGGATAAGGTGATGATCGATCTTGGAAATTGTGCAAAGGTAGAGACGGCGCTTAAGAATCAGGGCATTGCTTATACGGTTTATTCAGAGATTGTGGGCGAGCCTACGGACATCATGATTGAAAAGGGATTGGCACAATACAGGGAAGAAGGCTGTGATTTCCTGATCGCGCTTGGCGGCGGAAGCCCGATTGATTCTATGAAAGCAATCGCATCCCTTGTGAAAAACGGCGGCAAGATCGCGGATTATATGGGGAAGGTTATCGACGTTGAGATGCCTCCGATGGCGGCAATCCCGACCACGGCAGGAACCGGGTCGGAGGCGACCCAGTTCACCATCATCACGGATACGAAGAAAGATATCAAGATGCTGTTGAAAGGGAAGTCGCTGATGCCGACGATCGCTGTCAGCGACCCGCAGTTTACCATGACGGCGCCTCCGAAGATTACGGCTGCAACAGGTCTTGACGCGCTCTGTCATGCGATCGAGGCATATACCTCCAGACGTGCGCAGACATTGTCCGATACCTTCGCCGTATCTGCGGTAAAGCGTATTTTCCGGTATCTTCCGGCTGCATTCCATGACGGGAAGAATGAAGAGGCAAGAATCGAGATGTCGGTAGCGGCTCTGGAAGCGGGGATTGCATTTAATAATGCGTCCGTGACTCTGATCCACGGGATGAGCCGTCCGATCGGCGCGCTGTTCCATGTGGCGCACGGTCTGTCCAATGCGATGCTGATGAAAGAGTGTCTGAGGTTTGCTCTTAGCGGAGCGTATGACCGGTTTGCAGAATTAGGAAGAAGCATCGGCGCGGCGGCAACAGAGGATACGGACGAGGTTGCAGGCGGGAAGTTCCTGCAGGCAGTGGATGAGCTGGTGGAAGAGCTTGAGACGCCGACACTTGAGGAATTCGGAATTGATAAGGATGCATTCTTTGAAGTGATTGGCAAGATGGCGTATGACGCCCTTGACAGCGGAAGCCCCCAGAACACAAGAAGAGAGATTACACAGTCAGATATAGAGCAGATGTATAAGAACCTCTGGTAGAGACTTGGCAGAGACAGGGATTGAAAAGGGATTACAGACGGAGATTTCAGACGCGCGATTTCCCTTGGAATCGTGAAGGTGAATATTGCGACGGCAAGCTTCAACCAGCTGACGAAGCGGGCAGAAGCGTATTTTCAGACAGAAGGGGCGCATAATTACTTCAAGCTGAATGAAGCCATGGTACAGGGTACATATGAGAATGTACGGCATCATATAGAGGTATTCAACTGCAGGAAGCCATTATAACTTTACGTTCCGCTGTGGATGTTTTTCATATGCACTTTCGTAAATAATGTCCACAGCACATTAGTACAGCGTTGCAGAATTCACTGCTAATTACGCAATGCTGTACTAGCCATGGACCATCACAACGACCGTAAAGGTGTCTTCATCATAGGTGATTTCCACATATCCTTCATATTTTGCCACAATCTGCTTCACATTCATAAGGCCGATCCCATGCAGGCCGGCGTCCTTCTTGCTGGTGAGGAAGCTTCCGTTTTCTTCCTTCACCTCATTTGTCTTGGCATTCACCACTTTATAACTGAAAAATCCCTTCTGGCACCGGGCCTTCACGGAGAGAAACCGTCCGGAGGTTTTTGGAATCTTCCGGCATGCCTCGATGGCGTTGTCAATGGTATTGGAGAACAGCGCGCACAGATCTATATCCTCCATCTTCGGATTCTCGGCAAGATCGATCTCGAATTCACAGTGAATCTGCGCCTCTGCCGCCAGCTGTTCCTTGCTGTTTAGAACTGCGTTTACCACATCATTGGAACAATACGCCTTTGCCGTGGCCGCGAATTCCAGGTTAAGGTCCGCAAGGTAATTCTTTGCTTCCCTGATTTTCTCTTCCGTAATGAACATACCGATGATATTCAGATGGTTCTTCATATCATGACGCAGCTTCCGTACTGTCTGCTGGTTCTTCTCGATTTCTTCGTAATAGGATTTGCGGTAGGAGAGCATCGTAAGTTCCATGTCCGCCTGAACCGCCCGCGCCATATAAGTACACAGATAGAAACACCCCAGACTGGTGAAAAGGCTTGCCGCACAGGTAGGGTACGCCAGATAAGAACTCGCCGTACGGCAGCCGTAGATTACCGATATGATTCCCGTGAAGGAAGTCATGGAGACCAGATCTATGACCATCCACATCTGCCAGGTCAGGAGACGGACCGTATCGGAAAGCCAGCTTTTCAGGCAGCGGTATATGAAATAATAGACCGGGATACGCAGAAACAAGGTGAAGGAATGTAAGAGTGTCTCTGTGTACGGGTTCATATTCTGGTTGAAGATGTAATCCCACGCCAGCGCGCCGATATCCTGAGTCATATAGGAGACAGCGGTAATGATCGGAAAGAGGATAATGGAAGCGGACAGCTTCAGATACCATCTGCCCTTAAAAAACAGAAGAAGCGCCGACGCAAGAAGAAGCAGGCATGCAATCAGTCCCGTAAGCTCTTCCGGATAGACAACCGCCGCCACCGCCTGCATAAGAACCAGGAGAAGAAGAATATTTGCCGCCGGATGCCGCCATCTCAAAGGAAGAAAGCTCTGGATTCCGAGAAGAATCAGCCGGGAACAGGTAAGGTAGATGGATATATTTGCCGCAAATTCTATAATGCTTAACATAGAAAGACCTCCGTTTTATGAATGGATTCGGAACTTTTCGAATCCCCCCATACCTGTATGAAGGGATTACTTTAACATGTATCTGGCAAATGCAATGGAGAATTCCTGCCTGCAGGAACGGCTTATGGGGAGTGAGGTCCCGCCCGCCAGCACTTCATTGCCGTCGATTTTCTCTACGAATCTTAGGTTCACCAGATATCTGCTGTGTATCCGGACAAAGGCTTCCCCAAGGGTGTCCGCCGCGTCTTTAAGCTTCCCGTAGAAGGTATAAGTCTCGTCTTCTGTTACCAGATTCAGCAGGCGCTTCTCACTGAAAATGTATATGATGCTGCTTATTGGGACGCGGACACTGCCGGAACGCTGTTCGATCACATAGTATTTTTCGGCAGAAAGTTCCAGTTCGTTAAGCGCTCTTAGCAGGACGGAGTGGATCTTGGGAGGCTCATAAGGCTTCAGGATATAATCCAGGGCCCGGACCTCATAGCCCTGGAACACAAAATCAGGATGTGAGGTCACAAAGATGATCACAGACTGCCGGTTCATGGAGCGTAAGTTTTTGGCCGTCTCCATTCCATTCAGGGCGCCCATCTCGATATCCAGAAAGATGATCTGGAAATTCGTCTGTCTGTGTTTCCTTATCAGATCTTCTCCGCAGGAAAATTCTGTGATACGATATTCGGTTCCCGACAGGTCAAGCCTGGTGCCAAGGATCTTTTTCAGGTCATTCCGGTATATTTTCTCATCGTCGCATATTGCAAGTTCTAACATTGTGTTTTCAATCCTTTTTGTAGTTGTAATTTTCACTGTGTGCCAGTGGCATATGTTCAGCGCGGACCGCAGCATTCTGTCTGTCCGCAATGGCAGGCGCCCGCCGGCATACGGTACGTATGCCATATATGCGTGCAGATTTATGATACCCTAATATATACAGTTTGTCGAGTGATAGTGTTGGATTCTTAAGCAGGTTATATTGTATTCTGATATTTCGCATGATATAATCGAATCATTCAGATATTAACGGGGAGGTTGTTGCATGAATGAAGACAGGGCAGGAATCGGATATCAGAATTTTGAAGAGATAAGAACCGGACACATATTCTATATTGATAAAGCAGATTTCATCAGACAGCGGTAGGAATATTGGTATGCAAAGCAGAGATTGAATTGGGGGAATGCGATTGAAAGAAAAGATTTATAAATTATTTCTTGCTCTGATGGTGGGGCTGACTCTGGGCTCGGGTCCTGCAGCCCAGAATGAGGTACGTAAGATGCTTGAAGCCTTTTCGAAGACAAGCTATGTGCAGGTTCAGGAGCTTGATGAGGAAGAAGATGAGCAGGAAGACTTCACATATTAGTATAGTCCACAGTAAGGTGATTTGTGTGGACTATACTATTTTTTTGGCTTATAGGAAATTGCGGGTTCCAATAAAACTATAGTTCAGGAAACCACCGAATTTTACAAAATAGCGTCAAAACTTTACATTTCAGTAAATAGAATTCCCCGCTTTCCTTTTATAAAATAAAACTATCAGATAAAAGGTAACGAGGAGGAACGACTATGAGCATACTGAATGCATGCAATTTAAAAAAATATTACGGAAGGGAAGAAAGCCTTGTGAAAGCGCTGGACGATGTAAACGTGTCCATCGAGGCAGGGCAGTTTGCCGCCATCATCGGGACGTCCGGCAGTGGGAAATCCACCCTGCTTAACATGCTTGGCGGGCTGGATACCCCTACCTTTGGCAGCGTGAAGGTGGAGGATGAGAGCCTTGAGCAGATGACCGAAGAACAGCTTACGGTGTTCAGGCGCCGCCGGATCGGTTTTATCTTCCAGAACTATAACCTCATCCCATATCTTACCGTGTATGAGAATATCGTACTGCCGGTCCGCCTGGACGGGAAGAGCGAGGATAAAGATTTCTTAAGAGAGATTGTACATTTTCTGGAACTTGACGAGAAGCTTCATAATTTCCCGGGCCATCTCTCGGGCGGCCAGCAGCAGAGGGTGGCGATTGCCCGTGCGCTGGTGTCGAAGCCGGCGATCATCCTGGCGGACGAACCCACCGGGAATCTGGACAGCCGTACCAGCGACAAGGTAATCGACCTTCTGAAGATGACCAGCGAGATGTTCCACCAGACGATTGTAATGATCACGCACAACCCGGAGATTGCAAAGAAGGCGGATGTGAGGATACGCATTGAAGACGGCAGGATCCATGTATAAGGAGGGAGAAGAGATGAGCAGCAAGAGAATCACAGCAAGTATGATTGCCCGGATGTCGAAGCAGAGCCTACGGTCAGGTCGTATGAGAAATATATTCGTGATGGTTACGATTGCCCTGGCGTCGGCGCTTCTGACGGCGATCCTTATGTTTTCGGCAGGACAGAAGCAGCGGGAGAAGAATGCGCTGTCCGGCCGTCAGCAGGTGGGCTTCTATGAGCTTACCGACAGTCAGATGGAGAAGCTTGTTAAGGATGAACGGATTGCTTACCAGATACAGGTGAAGTCAGGAGTCTTATCCAAGATGGACGGTTTTGACGTCATGCCCTATTATGTGAGTGAACTGTCTGACCAGATCCGGGTGGGAGAGTTAGAAGACGGAAGGCTTCCAAAAGCAGAAGACGAGATTGCCGTGCAGGCGGCGATGCTTGAGAAGATGGATGTCATGCCTTCTGTGGGCAGCAGCGTAACCTTCTCCTTTTATGACGGCGGCACGGAGACATTTACCGTAACAGGAATCTTAAAGGGCAGCGCTTCGGCCAGGCAGTTCTCCGTATTTCTCTCGGAAAAGTATGCGAGGAATGGAAGCCAGCTAAAAGACAGGCCCTTCGAAGTGTATGCGAAGCTCTGCGGCGCGTCGGACATGGGAGCAGAGGAATGCAGGGAACTGATGTATCAGGTCGGAAGCGACGCCGGGATTGAGCGGAAATATGTGGCGCCGTCAAAGGCATTTCTCGATACCTTATCGGTCGATATGCAGTCTGTTACCATCTATGGCATGGTGGGTATGGTAATCCTGCTTGCCTGCATCCTGGTGGTCTACGGTGTGTTCTATCTGTCGGTGATCGGCAGGATCCATCAGTTCGGGCAGCTTCGGACGATCGGCATGACGAAGAAGCAGATGAGGAAATTCGTTTCCCGTGAGGGAGGCTTTTTGTTCCTTGGGTCATCCCCGGCTGGTATCGCAGTCGGCGCGATCGCGGGATATCTCATGATTCCCGATGGTTTCCATCCCGTGAATCTGCTGCTGGTTGTACTGTTTGTATTCACGGTTGTATACGTGATCACGATGATATCCGTGCATAAGCCGGCGCGTCTTGCCTCGGCGGTCTCTCCTATGGAGGCGCTGCGCTATGTGCCGGAGGATACCATGGATAAGGCCGGGAACAGGAAGATGTGCCGGAAGCTTACGCCGCTTTCTTTAGGCATAATGAACTTTGCAAAGAACAGGAAGAAGACGGTGATCACCATGCTCTCCCTGGGGCTTGGCGGAATCCTCTTCATGACGGCGGCAGCCTATATGTCTTCCTTTGACATGGAAGGGTTCGCAAGGCAGGGGGATTTTACAGACGCGGAATTCGACATATATTATTCTTCGTCGGCGGTTGAACTGGATGAATACGGTAAGAGCGGACTGCAGGCGTCCGTGCCCCTTGGCGAAGATATGATAAAGGAAATCTTAAGCCTTGACGGAGTGAAGAAGATTACGGAGATCAAAGACCTTGGAATCAATTTTGATTATCCGAAACATGATGAATACGATACGGACGACGGGATAGGCCTGCTGACCGAAGAAGAGGCCGGCATGATCGGCAGCTATCTGAAAGACGGAAGCGCGGACTATGAGAAGCTCATGAGCGGCGATTATGTCCTTGTGGCGGGAAACGATACTGTGAAGGAGATCTATGGATGGGAATTTGAGACGGGCGACCGTATCACGCTGCATTTTTACGACGGCAGCGGGATGGCAGAGAAAGAAGTGACCATACTTGGCATATTAGACCAGCAGTATGTTGTGGACCACAAAGGGCTTGATGAGGGATGGTTCCTGATGCCGGAAGCAGCGGCTTTGACGCTTGTGTCTTATGACTGTCTAAATGGGCGCCTGCTAATATCAACGGAACCTGAGAAGGAAGCCGGGATTGGAGAATACCTGGCACAGATGATTGCCGACAGACCCGAGTTAGACATGGAGACCCTTGCGGAACGTAGGGTACAATACGAACAGAATGCGAATCAGCTCTTTGGCGCCATCAGCGGCCTTGCAGTCTTTATCATGATGTTCAGTATCTTAAGCATGATGAATACGCTGATCACCAATATCGTAACACGGAAGAAGGAGCTTGCCATGCTTGAATCCATCGGCATGAGCAAGGGGCAGTTGAGGAGAATGCTTCTTGCGGAAAGCCTGTTCCTGGTGCTTGTCACGGTGGGCGTGACGATGACGGCGGGGACAGCCTGCGGGTATGTGTTAAGCCATATGCTCTACAATATGGGCGTGTCCTATATGGCGTTCCGGTTCCCAACAGTTTTAGCCCTTGCTTATGCGGGCGTGCTGATCTTCGTGCCGCTGGTTATTACCTTTGTGTCCATGCATGGTTTTTCACAGGAAGCATTGGTGGAACGGCTGAGGGGGATGGAAAATTAGGGCATCGAAAAAGCATGCTCACCGATTGCGTCGTTAAAATTCCTAGTCGATGTGCCTACATCGCCGTCGGAGTTTTGCCACCTGTACGGTTGTAAACCCATTTCCAGTGCACAGGAAGTTGGGAGACGTCCTTCCTATAAGCAGACATTAAAGGGCGTTGCCCAGTCTGTGTTAAGAAGGGCGTCTCCCAACTTCCGTCCCTTGAACGATATTTCAACCGTACAGGTAGAAATTTTGCAGGCAAATACCTCCTTGCGGCTGTACATATCCTGTTATATTGTGCGGTCGGTCTTTCTGACGTTTAGTGCTTTGCAAAAGCCACTTCTCTTTTCAGCCCAGGTTCGGCAGAGGCCTGGCCGTCGCTTGGTATATCTTCGATCCTGCGGTTGCTTAAAGCGCCTGCCTCCATTGCGTCTGCGAAATTGATCGGATGGTTGCGCATGTGTACCTTCAGCATTTCGAAGAGTCTCAGTGTCGGACGTCTGGATTCCAGAACCCCCGAGACGTCGATGTATTTACAGCCGGTCTGTGACGCCAGGGATTTCAGACGCTGGTTGATCCGAAATGCGGCCGGACGGTCGGAGACGATGGGCACGATATAGATAGAAGCCTGTGTCTTCGTGTGGATCATATAGAGGAGCCACTCATATTTGGAAATAAAATTATCTACATCTACATTTTCATCAAGAATATCTGTGTCCCCCATATTCACAAATATCTTTCGCGGGTTCAGGTCATACAGGCATACCTTGAGGTAGCTCTCGATCTGGTCAATGCGCACATCCCGGATACTCCGGTTGTAGATTGGTTCTGTGATACGGAATGCCTGTGTAAGTTCCCCTACGGGAAGCGTGGCAAAGGTATTGGAGCCAAAGAGCACGATTCCGCCTGCTTCTGTAATACTGTTTAATTCGCGATATTTTTCCATCTCATCTTCTCCTTGATCATGAAACGCATGTTTATGTGATGCAGATGTATCTGCCGTGTCTGTAGTATCTGAACTGGCTGTGGTGTCTGCAGCTTTGGAAATGGTCGTTGTATTTCCTGTGACAGATGTATTGTTTTCAATAGCTGTATGTCCGGCTAATTGCCTGCACAGATTCGCATTTGCCGCCTGTGTCTGCCGGTCATAACGGCGGTTGATGAAGTATACAACCACGTTCGCGGATACGACGACCAGATTCAGCAGGTATACGACCAGTACGTAATTGAATCTGTGGTTATAGAGTTTTGCTGAGATTCCGGCAATATACCCTGTGATGATCAGGAGTATGAACTGGAGACTCATGTTCTTCGCTGATCTTGCCCTGATGTTCTTGGCAAGGTTCATGGGCCAGGATAATCCAAAGCAGATCAGCATGGTAGACTCGAGTAATTCGGCCATTTTTCTTTCCCTCTCTTTCATTCTTGACGCTGCCTGTCGGCAGATATGTGTGTTCGGTATACGGAAAAATATAGATGTAAAATTCACTGTATGCCGTGTTTCATCTTTCACACATAGTTTAGCATTGACCTATGATTATGTCTAATATATAATATTTATAAAAATCATAATATGAACATTATGATTTTGCCAACTAAGTCTCGCAGACATTGAAAATGGTTACAGAAGGGCATCTGAAAACTTCCTGTGCACTGGAACTGGATTTACAACCGTACAGGTGGAAAAATTGTATTAAAAAGGAGAAGAACATGGAATTGATGCAGATACGCTATTTCTTAGAAGCTGCAAGGACAAAGCACATGACGAACAGTGCGAAGAACCTGCATATCACCCAGCCTGCGCTGACCCAGGCGATCCGCCGTCTGGAAATTGACCTGGGCGTACCGTTGTTTGCGGCAAAGGGGCGTAATATCGTGTTGACAGAATATGGAAAATACCTGCAGAAGAAGCTGGCTCCACTGATGGAGCAGATCGACGCGATCCCGGAGCAGCTTAAGATGATGGTGGCGCTGGAAGGGGAGACCATACACATGAATGTACTGGCGGCGTCTGGCCTGGTGATGGAGGCAATCATTGAGTACAAGAAGGAGCATGAGGATATTAATTTCCAATTGCAGCAGAATTCGGAGAGTGAGCTCTACGATATCGCGGTAACTACCAAGCTGTTCTACCAGGGTGCGGATGAGGAGAACAGCTTCGCGTGTGCAGAGGAGATCTATCTGGCGGTGCCGGGAAACGGCAGATATCGTGGCAGAACGTCGGTATGCCTGTCAGAGGTGGCAGAGGAGGAATTCGTAAGTCTCCTTGGTTCACGGGAGTTCCGTTATATCTGCGACCGGTTCTGCCAGCATGCGGGCTTCACGCCCAAGATTATCTTCGAGAGCGACAATCCGTCCGCCGTGAAGAATATGATTGCGGCGAATATGGGGATCGGGTTCTGGCCTGAATTCACGTGGGGAAGTATTGAGAACGAGCAGGTAAAGCTTCTGAAGATCGAAGAACCAGTCTGCCAGAGGGATATCATCATTAATTATAACCGGAACAAGATGGACAGCCATAATGTGATAGAATTCTACGAGTTTCTGACCGTCTTTTTTTCAGCAAGAAAAAAGAAAGGCTGGTGAGTCAGGTAATCAGGCCAGAGGCAGACTATCCGCAGATAAATGTCCGCATCTGGAAGAAGCTGAAGGATGCGGGCATATTTACCGGTTGCATTTCTCAAAATCAAAAGTTTTACTGTTCAGAAAATCTACAAAGTCCTTTCCTGCCCGGTTCAGTCTTTTCTTTGGGCTGTATACAACCTTTATGGTGCGCACAGGTGAATCAGGCAGTTCATATGTAAGAATCTCTGCGGATTTTATGGCACACTTTAGGGATATCTTCGAGAGGAAGGAGATGCCAAAGCCATCAATCACAGCCGTTTTTGCCAGCTGTTCTGAATTCATCTCACCGACAATATTCAGAGAATCTTTCTGAAGTCCCAACTGTTCAAGGTAATCACAGATCAGGGAGTCTAACGATTGATTCCAGATAATTCTTTCTTTTTCCAATAATTCGTAGATAGTAGGTTTCTTCTTTAGAAGGCACTGGTAACGCGGGGTACTGGGGAGCCCTATGATGATAGAATCACCATAGATTGGAAGAATTTTCCAGGACTTGGCGGCAGACATGTGCGACACAAATCCCAGATCTATCTTTTGCTGATCCAACAGATTCAGCACGTCGAAATCACTGCCTTCTTTTAGAAGAAAATGGATAGACGGATGGCTTTTTTTATAGAAATTCATCACATCCATGAGCATATAGTGGGCAGGGATAGCATGAGCGCCGATTGCAATAGTATTCGGATCGCTTTTATGAAGAGGAAGATCCTGCAGTGTATAGCAATTAGCCAGAATCTCCTTTGCTTTCTCATAGAAAACCAGACCGTCTTCTGTCAATTCTATTTTCTTTTTGTTGGATCTGTCCAGAAGCTCTGTCTGAAGCGTTTCTTCCAGGAGGGCGATGTTAGAGCTGATTGCCGGCTGGGAGAAGGACAGCAGGTCGGCTGTCTTGGTGAAGCTTTTTGTCTCAACTATTGTAGTAAAGAATTCGAGTTGTTTTAGTGTAATGGATAACATTCATACATTCCTCCGAATCAATAGTATTTTAACAGTTTATCACAGTTTTAACATGTTTGGTGATAGGAAAATGTAATAATTGCATTTCACCCATAGAATGATTGAATATATAAGATTGTTCATGGCAGGTTATTATTTGCTGTGCTTATAACAGAAAGAAAAATCAATTGAATAAAGCCATATTCAAGATTGAATAAGAGGTATTTCTATAATAGCATGATGATAACGGGATTAAGATGGAGGCTGGACGGGGCAGGAGAATATATGAGACTGATTATAGAAGCAACAAAGGAAATGATATATTGCGCACAGAAGAGTGATGAATGGTGTATCGTAGATGCAAGAAGTTCGGATGCGTATATTGGATGGAGAAGAGAAGGGGAGATTGGGGGACATATCCCCTATGCGAAGCTTTTTGCCGCGGAATGGCTGAGTCCGCAATGGAGAAGAAGCAGGGAAGATTATGAGGCGTTGCTGAAGCTTGAACTTGATTCTCAGTCGATAATTCCCGGGAAAAATATCATTGTATATGCAGAGGATGAAGCGGATGCGGAAAATGTATGCGATTATCTTCAATCAAAAGGAATTACAAAATTGTTCTATTATAATCTGAGAGATTGGGACGGGGATCTGTTTAAGTATCCGAATTATAGACTGATGGCGCCGCTGTGGCTGGTGAAGGATATGCTGGACGGAAGAGTTCGGGATGTATTTCCCATCCATGATCTGAAAATTTTTGAGATATCCTGGAAGGAGCCGTCAAAGACATATTTGGATGCGCATATTCCGGGGGCGGTTCATATTGACAGTAATGAATTTGAACTTGCGCCGCTGTGGACAATGTTTAGTGACGCGGCTCTGGCAAAGTTTGCCAGGAGAAACGGCATCACAAGGGAGACCACAGTTGTGACTTACAGCAGTAGTTCCGGTGATTTTTCGGCGGCAGCCAAACTGGCCGTCGTGTTAAGATACATGGGTATTGAGAACGTCATGTGTATGAACGGGACTCTTGAGGGATGGCTTATGAATGGTTATCCTACGGAGAAAGGGCAGGTGGAGAAGAAGCCCTGTAAGGACAAGGTAGAATATAGCTTTGAGAGAAGACATATTTATCGTATGAAGAGAATAAAAGAATTTTTAGATAATCCTGAAAGAGGGACGGTAGTGGATATCCGTAACTGGAAAGAGTACACAGGTGAAGACAGCGGGTATGAATATATAGATAAGGCCGGAAGAATCCCAGGAACGAAGTGGTGCTATTATCCAAGGATGTATGTTGCGCCTGCGAATCAGATAGGGAATCTGGACGTCATGCTGAATATGTGGGAGGCGGCGGGAATCGACCTGAAAAAGCCGGTAGCCTTCTTCTGTGGAAGTGCGTCGTGGGGGGCAAGTGTTTTGAAAACCTTTGCGGATGTGGCAGGCCTTACGGATGTGGCAATCTACGATGGCGGATGGTGCGAGTGGTGCGCATATCCCGAGAATCCGGTTGAGACAGGAGTTCCTGAGGAGCTTAAGGCTTATGATCCGGAGCAATTCTCAGTTTTGCAGCTGTCTGGCGAAGGAGGATGTCATGTGATGTAACAGGTATTATATGTTGTAAGGCGTATGATATAGAATTTTATTAAGAAGGAAGGAGTCTATGGAAGAGATTGAGGTATTGTATTCTAAGACCGGCACGCCCCGGTCCTTGTGGGGGCACATAGACCATCTGTATACAGATGAAGACAAACGTCTGATTCTGGAATCAGACGAAGACGGTTATATAGATTGCAGCAGATACGAGAAGAAGAAGCTTTTGATGTTTTACCGCAGAGGGATCCTGAATAAGGAGATTACTGAGGTCCGGATAAGATACAGGATTGCAGATTTTTCGGTCAGATGTGAGTCCATGATACAGTGCGAAAAGGAATTGTGGGATCAGATTCCAAAAGAAAGCCTGAAAGCAGTCGCGGCAGTGAGGATGGATCCAGAGAACTGGCTGAAGGACAGGATTGAGGCTGCGAAAAACGGTGAGAAGCCGGGCGAGTCTGTCGTTCCGGTAGAAGAAGTTCTAAGCTGGCTTGAAAGGGCGGGAGGACCGTTTGCGGCAGGACAGTGTAATTGTCAGGCGTATCTTGGGAACTGTACGGTTGATAAATCTGATGTATGTATTCATCTGGTGCGGGGAAGCCGGCCGAATTCTTCGGTGGATCGGGGAAATAGCCGGTTGATTTCCAGAGAAGAAGCGGCACTGATTGTAAAACGTGCGGATCAGGACGGCCTGATTCACAGTCTCTCGGAATATGGGCTGTGCAATTGCTGCAGCTGTTGTTGTTACAATTTTTATAATCGAGAAAAATATGAAATAAAAGATACGATTCTGCTTGCACCTTATCGTGCAACTGTCAGGAACGAGACCTGCACAGGCTGCAGGGTGTGTCAGGCAAGATGCCGGTTTGACGCGCTGATTTTTTATGAGGGAAAGATGCATGTGGATACGGGCAGATGCTGGGGCTGTGGAATATGCAGAACAGCGTGTAAAAGAAACGCAATTACAATGCTGCGGTTAACAACAGGACAGAAGGATGAAGTGCAGTTACAATGATTCAGTTATCAGAGGAGGAAGAAAAGATGTACAAAAAGTTATTAAGTGTAGTTCTGGTTATGATTCTGGCAGGCTCTTTGTCAGCCTGCGGAGACGGTCAGAAGAAGGAAGATAAGGAAACGGCAGGCAGTGAAGGAGAGAAAGAGACTATTACATTATGGGCCAATAAAAATGAGGGTGCATATGATGATTTAATCAAAGAATTTGAAGACAAATTTCCACAGTATAAGGTTGAATTGACAGAGTGGTCTTATGGAGATTTCTCTGACAAGGTTATGACGTCTCTTATGCCGGATTCCGAAGGGGCGGATGTCTATTATCTGTGGAATGACTGGATAAAGGAAGCCATCACGTCCGGTGCGGTATCGGAGATACCAGAAGAGCTTGCGGCAGAAGTAGAGGAGGATTTCCTGCCTGCAGCAAAGGAAGGCTATAAAAAGGGCGATACTTATTATGGAGTACCGATAGAGTCTAACTGCGAGTATGGCGGAATGGTTGTAAATAAAAAGTTGTTTGAAGATAATAATCTGAAGTATCCGGTCACGTGGGAGGAATTAAGAGCAATCTCCAAGCAGGTGGCGGTCAAAGAGGGTGAGGTTATGAAGATGAGAGGCTTTGACTGTATCGACTGGGATGCGCTTCTGAATAATTATCTTGCAATGATTCTTCAGCAGGGCGGCGAATACATAATGGAAGACGGAAGTGTTGATTTTGCCACGGAAGAAGGAATCAAAGCCTTTGACGAGATTAAATCCATGATTATGGATGGGGAGAATTCCCTTGAATCTGTGACGGACTGGAACAGTACCTATCATATGGTGTATGAAGGAACCGGTTATATGGGATCTGTAGGTACTTGGGCGCTTGCGTCCGCAGCCGAAGTCGGCAAGACTGTGGGCGTGGATGTAGAATATATACCTACTCCTCTTTATGGAGATGAACTGCGGTATGCTGCCGAAAGCGGATGGGGACTGATTGTTCCGGAAAAGTGTGAGAAGAAAGAAGCAGCATGGGAGTTTGTGAAATTCTGGACGGAAAAAGAGAATCTGCAGAAATATAATGAGGAGCAGTCGCAGCTTCCGGCAAGGAAATCAATCTGTGAGGACGCCGGATTCCGGGAAAGCTGTAAAGATTATGAGTTTGTTTTGGATATTCTGCCGAAGGGAGAATACATTGGCTATTATGATACAACAGCAATGAGATATGCGGTTATCAATGCGATGATTGCCGTCTGCACGACAGATGACTACGCGTCGACGAAAGAGGCGTGTGAAGCAATGTCAAAAGAAGTGTCAGATACCTATTTCGGACAATAATATGCAGACAGCCGGGAGATCTCCAAAGAGATGGAGGTCTCCTTTGCTAAAGGAGAATTATGAAAAGCAGTAAATTTGTGTTGGGGGTATTAGTTCCCGGGATGGGACTGATTTTATTATTCTGCATCATACCGCTGATTTATGGTCTGGGTATATCATTCTGCGATTACAGTGTATACCGGACAAGTCAGGAATTTGCAGGGTTGAAGAATTATATGAAGCTGCTTGAAAATGCGGAACTCGTAAAGAAGATAGTCGGAAATACGTTCAAATATTCGATTGTTACGGTTTTGGGCAATTTCATACTGTCTCTGACGATTGCCCAGATGATTGTGAGAATGCAAAGCAATGCATTGAAGACAATTTTCCGGGTAATATTTTTCCTACCGTGTATTGCACCTACAGTAGGAACGGCGATGATCTGGAAGACAGGTCTGCTGTCGACAAACGGAGGTGTTTTTAACAATATTCTGGAATACTTTGGAGTGGCGGTACAGAACTGGCTTGGCAGTACCACTCTCCTGATGAATGTGATTATCCTGTTTACCCTGTGGATGGATATTGGGTTTAATATCGTCATTTTCAGCGCGGCCCTTGAGAATATTCCACAGGAGCTTGTGGAGGCATCTAAGGTAGACGGCGCCGGGGCGTGGTATCAGTTTTTTAAGATCAGGCTTCCGCTTATGGGGAGAACTTTTTCGTTTGTTTGTGTAACGACGATGCTTTCCTATTTTCAGGCATTTACGCAATTTAAGATTCTTTCTAAGACGGGAGGAGCCAATTATTCTGCGACAGTTCTTCCGTACTACATCTATATGGAAAGCTTCAAGAATAATAATATGGGATATGCTTCGGCTATCGCAATGGTTTCGTTTGTTCTGATTATGATCATCACATTGATCCAGTTGTATTTGCTGCGGATAGATTGGAGTTATGAATGAAGATTGGAAGAAAGATATCGGTTGGCGGGGTAGTAAGCTTTATATTTCTGACAGTGTTTGCGGTAATCTTCCTGTTTCCGATGATCTGGATGTTCCTAACGGCGTTTCGTACAGAACTTGACCTGAATGTGAACGGGACATCCTATGTTCCAAGGCCATGGAGTTTGGAAGGGTTTCAGAGAGCCTGGGAAGGCGCGCCCCTTCTTACATGGGCAGGAAACAGCATTGCGATGACGGCGATTATTACAGTGAGCGTGTTGTTCACCAGTACGTTGATTGGTTTCGTATTTGCAAGATACAGGTTTCGTATGAAGAAAGTACTATTTATGATAATTCTGGCTACGATGATGGTGCCGGGACAGATTCTGATGATACCAAGATTTATCATGATTCAGAAGGTGGGATTGTACAATACACTGGGCGCGGTTATCATTCCGAACCTGGTCAGTATCTACAACATCTATTTGTGTAAGGTGAATATTGAGAATCTTCCGGAGAGTCTGTTTGACGCGGCAAGGCTGGATGGTGCGGGAAATTTTCAGATGTACAGGCATGTGGTGATTCCCAATATCCTCCCGACAGTCGGAACGATCGGATGCTTTACGGCGCTTAGTGCATGGAACAATTACATGGATCCTCTAATCTATCTGAATGATATAGAGAAGATGACATTTCCGCTGGCTCTTAGTACCTTCAGCGGTCAGCACAGCGTAACCATAAGCGCTACGATGGCAGTTGTGCTGATGAATGTGGTTCCTATGATTATTGTATTTCTTGTATTCCAGAGGTATTTCATAAAGGGAATTAATATAGTCAGGAGATGATCAGGCTTAAGGACGTGATTGAGGGATTCGTATAATCGGCAGATAACTTAGGTGGAGGACGAAAAGTGAAGGATATATATAGTAAAATAAATGCATTAGAAGAGAATATAGGCAGGGTGCTGGTTGGAAAGGAGCGTCAAATCAGGTGGCTCCTTGCGGCGTTCCTTGCGGGCGGTCATGTGTTGCTGGAGGATCTGCCCGGGACGGGAAAGACAATGTTGGCCAAAAGCCTTGCGCGTTCTGTCAATGCAGAGCATAACAGAGTACAGTTTACGCCGGACTTGCTTCCGTCAGATTTGCTAGGACTGAATTATTATGATCAGAAGGAAGGAAAGTTTATCTTCAGGGAAGGCCCGGTTTTTTGTAATATCCTGCTGGCAGATGAGATTAACCGTGCGACGCCGCGAACGCAGTCAAGCCTTCTGGAATGCATGGAGGAGAAACAGGTCACGATTGACGGGATTACATATTCTTTAAAACCGCCGTTTCTGGTTGTTGCGACGCAGAATCCGATTGAGACGGTGGGAACATTTCCGCTTCCGGAAGCGCAGCTTGACCGCTTTCTAATGAAGTTCTCATTAGGGAATACGGACGAAGGCCAGGAGATGGAAGTAATTAAGAGATTTCTGACGGACAATCCCCGGGATTTGTTACAGCCGGTATGCACCAGAGAAGAGATTGTTGAGATTCAGAGTGAGTCGCAGAGAGTATTTCTGCATGAGGAATTGATGCAATATATCGTAAAGATTACGATGGCGACACGTAGGGATCCATATATATTTGCGGGAGTCAGCACGAGGGGAACGCTTGCGCTTGTGCGTTCGGTCCGGGCTTTGGCTTGTATAGACGGAAGAGATTATGTGACTCCGGAGGACATCAAAGAGATGGCGGTTCCTGTTCTTGCGCACAGGATCTGCCTGCGAAAGGGAGGCAGCAGAAGAACTGCGGAGGATGCGATGACCGAGATCCTGGGACAGATTCCTGTGCCGACTGAAAATTGGAGCAAATAGTATGTTAATGATTGTAATGATGATTTCGGCCGTTGTGGTTTTGTATCTGCAGCAGGCCTTCTTCTGGTACTTTTCCCGGAGAGGGTTATCGGCAGAAGTAAATTTTGGGAAGCAGGAGATGACGGCGGGAGAAAAGAACAGGATATTTATATCTGTTTCAAACCGAAAAGGCTTTCCACTGAGTGCGGTGAGTCTTTCTTTTCGGTTGGATAAAGGCATTCAGTATATAGATGATGAGAACAATACAGTATCGGATTATACATATCGTTATGATGTATTCTCCGTCGGGTCGTATGAAAAAGTAAGCAGAAATGCAGGCATTCTATGCACTCAGAGAGGATATTACAGGATTGAAGAACTAGAATTAATTACGAATGATTTGTTTTATACAAGAGTATTCCATCAAAGATGCCGGTCGGACTCGGTTCTGTATGTCTATCCTGAACCGGTGCAGGCGGAAGTTGCGGCAGAGGCGGCAAGAAAGATATATGGCGAGATGGCGGCAAGAACATTTCTGGTAGAGGATCCCTACGAATTTACAGGTATACGGAAGTATCAGCCTTATGATGAGCTGCGTTACATCAATTGGAAAGCATCCGTGCGCCAGGGAGAATGGTTGGTCAATCAGAAAGGGAGTATGTCAGACCAGAAGGTTGTGATGCTGTTGAATGCAACAGGGGGAGACGGATATAACCCGATTCTTATGGAAAAAGGAATCGCGATTGCATATTCTGTGGCGGAATTGCTGATCGGACAGGGGATTCAGACAGGTATTATTTCAAATGGAACAGATCAGGAAGAAGGCCGGATGATCAGGCTTGCGGCGGGTGCATCCAGAGAGCATGGATTTTCAATAGGGAGATGTCTGGCCAGATTGAAAGAAAATATGCAGAAGGATTCTTTTGGAGAATGTATTCAGGAACTCCTGGAGGAGCAGGAGGAGACGGATACCATCTATATAATGATCAGTGAGGCATGCGTCGAGTGTGTGGAGATATTTCAGAAACTGGAATCATCTTATGAGGGGGCGCAGATGATTCTTCTGAAGATGCAGGATACCAGGACAGAGAAGCTGGAGTACCTGGCATCGAATATTATGACGTGGGAGGTGCCTTATGCATAATGCGGAGGGGAAATTATCAGGCCGGATATATAAGAAATGGGTGGAAAAGTCAAGAGAATCTGTTCATCTGATTCTTGCAATGCTGGCGGTTATGATGTATATCCTGTCAAAGATGCTGAAGCTTTCGAAGCTGGAAACTGGTGCAGATATTCTGTTCATTGTGAATCTGGTTCTGTATATGGTCCAGTGGAATCAGAACAGAATCTATCAGTTTTCTAACCTGAGCCGGCATGTGAAGGGAATTCCGGACCGGAAGCTGCGCATGATCAACAGAATATACCTTTTAATCATTTTACTGCTTCTTGCAGGAGTGACTTTCCTGATATTGCTGCTTCCTTTAAAGGGGATGTTTGATCTGGGAGGAAAATGGCTGTATGTGCTGATTTCCTATATACTGGGTGAGGCATTGGGAAAACCTGAGACGGGTGGGACTGTGAGCGTGACGCGGGAGGTAAAGAGAGTGGAAGGTTCTGATGGTTCATCTGCTTTTCTGACGGATTATCTGGCAGTAAATACTGCGGACAGGTGGATATTGGCTGCGGGGTGTGTGATAGGAGTCCTGCTGCTGACTGTGTGCTTGGTATATCTGTATAGGCTGATGTGGAAAAAAATAAGTTTTGATTTTGATGAAGAGATTGTCGTACTTGAAAAAGAGGAGAGGTTCACGCCGTTGAAGAGGCGGCTTCAGGCTGTACGGAAGTCATCCTACGATGGCATTGAAGAACAGATACGGAGAAATTACAGAAGATATATACGCAAGAGAGTGAAGAAAGGAGATGTTTTAAATCAGTCATGGACGCCAAAAGAGATTCAGGAATTTATCGGAGTGGATTACTTGCACCAGGAGAGTGTGGAAATGTGTGAGTTGTATGAAAGAGCCCGATATGCGAATCATGCATGTACATCCGAAGAACTCAAAAGGTCGTCTGTACTTTTAAAGAAGAAACAGGATTCGATTTATGAAAGGTAAGAAAAGCAGTCTGGGGATACAAATATGTATCTTCGGGCTGCTAAGTATTTTTTATGGATTTTTTTACTTTGTTATGCTAAAATGTTGCAGTGAGAATGCAGAACAAACCAGAAAAGATATCATTGCCGGTGGTTAGATACGTTAAAAAGTGACCGGCGGCAGGAAATGAGGTATCTGTGAGTTTGAGAGGGGGATAATATGAGATTCAGACCATGTATCGACATTCATAACGGAGCGGTGAAGCAGATTGTAGGAGGCAGTCTGACGGATGATAATGACCAGGTCGTCGAGAACTTCAGATCCGCCCAGGATGCGGATTACTTTGCACAATTATATAGAAGGGACGGGTTAAAGGGCGGACATGTCATCCTTCTGAACCCGCCTTCTTCGGAATATTATCATCAGACCAGGGAACAGGCCCTGAAAGCTCTGGCGGCATATCCGGGAGGGCTTCAGGTCGGCGGGGGCATCACGGCAGACAATGCGCGGGAATATATCGAAGCCGGTGCAAGCCATGTGATCGTCACATCCTACGTCTTTGGAGACGGGGAGATTCATTGGGACTGCATGGACAGATTATGCCGGGCAGCGGGAAAGGAGCACGTTGTAATCGACCTGAGCTGCAGAAAAAAGGGAGACGGCTACTACATAGTCACAAACCGCTGGCAGACCTTCACCAATGTAAAGCTGACGCCTTCCGTCTTGCAGGAGATTTCCGGGTACTGCGATGAATTCCTCATACACGGCGTAGACGTAGAAGGCAGGGCATCCGGCATAGAAGAAGAACTGGTAGAACTTCTGAGTACGCAGCATACCGTCCCCATCACCTACGCCGGCGGGATCGGAAGCCTTGACGACCTGGAACGATTCCGTAAGATTTCCGGCGGCGCCCTGGACTTCACAATCGGAAGCGCCCTCGACCTCTTCGGAGGAAAGATCCCCTACCATACCGTTAAAAACCCCGGCTACTTGTTTAACAGTTTGTAAACACTTCATAAATTAGTTGAATTGCCCTATGGATAGTGCTAGAATGTAGGATAAAGTGGTTATACCAGAGCATTTTTTACATGCCAAAGGCTAAATTAGTGATAAGGAGCTATTATCAAATGGGTTTAATACAGAAAATATTCGGAACACACAGTGAAAATGAGTTAAAGAGAATCTATCCCATCGTAGACGCAGTTGAGGCGCTGGAGCCGGAGATGCAGAAGCTGTCGGACGGCGAACTGAAGGATAAGACCAGGGAATTCAAGAAGAGGATTGCCGAGGGCGAGTCATTAGACAGTATCCTTCCGGAAGCATATGCGGCGGTAAGAGAGGCATCTGTGCGTGTACTGGGGCTTCGGCATTTCCGTGTACAGATTATAGGCGGCATCATCCTTCATCAGGGACGTATCGCAGAGATGCGTACAGGTGAAGGTAAGACGCTGGTATCGACACTTCCGGCCTATCTGAACGCGCTGACGGGAGAGGGCGTGCATGTGGTAACGGTCAACGACTATCTGGCGAAGCGTGACGCCGAGTGGATGGGGCAGGTACATGAATTCCTGGGACTCACGGTGGGGGTCGTACTGAACAGCATGGATAATGACGAGAGACGTGCGGCATATAACTGTGATATTACTTATGTGACGAACAATGAGCTTGGATTCGATTATCTGAGAGACAATATGGTCATCTACAAGGAACAGCTGGTACAGCGCGGACTGAAATACGCCATCATCGACGAGGTGGATTCCGTACTGATCGACGAAGCAAGAACGCCTCTGATCATATCCGGACAGAGCGGCAAGTCCACGAAGCTCTATGAAGCCTGCGATATACTGGCGCGCCAGCTGGAGCGGGGCGAGGCCAGCGGCGAGTTCAGTAAGATGAACGCCATCATGGGTGAAGATATCGAGGAGACCGGAGACTTTATCGTCAATGAGAAGGAGAAGAATATCAACCTGACCGAAGACGGGGTCAGGAAGGTGGAGCAGTTCTTCCACATAGAGAATCTGGCTGATTCGGAGAACCTGGAGATCCAGCACAACATTATCCTGGCCCTGCGCGCCCATAACCTGATGTTCAGGGATAAGGACTATGTGGTGAAGGAAGACGAGGTCCTGATCGTGGATGAATTCACCGGACGTATCATGCCCGGACGGCGGTATTCCGACGGACTTCATCAGGCGATTGAGGCGAAGGAGCATGTAAAGGTGAAGCGTGAGAGCAGGACTCTTGCGACGATCACATTCCAGAACCTGTTTAATAAGTTTGCGAAGAAGGCCGGTATGACCGGTACGGCCCTGACAGAAGAGAAGGAGTTCCGTGAGATCTACGGGATGGACGTTATCGAGATACCGACCAATGTGCCGGTGATCCGTAAGGATCTGGACGACGCGGTATATAAGACGCAGAAGGAGAAGTTCCGGGCGGTCTGCGAGGCCATTGAAGAGGCGCACCGGAAGCATCAGCCGGTGCTGGTGGGTACGATCACCATTGAGAACTCCGAGCTGCTAAGCGGCATGCTGAAACGGCGGGGGATCAAACATAATGTCCTGAACGCGAAGTTCCATGAGATGGAGGCAGAGATTGTCGCCCAGGCAGGCGTACATGATGCGGTTACCATTGCCACCAACATGGCGGGCCGTGGTACGGATATCAAGCTGGATGACGAGGCGAAGGCAGCAGGCGGACTTAAGATCATCGGTACGGAACGGCACGAGTCCAGACGTATTGATAATCAGCTGCGCGGCCGTTCCGGACGTCAGGGAGACCCGGGTGAGTCCAGATTCTACATTTCTCTTGAGGACGACCTGATGCGGCTGTTCGGCTCGGAACGGCTGATGAATGTATTTACCGCCCTGGGCGTGGAAGACGGGGAGCAGATTGAGCACAAGATGCTCTCAAGCGCCATCGAGAAAGCGCAGCAGAAGATAGAGGGCAACAACTTTGGTATCCGTAAGAATCTGCTGGATTATGACCAGGTAATGAACGAGCAGAGAGAGATCATCTACGAAGAGAGACGCCGCGTGCTTGACGGAGAGAACATGCGGGATTCTATCTTTAATATGATGAACGAGTATGTGGAGAATGTGGTGGATATGGTGACCAGTTCCGATCAGGATTATGATGAGTGGAATCTGTCGGAGCTGAATCTTACCATTCATAATACCATCCCGATTGCGGCAGTGACGGAAGAGGATGTCCGGGAGATGGGACAGAAGCAGCTTAAGCATCTTCTCAAGGAACGTGCGGCGAAGGCATATGAGGCGAAGGAATCGGAGTTCCCGGAGCCTGAGCATATCCGGGAAGTGGAGCGTGTGATTCTTCTCAAGGTGATTGACGCCAAATGGATGGCGCATATCGACGATATGGATCAGCTCCGCCAGGGAATCGGCCTCCAGGCATACGGACAGAGAGATCCGAAGGTTGAGTATAAGATGCTTGGATATGAGATGTTCGAGGAGATGACCAAGAGTATTGCAGAGGACACGGTGCGTGCGATCTTCCATGTAAGGATCGAGCAGAAGGTAGAGAGAGAGCAGGTAGCGAAGGTAACCGGAACGAACCGTGACGACACGGCAGTCCGCGGACCAAAGAAGCGTGTGGAGAAGAAGGTATATCCGAACGATCCGTGTCCGTGCGGAAGCGGCAAGAAGTATAAGCAGTGCTGTGGACGTAAGTAGATAGTACGAGAAAATAGAAAGAGGTGAT
Source organism: uncultured Dorea sp. (assembly GCA_947063855.1). GTDB lineage: Bacteria > Bacillota > Clostridia > Lachnospirales > Lachnospiraceae > Sporofaciens. Next base: position 43,030 of record CAMSTW010000007.1, read on the forward strand.
AAGATGGTTGAATTAGATCAGTATAAGACGTTGATGAACGCGTATGAAGAACCTCTTGCCGAGATGAGGGATTCACTTTGACCTCGCCGGCAAGGTAGGACGAATCGAGGAACTGGAACGAAAGATAGAAGAACCGGGCTTCTGGGACAATCCGGAGGAATCCCAGAATCTTATGAAGGAATTGAAGACCCTTCAGGAGGCGGTGGAGACAATCCGGCATCTGTATACATCCTACGAGGATATCAATCTTCTGATAGAGATGGGATACGAAGAGAACGACGCCTCCATGGTCAAGGAGATCGAAGGAGAGATTAAGGAGTTCGAGGAAATATTCGAAGAGCTTCGTATCCAGACCCTTCTGTCAGGAGAATACGATAACTGTAATGCGATCGTAACCATCCATGCAGGGGCGGGAGGAACCGAGTCCTGTGACTGGGCCAGTATGCTGTACCGGATGTACAGCCGCTGGTCAGAGAGGAAGGGCTTTTCTATCCAGGTGCTGGATTATCTGGACGGAGATATCACGGGGATCAAGACGGTTACCTTCGAGGTCAACGGCGAGAACGCCTATGGATATCTCAAGTCGGAGAAGGGGGTTCACCGTCTGGTGCGGATCTCACCCTTTAACGCGGCGGGCAAGCGTCAGACTTCCTTTGCATCCTGTGATGTGGTTCCGGATATTGAGGATGAGATTGATATTGAGATCGCGGAGGATGAATTGAAGATTGATACGTACCGGGCGAGCGGGGCGGGAGGACAGCATGTCAACAAGACCTCCTCGGCGATCCGCATCACCCATCTCCCTACGGGGATTGTGGTACAGTGTCAGAATGAGCGTTCCCAGCATTTCAATAAAGAGAAGGCTATGCAGATGCTGAAGGTGAAGCTTCAGCTTCTGAAGGAACAGGAGCAGGCGGACCGTGTATCGGATATCCGCGGGGAGGTTAAGGAGATCGGATTTGGTAATCAGATCCGTTCCTACGTGATGCAGCCATATACGATGGTCAAGGACCACAGGACGAATACCGAGAACAGTAATGTGACAGGCGTGCTTGACGGGAATATCGACCCGTTCATGAACGCGTATCTGAGAAGCCTGTAGGTTGGCGGCTGCGGCTTCGGGAACGAGTTTTTAGACAGTTTGGCGGGGCGCCGGACAAGGCGGATAATTTGAGGAGGAAGAAATGGTAAATATAGCAGTGATGGGATATGGTACGGTTGGTTCGGGCGTCGTGGAGGTGATCAACACGAACGGGGCGCGCATCAACCAGAGGATCGGCGATGAACTGAATATCAAGTATGTACTGGATCTGAGGGATTTCCCCGGGGATCCGGTTCAGGACAAGATCGTCCATGATTTCGAGAAGATTGTGTCGGATGATGAGATCAGGATTGTGGTGGAGGTCATGGGCGGGATAGAGCCGGCCTATACCTTTGTGAAGAGGTGCCTTCTGGCGGGGAAGAGCGTGGCGACGTCGAATAAGGCGCTGGTGGCCAAGCATGGTGCGGAGCTTCTGTCCATTGCCACGGAGCAGAATATTAATTTCCTCTTTGAGGCGAGTGTCGGAGGCGGTATTCCGATCATCCGCCCGCTGAATTCTTCACTGACGGCGGATGAGATCGAAGAGATTACCGGAATCCTGAATGGGACGACGAACTATATGCTGACGAAAATGTTTTATGAAGGGGCAGACTATGATACGGTTCTTAAGGAGGCCCAGGCCAACGGATACGCAGAGCGCAATCCGGAGGCCGACGTGGAAGGCTATGATGCCTGCAGGAAGATTGCGATCCTTTCCTCACTGATTTCCGGACAGCAGGTTGATTTTGAGGATATATACTGCGAAGGAATCACTGAGATCACCGTAGAGGATATGAAGTATGCGAAGGCCATGGGTACGACCATCAAGCTGCTGGCGTCCAGTAAGCGTCATGCAGGGAACCGGCTTCACGCGATCGTTGCTCCGTGTATGCTGTATCCGGAGCATCCCCTCTATAATGTGAACGGAGTGTTCAACTCTATATTCGTACACGGGAATGTACTTGGAGACGCGATGTTCTATGGAAGTGGAGCAGGGAAGCTTCCCACGGCCAGCGCAGTTGTGGCGGACGTGGTGGATGCGGCGAAGCATCTGAACCGGAACATCATGACGATGTGGAAGCAGGAGAAGCTGCGCCTGGAGAATAAGGCGGATGCGAAGCGCCGTTTCTTCATCCGGATGAAGGGCGACATAGAGGAGATGCTCCCACGGCTTAAGGATTCCTTTGGAGAGATTGAGATTGTGCGGGCAGAAGGCCTTGAGGATGAATTCGGCTTCGTGACGCCGGTGATGATGGAAGGGGATTACGATACCAGGGCGAACATCTACCAGGATCAGATCCTGCATATGATACGTGTGGAGGATCAGCGGGGATGAAATATATAATAGTTTTGAGTGATGGAATGGCGGGAAGACCGTTATCTGTGCTTGGCAGCAGGACGACTCTTCAGGCGGCAGAGACGCCTGTGATGGATTCGCTTGCGCCGGTGTCGGAACTTGGCATGGCGTCTATGGTCCCGGAAGGGATGGCGCCGGGAAGCGATACTGCGAATCTGGCAGTGATGGGATATGATCCGAAGATCTATTACACGGGCAGGTCCCCGCTGGAGGCGTTGAGCATCGGTGTAGAGATGGAGGATACGGACGTATCCTTCCGGTGCAACCTTGTAACACTGTCGGAAGAGGAGGAGTCCTATGAAGACAGGATTATCCTGGACCACAGTTCTGATGAGATTCCTACGGAGGATGCGGCGGTGCTTTTAGAGGCTTTGAAGGAAGGCCTTGGGAGAGAAGGGTATGAGTTCTATGTGGGAACCAGCTACCGGCACCTGCTGGTACAAAAGAACGGTACGGTGACAGAGCTTGTACCGCCTCATGATATCCTGACGAAGCGGATCGGGGAGTATCTTCCAAAGGATCCCGTTCTGCGAGAGATGATGGAGAAGAGCTGCGAGATCTTAAGCCGTCATCCCCTGAATGAGGAGCGCAGGAGGAAGGGACAAAAGCCCGCGAATTCTGCATGGTTCTGGGGAGCCGGAAAGAAGCCGTCTCTTACGTCCTTTGAAGAGAGAACCGGGAAAAAAGGGGTCATGATCTCGGCCGTGGATCTTCTGAAAGGAATTGCCGTAGGGGCAGGTATGGACCGCATCCTGGTAGAAGGAGCCAACGGCGGTCTTCATACGAACTATGAGGGCAAGGCCCGCGCCGCAGTAGAGGCTCTTACGAAGGATGGCTATGATTTTGCATATATCCATGTAGAAGCGCCGGATGAGATGGGACATCAGGGGCTTATAGATGATAAGATTGCGGCCATTGAGTATGTGGACCAAAAGGTGCTGGGCGTAGTTGTGAAGGGACTTAGGGAAGCGGGAGAGGATTTCCGCATTCTGCTCCTTCCAGATCATCCCACGCCGATCGAGGCGCGCACCCATACAGGCGAGCCGGTTCCTTATCTTCTGTACGACAGTACAAAGAAGACGGAAGGCGCCGGAACCTATGATGAAGCGGCGGCGGCCGCGGCGGGAAGAGACTGGCCTGAGGGCTATAAGCTGATCGGTCATTTGTTACAGGAGGAATTATGCTGGTAGTGAAGAAATTCGGCGGCAGTTCTGTGGCCAACAAAGAGAGGATATTCAATGTCGCCAGAAGATGTATAGAAGATTACAGGGCAGGATATGATGTGGTTGTCGTTCTGTCTGCCATGGGAGATGCGACAGACGAACTGCTGGCGCTTGCCGGGACGATCAATCCAAAGGCGAAGAAGAGAGAACTTGACATGCTCCTGACAACGGGGGAGCAGGTATCGGTATCCCTGATGGCGATGGCGATGCAGTCGCTGGATGTGCCGGCAGTCTCGCTGAATGCATTTCAGGTGCGGATGCACTCTACTTCGCGCTACGGCAACGCCCGTTTCAAACGGGTGGAGACCGAACGGATTCTTCACGAGCTGGATTCCAGGAAGATCGTGATCGTAACCGGATTTCAGGGAGTGAACAAGTATGATGATGTGACGACCCTGGGAAGAGGCGGTTCGGATACCACGGCAGTGGCGCTGGCGGCGGCGCTCCATGCGGACAGGTGCGAGATCTATACGGATGTGGACGGCGTATACACGGCAGATCCGAGAGTCGTTCGGAATGCCAGGAAGATTGATACCATTACCTACGACGAGATGCTGGAACTGGCAAGCCTTGGGGCGAAGGTGCTTCATAACCGTTCCGTGGAGATGGCGAAGAAATATAATGTAGAGCTTGTCGTGCGGTCCAGTCTGAACCGTTCGGAAGGAACCGTGGTCAAGGAGGCAAAGAGAATGGAGAAATTATTAGTGACCGGCGTGGCGGCCGATAAGAATACGGCAAGGATCTCGGTGATCGGAGTCGTGGATAAACCGGGTATTGCCTTCCGTATCTTTGATACGCTGGCGAAGAATAATATTAATGTAGACATTATCCTGCAGTCTGTCGGAAGAGAGGGGACGAAGGATATCTCGTTTACAGTGGCGTCGGACGATCTTGGCGAGGCAATCCGGATACTGGAAGAGAATAAGGAGAGGCTTACGATACAGGAGGTCACATGGAACGAGGATGTGGCGAAGCTGTCTGTGGTCGGCGCAGGTATGATGAGCAATCCGGGCGTTGCGGCGAAGATGTTTGAATCCTTATATAATTCCAGGATCAATATCAATATGATCTCAACATCAGAGATTCGTATTACGGTACTGGTTCCGAAGAATGAGATAGATAAGGCAATGAACGCGGTTCATGATGGTTTCGCGATGTCAGATTAAGAGACCTGCAGCGCTCAGTCCAGATGCCGGGCGTTCGCAATAAGAAAGCTGGTAACAATCTTTTTATCTCCTTCTGAGAGTGTACGGAACCGGGTGATTACATCCATCTCCTCGTCGGTAAGATAAAAGGTATTACCAGTTTTTTTATGCATTGTATAAGTGTATGGTACAGGTTCTTCGGTCAGGATACCGGAGATATCGGAAGGATTTGACAGATTCCCAAGAACGAGATCGTTCAGACCGACCTGATAGAACCCGGACAGAAAAAGCAGGGTATCCAGGTCAGGCGTGCGTCTGCTGGTTTCATAGTTGGAATAGGCCTGCCTGGATATATTCAGCAGTTCGCTTAAGTAGTCCTGGGAAAGTTCGCGCTGTCTCCTGAGATATTTAAGATTATTGGCTAATTGTACATTCGGCATATTGTCTCTCCTACAAGTCATTTCTCTTGTAGTATAACAATTTGTCCAATAAATAGATATCCATGCATCAAAACGTTGCAAACGGCGAAAAAGCAACAAAACGTTGCTTATAGCGTCCGGCGCTGACTGAGAGCGCTGTTATGGTACTCGCCCAGGAATGTGACGTCTTCTCCGAACCAGGAGGGTGCGGTGAAGGAGCGGGCGGCTTCTTCTGAGGGGAATTCCACTTCGACAAGTCTTAAGGGTGCAAGACTGCCCTCGAAGATATCGAGTTCTGCCTTAAGGCCGCAGTCCAGGGGAATCATATAGCGCTTCTTCTGGATCAGGCGTCCGTCGATCTTGGGGAGAAGATGCTCGTAGGCTTCGCGGGTAAGAGGCAGATTGTATTCCTGCCTGGCCAGGAAGCCTTTGGATTTGCAGGTAAGTTCATAGTTGTCGTTGTCCTTGCGGATACGTATGACAGGATCTGTATTCAGATAGCCCTGCTCGATTGCGCGGCAGGGATAACGGTCTAAGGCTCCTGGCAGCCGGCGTACGAGAAATTTGCGTTCGATTTCCATAGTTGTACCTCCTGTGGGGATGGTTTTCTTCGATAATAGTGGTTGCAATATACAATAACATGATAATATAGTTTACATCAAATGTAAACAATGCTAATATGAAAATCAGGCAGTAAAAGGGTTAAGCGAAAGATTAAGGAGGAGAATAAGCATGAAGCAGGTAAGTGTGATTCTGGCGGATGGTTTTGAAGAGGTAGAAGCCCTGACCGTAGTAGATCTTCTGAGGAGGGCGAGGATCTATGTAGACACGGTATCCATCACAGAGGAATATACGGTGCATGGTTCCCACGGGATCCATGTACAGACAGAGGATCTTTTTGAGGAAGTGAATTTTGTGGAGTCGGATATGATCGTACTTCCGGGAGGGATGCCCGGGACGACGAATCTTGACGCGCATGCCGGAGTCCGCAGGGTCTTAAGAGATTTTGCCGACGAGGGGAAATGGATCGGGGCGATTTGCGCGGCGCCGACGGTTCTTAGCAATATGGGGCTCCTTAAGGGGAAGCGGGCGACCTGTTATCCTTCCATGGAACCGCAGCTTACGGGAGCGGCCCTTACGGGAGCGGCCGTGACGGTGGATGGTAATATCGTTACCAGCCGCGGCGTCGGAACGGCGATAGATTTTGCCCTGAAGCTTATAGAGGTCCTGATGGGGAAGGATAAGGCAGACGAGATTGCGGAGTCTATAGTATATGAAGCGAAGCATAAAGGTTTCTAGGATCTGCGCCCTGTGTATGGCAGTCATGATCTGCCTGTCAGGGTGCGGGAAGGATTTTGACGCGGCAGGTTACGTGCAGGCAATCCTGGACCTTACCTTTCAGGGGGATATCTCCCGGGCGTCAGAATTCATGGAGGAGGCGTCGGGGGAGTCCCTGATGCGTGCCTATCAGGATTCGATAGACAGGTTTGTCGCCGCCAATATCACCAGCGGGATGGAGATTGGTGAACTGAAGACGACCCGGTTCGCCGATCTGGTATCGCAGATGTTCATGACCATGCGTTACAGTGTGGGAGACGCCGATCAGACAGGGAGGAAGGAGTATGAGGTATCTGTGGACATCTGGCCGGCGGATGTATTTATCCGGTTCAGACAGTTTCTGGTTGCAGACTCGGTCAAGATGGCGGAGAAGATAGAGGCCGGAGAATACAAAGGGGCGACAGAGGAAGAGACGGATCAGATGATTCTCAATGATATCGTGAACCATGCGTATGAGCTGCTGGATACGGCGTGTATGGACATTGGATTCGGTGAGAAAGAGACGGTAGTTCTCCGTGTAAATGCAGGGAAAGGGCAGGAGTATTCGGTCGATGAGGACGATATGGACGGTTTGATCCGAAAAATACTTCGTTTAGATGAAATTCAAGGCTAGATATTTACAGATGTTTGTGTTATACTTCTTTGGTGAATGCAATGCAGTATGACCCTCTTTTCGATTACCGGAAGGCGGGATAGAATCAGGAGGAAGATAGTAGATGAGTTTACAGGTAGAGAAGTTAGAGAAAGGCATGGCAAAGCTTACGATTGAAGTTTCAGCCGATGATTTAGAGAAAGCGCTTCAGAGTGCATATAAGAAGCAGAAGAACAAGATAGCGATTCCGGGATTCCGTAAGGGAAAGGTTCCGCGCCAGATGATCGAGAAGATGTACGGTGCGGCAGTTTTCTATGATGACGCGGCGAACGAGCTGATTCCAAAGGCATACTCAGAGGCTTATGATGCGTGCGAAGAGGATATTGTATCAAGGCCGGAGATTGACGTTGTCCAGATTGAGAAGGGCAAGCCTTTCATATTTACGGCGACCGTTGCGCTGAAGCCGGAGGTGACGCTTGGGGAGTACAAGGGACTGGAAGTAGAGAAGGTGTCAACAGATGTAACGGAAGAAGAGGTCCTGGCCAGGATTCAGGAAGAGGCTGAGAAGAATGCAAGGCAGATCACGGTGGAAGACCGTCCGGTACAGGATGGGGATGAAGTGATCCTTGACTATGAAGGGTTTGTGGACGGCGTTGCATTCGAAGGCGGCAAGGGTGAGAATTATCCGCTGACCATCGGTTCCGGATCATTTATTCCGGGATTCGAGGAGCAGCTTATCGGTGTGGAAGCCGGAGCCAAGAAGGAGATCCATGTGACCTTCCCTGAGGAATATCATGCAGAGGAGCTTAAGGGTAAGGAAGCCGTGTTCAAGTGTACGGTTCATGAAATCAAGGCGAAGGAACTTCCGGAGATTGACGATGAGTTCGCGTCAGAGGTCTCAGAGTTTGATACATTAGAGGAATATAAGGAAGATATCAGGAAGCAGCTGACAGAGAAGAAGGCGGCGGAAGGCAGGGAGAAGCAGGAGGATGCGGCTGTCGAGCAGGCAGTTAAGAATGCGCAGTACGAGCTTCCTCAGGCCATGATCGAGACGCAGGTGGCGCAGATGGCCGACAGCTTTACACAGAGAATCCGCTCACAGGGGCTTACCATGGAGCAGTATTTCCAGTTTACGGGACTGTCAGCGGAGAAGTTATTAGAAGATATGAGGCCGCAGGCGGTTAAGAGCATCGAGACCCGTCTTGTGCTGGAGGCCATTGTGAAGGCGGAGAATATCGAAGTCAGCGATGAGAGATTCAACGAAGAGATTGAGAAGATGGCAGGGAATTATCAGATGGAGGCCGATAAGCTCAAGGAATACATGGGTGAGAAGGAACAGAAGCAGATGAAGGAAGACATTGCCGTTCAGGAGGCGATTACCTTCCTGGTAGAGCATGCAGTAGAGAAGTAATCATATGAAGAGCTGTAACAGGCAGTCGTAAGGAGGAATATACATGAGTTTGGTACCTTATGTCATTGAACAGACAAGCCGCGGAGAACGCTCCTATGACATATACTCAAGATTGTTGAAGGACAGGATCATCTTTCTTGGAGAAGAAGTGTCCGATGTGTCGGCAAGCGTAGTGGTTGCACAGTTATTGTTCCTGGAGGCGGAGGATCCCGAGAAGGATATCCATCTGTATATCAACAGCCCGGGCGGGTCTGTAACGGCAGGTCTTGCAATCTATGACACCATGCAGTATATCAAGTGTGATATAGAGACGATCTGTATCGGTATGGCGGCAAGTATGGGATCATTCCTTCTGGCAGGAGGGACGAAGGGCAAGAGACTGGCGCTTCCCAACGCCGAGATCATGATCCATCAGCCATCAGGCGGCGCAAGAGGCCAGGCAACGGAGATTCAGATTGCCGCGGAGCATATCTTGAAGACCCGCCAGAGATTGAATCAAATATTATCAGAGAATACGGGACAGCCGATAGAAGTGATCAGCGCCGATACGGACAGGGATAATTTCATGTCGGCAGAGGAAGCGAAGGCATACGGTCTGATTGATGAAGTGATCAAGAGCCGTTAAGTAAAGACGCATGTCCCCAGCGAGGTGAGAGAATGGTAGGAAGGAACGACGATCAAGTGAGGTGTTCGTTCTGTAACAAGACCCAGAATCAGGTGAGAAAGCTGATTGCAGGTCCGAACGGGGCTTACATCTGCGATGAGTGTATCGAGGTGTGCACCGAGATTCTGGAAGAAGAATTTGAATATGATGACGGAAGACAGTGGAACCCTTTTGCGGACATTAATCTTCTGAAACCGGAAGAGATCAAGGCGTTCCTGGATGATTATGTGATCGGACAGGATGAGGCGAAGAAGGTTCTGGCGGTTGCAGTGTACAATCATTATAAGAGAATCATGGCCGGGAGAGACCTTGGAGTGGAGCTTGGCAAGAGTAATATACTGATGCTTGGGCCTACAGGGTGCGGTAAGACGCTGCTTGCCCAGACGCTTGCGAAGATACTGGGCGTTCCGTTCGCCATTGCGGATGCAACAGCGCTGACGGAAGCGGGATATGTAGGCGAGGATGTGGAGAACATCCTGCTTAAGATCATCCAGGCCGCCGACGGGGATATCGAACGGGCAGAATACGGTATCATCTATATTGATGAGATTGATAAGATTACCAGAAAGTCCGAGAATCCATCCATCACACGGGATGTCTCCGGCGAGGGCGTACAGCAGGCGCTTCTTAAGATTATAGAGGGAACGATTGCGAATGTACCGCCCCAGGGAGGAAGAAAGCATCCGCATCAGGAGTTGATTCAGATTGATACGACGAATATCCTGTTCATATGCGGCGGTGCATTCGAGGGGATCGATAAGATCATCGAGAAGCGGATCGACCGTAAGTCTATTGGGTTTAACGTGGAGATCGGGGATAAGCATGAGAAGGATGTTGACAGGCTTCTTAAGGAAGTGCTGCCCCAGGATCTGGTGAAGTTTGGTCTGATTCCGGAACTTGTAGGGCGTGTGCCGGTGACGGTACCGCTTGAGATGCTTGATAAGGATGCGCTGATCCGTATCCTGACAGAGCCAAAGAATGCGATCGTGAAGCAGTATCAGAAGATGCTGGAGCTTGACGGAGTGGATCTTCAGTTTGACTCGGAGGCGCTGGAGGCTGTGGCGGAGACGTCTCTTAAGAGGAAGACGGGCGCCAGAGGATTGCGTGCGATCATGGAGAATATCATGATGGATCTGATGTACAGGGCTCCGTCGGACGATACGTTGAAGGCATGCCGTATTACGGAGGATGCCGTGAAGGGAATCGGGGAACCGGTGTGTGAACATCTGGCCCTGAGATCTGAGAGTGCATAGGGAGTTGTCTGCCTGAGGTAATACTGTTAAGCGGTACAGTATTGATGATAGCGGTACAGTTCCTGAGAATACAGGGCGGGTGCAAGAAGTGTGGATTGTGCCCGCCTGCTTTTTATAGTATTGGAAACTCTGATTTTTAAAGTTGAGGAGAGATGCGAATGAACAGAGAGACAATGAGCCTGCCGATGGTGGCGTTAAGAGGGATTACGATACTGCCTGAGATGGTGCGCCATTTTGATATCAGCCGCCCGAAGTCGATTAAGGCGATAGAGGAGGTTGTGGAAGGGGAGCAGAAGATATTCCTTACGGCACAGAAGGACGGCGAGGTGGAAGACCCGGGGATAGAGGACGTGTACCGGGTGGGCTGTATCGCAACGGTCCGTCAGATCATAAAGCTGCCAAGGAAGGTAAGCCGGGTTCTGATCACAGGAGAGGTCAGGGCCTGTATGAATACGATAGAATTTGAGGAACCCTATCTTCGCGCCCATGTTACGGTGATGCCGGATGAGGACGTCCTGTCAGAGGAGGGACGCGAGGTAAGCCAGGATGCCAGGCTTGGGATGATCCGCGGGCTTAAGGACATTTTCAAAGAATATATGGCAAAGAATCCGAAGCTTTCAAAAGAGCTGGCAGTCCAGGCAGAAGGGATCAATGATCTCAGGCGTCTGGTGGATGTGATTGCCGCCAATGTGCCGTTTCCCGGCGAGGATGCACAGCAGCTTCTGGAAGAGACAGATGTGATGCGACGCTATGAGCTTCTTGCCTATAAGCTGATGAATGAGATACAGATTATCAGCGTGAAGGAAGAGATCCGTGCGAAGGTCAAGGAGAGAGTAGATAAGAACCAGAGGGAATATATCCTTCGTGAAGAGGCGAAGCTGATCCGGGAGGAATTAGGAGACGATAATACCTTATCCGACGCCGATGAATTCCAGCAGAAGACGGAGGCTTTGGAGGCTTCCGCGGAGGTCAAGGAGAAGCTTGCCAAGGAGATCAGGAGATTCCGGAACTCTATGGGAAGCCAGGCGGAGAACGGTGTGATCCGCACATATATCGAGACGATGCTGGAGATGCCGTGGGATAAGATGTGCGAAGAGCATCAGGATATTGAATATGCCAGACAGATCCTTGAGGCGGATCACTATGGACTTGAGAAGGTCAAGGAGAGGGTGCTGGAATTCCTTGCAGTGCGGGCGCTGACGAAGAAGGGGAACACGCCGATACTGTGTCTGGTGGGACCGCCGGGAACCGGTAAGACGTCTGTCGCCAGGTCGCTGGCAAGGGCTCTTAAGAAGCCTTATGTGCGCATTTCCCTGGGGGGCGTGCGTGATGAGGCAGAGATCCGGGGCCACAGGAAGACTTATGTGGGAGCTATGCCGGGACGGATTGCCAATGGCCTCAGACAGGCAGAGGTAAAGAATCCGCTTCTGCTTCTGGACGAGATTGACAAGGTGAGCAACGACTATAAGGGAGATACATTCTCAGCGCTTCTGGAGGTTCTGGACAGTGAGCAGAACCACAAGTTCCGGGATCATTACCTGGAGGTTGCGGTAGATCTGTCGGAGGTTCTCTTTGTTACGACGGCGAATACCCTGCAGCCGATTCCAAGGCCGCTTCTGGACCGGATGGAGGTCATCGAGGTCAGCAGCTATACGGAGAATGAGAAGATGCATATCGCTATGGAACATCTGATTCCAAAGCAGTTAGAGAAGCACGGACTCAAGGAGGGGCAGCTTACGTTCAGTAAGAAGGCTCTGTGGAAGATGGCGCGCAACTATACGAAAGAAGCGGGCGTGCGCCAGCTGGAGCGCAAGATCGGGGATATCTGCAGGAAATCTGCCAGAGAGATCCTGGAGACGAAGCGCAAGACGATACATGTGACGGAGCGTAATCTGCATATCTATCTGGGGAAGGAGCTCTATACCTATCAGATGGCCAACGAGGCAGATGAAGTGGGAATCGTCCGGGGACTGGCGTGGACCAGTGTAGGCGGAGATACCCTGCAGATTGAAGTCAACGTGATGCCGGGAGAGGGAGAGATCCTTCTGACAGGGCAGATGGGAGATGTGATGAAGGAATCCGCCAGGACCGGTATCAGCTACATCCGGTCGGTGAGTAAGACGCACAAGATTGACGAGCATTTCTTCAAGGAGCATGATGTGCATATCCATATACCCGAGGGTGCGGTGCCAAAGGACGGACCGTCGGCGGGGATTACCATGGCCACGGCCATGATGTCGGCTGTCACAGGGAGGAAAGCAAGGGCCGACCTTGCCATGACGGGGGAGATTACGTTAAGAGGGCGCGTTCTTCCTATCGGGGGACTGAAGGAGAAGCTTCTTGCAGCAAAGAACGCAGGTATTAAGACGGTACTGATCCCCGGGGAGAACGAATCCGACGTGGCTGAGCTGTCAGGCGAGATTACGAAAGGTCTTAAGATCATCCCGGTATCCCATATGGACGAGGTACTGAAAATCGCACTGCCGGGCAGGAGTAAGGCGGCGAAGCCAAAGAAGTAACTGTAGAATGCACTGTTCACATGGAAGGAATTGGTATAACAGATGACAGAGGTTAAAAGATGATTATTAAGAATGTAGATTTGGAGACGGTGTGCGGGATTACAAGCAGGCTGCCGGAGAATTCCCTGCCGGAGATCGCATTTGCGGGGAAATCAAACGTAGGAAAATCATCACTGATCAATACTCTGATGAACCGGAAATCCTACGCCCGCATCTCAGCAACACCTGGCAAGACCCAGACGATTAATTTCTATAATATCAACCAGGAACTGTACCTGGTGGATCTTCCGGGATATGGGTATGCGAAGGTCTCGGAGCGTGAGAAGGAGAAATGGGGGAAGATGGTAGAACGCTATCTTAACGGCTCGAAGCAGCTTAGGGCCGTATTCCTGCTCATTGATATCAGGCACGATCCTTCGGCCAACGACAGGATGATGTATGAGTGGGTCGCGGCGCAGGGTTATCATCCGATCATCATAGCGACGAAGCTTGACAAAATCAAGCGGAGCCAGAAGGATAAGCAGGTGAAGGCGGTAAGGGAGGGCCTTGGCCTGATCCCCGGGACAAGGGTGATTCCATTTTCTTCGGTTACCAGACAGGGAAAAGAAGAGATCTGGGAGACCGTACATCAGTGTATAGATTCCCGGGACAGCTTCTAAAGAAGCAGATAATGCAGAGGAAGAACAGGCACAGAGTCAGGAGAGGTGAAGCAGATACATGGAGATGGGTTTCAAAGAGAAGAGGAAGGATGACCGTCCCTACTGGAAGGTGGCCGTGAGCCTGGCGTTCAGTCTGGTAGGAACGGTGTTGTGTATATATTTTGGATATAAGCTTCTGGGCTTCTTCATGCCGTTTGTGGTCGGCTGGGTGATTGCATCCATTGCCAGTCCGGTGGTGAACTGGCTTGAGAAAAGGGTAAGACTGATCAAGAAATGGGGATCTGCGCTGATTATTATCGGTGTACTGGGGATGGTAGGCTTACTGGTCTATTTTCTGGCAAGTACACTGACGCGTGAGGTTGTGGGTCTGATCCGGAATATTCCGGATATGTATCAGGATCTGGAATCGGGAATGGATACCATCGGCGAGAGCCTGAATGGCGTCTTTTTACTGCTTCCGGCGGGAGTTCAGGAGGGCTGGCATGCCATAATGAATAATCTGGACCAGATGATGGGAGAGATCATCGGACGCCTCAGTGAGCCGACCGTATCTGCTGCAGGGCGGGTTGCCAAGGGGATTCCGTCTGCCCTGATCGCTACGATTGTAACCTTCATCTCGGCGTATTTCTTTATTGCGGAGCGGGAGACGGTGATCCTCTGGGCGAAGAAGATTGCCCCGGATGCGCTGGTGAGCCGGACCTCCATGGTGATTGATAATTTTAAATATGCGGTCGGAGGATATTTTAAAGCACAGTTTAAGATCATGGTGGTGGTCTATGTACTGCTGCTGGCAGGATTCCTGATACTGCGGGTGCATTATGCTTTTCTGCTGGCGCTTCTGATTGCATTTCTCGACTTCCTGCCGTTTTTTGGTACGGGTACGGCGCTGCTTCCCTGGGCGGTTTATAAGTTTATGATGGGAAATTACAGGCTGGTCTTGGGGCTGCTGATCTTATATGGAGTGACTCAGCTGGTACGCCAGCTGATACAGCCTAAATTGGTGGGAGACAGTATGGGATTGGATCCATTGGTTACACTAGTATTATTGTATGCGGGATATAAGGCGGGCGGCGTCCTCGCCATGATATTTGCCGTGCCGGTCGGAATGATTGTGATCAATCTCTACAAGGCGGGGGCATTCGATTATATTCTGGATGATGTAAGGATACTGGCCGAAGGGATCTTAAGCCTGCGTGAATGAGCTGCCGCACAGTCAGCCGGAGGAGAGACAAAAAGGATCCGAGCTTCGGCGCCGGTGCAGATGAAAAATAGAAGGAGATATGGAAGAATTAAGATGGAACAGTTAATGAAAGAATTCAGGAGGGACCTTGCAGAATTCCGTGAGATGACAGAACGGTTTTATGCGAAGGAAGTCAGTGTGAAGGAATACAAGGGCTTCTCGGGAGGCTTTGGAAGCTATGCGCAGAAGGGCGGCGAGGCGAGTATGCTGAGGCTTAGGCTTCCGGGCGGCAGGCTTACGAAGGAAAAATTGAAATTTATTGCAGATACTATTGAGGAATACGGGATTTTGAAGGTACATTTTACCACATGCCAGACCGTGCAGTTCCATGGACTGGATGCAGCGTCTGTCTGTGAGATTATGGAAAAGGCGCTGGATGTGGGAATCATTACAAGAGGCGGCGGCGGGGATTTCCCGAGAAATGTGATGGTATCTCCGTTGTCTGGCGTGGAAGAGGGGGAATATTTTGACGTCATGCCGTATGCCATGGCTGTATCCGACTATCTTCTGGGTATCATCAAGACGGTGAAGCTGCCAAGGAAGCTTAAGGTGTGTTTCTCGAATTCTCCGGCAAATGAGACCCATGCAACCTTCCGTGACCTGGGATTTGCCGCAAGGCCGGATGGAACCTTTGACGTATACAGTGCCGGAGGCCTGGGGAATCATCCGCGTATGGGCGTTAAGGTGGCAGAGCAAGTCCCGCCGCCGGAGGCGCTGTATTATGTGAAGGCGATGGTTGAGACCTTTGTTGCGCATGGTAATTATGAGAGCCGCGCAAAGGCAAGGACCAGATACATGCAGGAGACCCTGGGGACAGAGGGATATAAGCAGGCGTTCCTTGAGAAATTAGAAGCAGTGAAGGCGCAGGAGAACCTGACGATAGATATTGCCCGTTACAAAGGGCAGGAGACGTCAGAGATCCATGATAAGATCCGTGAAGCAGCCGGAGGGAATCAAGGGACAGACAGCGGCAGGAAAGAAGAAGGGACAAAGCTGTCAGGGAGACGGGTCATCGCCCAGAAACAGGCTGGTCTCTATGCGGTGGTATATCATCCGGCAGGAGGAGTGCCAGGGCCTTCGAAATTCGCTGAGATTTATGATGTGATCAGGGATATGGACGGGGTCGAGCTGCGTGTGGCTCCGGATGAGGCAGTCTATATAATCAATCTGAATAGTGAAGAAGCAAAGGAGGTGATTGCAGCCACTTCCGACAGCGCACAGAATCTCTTCGAGACGTCTGTGGCCTGTATCGGAGCATCCATCTGCCAGGTGGGACTCCGAGATTCCCAGAGGGTACTCTCACAGATCATAGAAGAGGTCAGGAAGCATGATTTTGCGGACGGGGTACTGCCAAGGATCCATATTTCCGGCTGTACTTCTTCCTGCGGAACCCATCAGATTGGGACACTTGGATTCCATGGCGGCGTGAAGAGGGTGGATGATGCGGCAAAGCCTGCATTTACCTTCCATGTGAATGGTTCGGACAGGGAGGGAAAGGAGCGGTTCGGCGAGCAGTGGGGCATGATGCTTGAGCAGGAACTGCCTGCATTCTTCGTGGAGCTTGGCGAGGCTGTGAGTGCAGAGCATACGATCTTTGACGACTGGTTTGAGAGGAATCCCAAAAAACTTAGAGAGATTGCAGAGAAATATCTATATTAGAGTGTATGCATGCTGTTTTCTACAACATAGACATTCGTTGTACGGTCTATAAGTTGTATGAAAATGGCATTTTTGGTTACTGTTCACACGGCACCGTGCACTACGCTGCACGGTGTCCGGCCAAAGAAGTAGTGGCTGCCTGGCATCCGGCCCCTCACCGAAGGTGACTTTTAATGGCCGGATGCCGTTACTGGAGCACCCGTAGGGTGTGAACAGTAACCATTTTTGGTTTCAGGGTGCAGTTTCTGAAAAATCTGCTTGACTTTGCTGTGGTAAATTGCTAATATAGTAGCGTACTGCATACAAATATGACAATGAGGTGGAAGATGATGAAAAAGTGGATTGTATTTATGTTGACGATGGTTATGGTATTCTCTCTGACTGCCTGCGGCGGTTCAGAGGATAAGTCAGGCTCAGATTCTGACAGCAAGGCTGATGCAAGCTCAGATTCTGACGCATCGGATGAAAGTGACCTTGAGTATGTGAAAGGAAAGGGAACACTGGTAGTCGGCATCACAGATTTTGAGCCTATGGACTATAAGGGTGACGGCGATGAGTGGATTGGATTCGACGCGGATATGGCGAAAGCATTTGCCGAGAGCATAGGAGTAGAGGCAGAATTCGTGGAGATTGACTGGGACGGCAAGATTATGGAATTAGACGGCAAGACGATCGACTGCGTATGGAACGGGATGACACTGACGGATGAAGTGACCAGTTCAATGGAGTGCTCCAATGCGTACTGTAACAACGCGCAGGTGGTAGTAGTTCCTTCTGACGTGGCGGACAAGTATCAGGATACGGACAGCCTGTCGGATCTCTCTTTTGCGGTAGAAGCAGGAAGTGCGGGAGAGAAGGCTGTGGAAGGCCTGGAATTGAACTATACCTCCGTAAAGGCACAGGCTGACGCCCTGATGGAGGTTGCGGCAGGTACGTCTGACGCGGCCGTGATCGACTCTCTGATGGCGGCGGCCATGGTGGGAGAGGGAACCGGATATGCGGATCTTACATATACCTGCGGGCTGAATGACGAAGAATACGGCGTAGGCTTCCGCAAAGGTTCCGATCTTGCCAAGGCTCTTAACGACTTCTTTGCTGCAAGCTATAAAGATGGAAGCATGATGGAATGTGCCGAGAAATACGGGGTACAGGCAGCGATCATTGAACAGTAGAAAGAGGGCAGCTAACGTGTCGGTCGGATACGCCTGAATGTACATAATAGAATCAAAGGAGAGGGCAGGTTACAGATATGGGACAGATCATGGAACAGATGCCGGTTGTAATAGAGGCGTTGAATGTCGGCTTCCTGCAGACGTTAAAACTTTTTTTTGTAACATTAATCGGAGCGTTTCCGCTGGGGCTGATTATTGCGTTCGGCTCAATGTCGAGGTTTTTGCCGCTTAGCCTGTTCAGCAAATTTGTTGTCTGGATCATACGCGGAACGCCTCTGATGATCCAGCTTCTGATTATCTACTATTTTCCGGGGCTGGTATTACATAATCCGATTTGGGGAGGCGGCGAGACGGGACGTTTTCTGGCGGCGTCGTTCTCTTTCATCCTGAATTATGCCTGCTATTTCTCCGAGATCTATCGCGGAGGTATTCAGGGCGTACCGGTGGGGCAGGAGGAAGCGGGGCTGGTGCTTGGTATGACCAGGAGCCAGATCTTCTTCAAGGTTACGCTGCTCCAGATGATCAAGCGTATCGTGCCGCCGATGTCCAATGAGATCATCACACTGGTCAAGGATACATCTCTGGCGAGGATTATTGCCCTGCAGGAGATCATATGGGCGGGACAGGCGTTCATGAAAGGATCCCACGGTATCTCGGGAGCGATCTGGCCGCTGTTCTTTACGGCTGTGTATTATCTGATCTTCAACGGTATCCTGACATTGCTGCTTGGAAGGCTGGAGCGCAGGCTTGATTATTTCAGATAAAGGAGGGCGGATGTGATGTCAATCTTGGAAGCAGAACATATATGTAAGACCTTCAACCATACAGAGGTATTGAAGGATATCAGCTTTTCTCTGGAAAAAGGGCAGGCGCTCTCTGTCATAGGTTCCTCCGGAAGCGGAAAGACGACGCTCCTTCGGTGTCTGAATTTCCTGGAGACGCCGGATAAGGGGATTATCCGGGTAAATGGCGAGACACTGTTCGACGCGGACGACCCGTCGACGAGACAGGAAGCGGCGATCCGCAAAAAGAGGCTGCATTTCGGACTGGTATTCCAGTCCTTCAACCTGTTCCCGCAGTATACGGCGATCCAGAACGTGATGCTGGCAAAAGAACTTCTGGCTTCGGAGCAGCCGGATTACAGGGCGAGGAAGAAGGAAATCCAGGAAGAGATACGGGCGCAGGCGGAATCCCTTCTTGTGCAGATGGGACTTGAGAATCGTAAGGATAACTATCCGCACCAGCTCTCCGGCGGACAATGCCAGCGTGTCGCAATCGCGAGGGCGTTGGCGCTTCAGCCGGATATCCTGTGTTTTGACGAGCCTACTTCCGCGCTGGATCCGGAGCTTACCGGAGAGGTCTTAAGAGTGATCAAGGAACTGGCGGATGAGAATACCACGATGGTGATCGTGACCCATGAGATGGCGTTTGCAAGGGATGTGGCAGACCATGTGATCTTCATGGATGACGGGATTATCGTGGAGCAGGGAGATCCGATGCAGGTATTCGAGCATCCGGCAGAGGAACGGACCAGACAGTTCCTGTCACGATTCACAAAAGGTTAGAGAAAGAGAAAAATTCCGATGGCGGTGCGGGTGGATCGCCATCGGAATTTGTTATGCAATGGTGCGGGACAGATCATGCCGGACTTTGGCAGGCGCTGTGGAATTACAGCTTCCCGCCGGTCAGCATCTCGTAGCCTTGCAGATACTTATCAATGGTCTTCTGCACGATGTCTTCCGGCAGGGTCCAGTCATTCTCCGGGTTGGCTTTCAGCCAGTCGCGGGCGAACTGCTTGTCGAAGGACGGCTGTCCGTGTCCCGGCTCATACCCGTGGGCCGGCCAGAAGCGGGAGCTGTCCGGAGTCAGCATCTCGTCGCCGATGACGAGTTCTCCGTTTTCATCCAGGCCGAATTCGAACTTGGTGTCCGCGATGATGATTCCCTTCGTCAGTGCGTAGTCCGCACATTTCTTATAGAGGGCAAGGGTGCAGTCGCGAAGCTTTGCCGCATATGCTTCTCCCTTTCCCGGAAAATACTTTTCCAGATGGGCGATGCTCTGCTCATAGGAAATGTTCTCATCATGGTCTCCGATCTCAGCCTTGGTGGACGGAGTGTAGATCGGTTCCGGCAGCTTGTCGGATTCCTTCAGTCCTTCCGGCAGACGGATACCGCATACCGTGCCGTCCTTCTGGTAGCTGGCCCAGCCGCTTCCGGTGATGTAGCCGCGGACGATGCACTCGATGGGAAGCATCTCAAGCTTCTTGCACATCATACTGTTCCCGTCAAACTGCGGAGCATGGAAAAACTCTGGCATATCCTTCACATCCGTGGAGATCATATGGTTTGGAAGGATGTCCTTTGTCATGTCGAACCAGAATCTTGACATCTGGGTCAGGACGGTTCCCTTCTTTGTCACGTCGTTTTTCAGAATAACGTCAAAACAACTGATACGGTCGGTGGCTACCATGATCAGGCTGTCGCCGTTGTCATAGATCTCGCGTACTTTTCCTTCTTTGATTGGTTTCATGTAGTATCCCTCTCTTTGTCATAGTATTTTAAGCAGAAAGCAATTTCAAACACGTTCTGGCTATAGTATATAGATAAACAGATTTTGACGAAAAAATCAATATAAAAATAGATTTTCTCGAATGATATAATATTTTTGCAATATTAAAGAACATATATTCGAAAAGGGGTTGACAAATGAAATAGTTAGGAATATCATGTAATAAAGTAGCAAATATAATCGAAGGGGGATAACATATGGAAAATACATTGAGTGTTGCAAAGTATCTGTACGATTCCTATTTTAAGCACTTTGGTCAGCCGATGGATCAGATGAGGATGCATAAGCTGATGTATTTTACCCAGAGAGAGTCCTTGATGTACAATAAGGAAGTGCTGTTTAAGGAGCCTTTCCTGGGGTGGAGATACGGACCGGTTCTGTATTCTGTCAGGCGTGAATATATGACAGGGAATTTGTTCACAGGTGTGCCGGATGATGTATCGGATGATACCAGACATCTCGCCGACCAGGTGTTGAAGAGGTATGGTTCATTTTCGGCATGGAAGCTGAGCAGTCTGTCGCACCGTGAATTATCATGGAAGCGTGCAAGGAAGGGACTGGAAGCATGTGACAATGGGAACGTGGAATTAGAACTCAGTGTGATGAAAGTAGATGCGGTTAAGGAACTGGCCGAACGGAGATGGTATGAATGATGAGGCCAATGTGTATCGGGACTGTGTTATAAAGCAGTTATGTCAAAGGAGGGATGGAATTGGATGGTATTAAGAAGAGAGAGATTTTTAAGAAGTTCCATTCGGAACGTATAACTTTTAGAGAAGATAATTTACAGCTTTTGAGTGGATTTAAAGCGACAGATGAAGGGAAATATTTAGAGACATATTTGAAAGATAAGGCATGGGAAGCGGATTTAGAAGGGGAGACCAGAGTGTATCTGGTGAAGGACGAGCGTGATTCCATTGCCTTATTTTTTTCTCTTAAGTGCGGATTGCTTTATAAGAGATATCAATATGATGATCTGGATGACGAGAAGAAGGATTTCGTAGATTTATTGATTGCCGCAATGCAGAAAAGAGATTATGAATTGTTGGAGGAATATTATGAGTCCGGAGTGTGTAGTGAAGACGAGATGAGACGATTACTTGATATCGCGTATAACCGCCTTGAGTTGAAGATGGAAGAAAGACAGCTTCAGGATGGGAGTTACACACTGAAAGTCGAAGAATGCTACTCAGCGATAGAGATACAGCATTTCTGCAAGAACAGTCTGTACAAGAGAGATGACAGTGTCGGTATTTCATTAGGATTTGGTATTTTCTGGGAGGTTATAGTTCCATTGATCTGTGATATAACAGATAAAGTAGGATGTAAATACATATATTTATTTGCCGCCGACCAGACGAATGATGCGGATGTCAGGAAGTTGGTAGAGTATTATAAGAATGAGCTTAAGTTTTCTGATGTGGAAGATATGATTATCATAAAGCCGTACTATGACACAGACTGTCAGGGGTTGGTACAGGCAGTTTCAGATTTGCAGGATCATAGGAATACTGTCTGGGAAGAATTCTCAGATGTTTAATAGCCCGTGAGACCGGACTATTAAACAAATGGCTGCAGAGCGATTACTGTAATGGAATCCGAAGTTCGACTTCAAACACTTCCCTTTCCTGCCGGACATTCAGCTGTCCGTCAAGTATCTGTATCATCCTGTCTACATTCTTCAAGCCGATATTATTACTGTCTATATGAGCATCTCCATCTTTAATCCGGTTCATAACGGAAATGATGAATTCCGTATCCTGTATCCTTGCAAAGACTTCGACCGTGTGCTTTTTATCCCCATATTTTAAGATATTTGAGAAGAGGTTATTGAAGATCCGTTTCAGCATCGTCTTATCACTTTGCAGCACGCCGGTAGTCTCAGAGAGCTTCAGTGATGCAGTGAATCCGGCAAGGCGGATAAAGTCGCAGTTCTCCGTCAGGCATTGGCCTATGAAATCCGTGGAAAGCCATGTCATCTCGGGCGTTTCTGTTTCTTCCGCTACCAGTGCATATTCAAACATACGGTCCGTCAGCTCCTTGATATCCTCGGTCTTTTTCAGACACCTGTCCAGATATTCCTCCTGTGTACGGGGGTTGCGTCCAAGCTTCAGGACTTCCAGGTATCCGTTCAGGATGGTGAGGGGCGTCCGAAGGTCGTGGGAGAGCGCCGTGATCAGATCCTGATTGGCTTTGCGGCTTTCCTGCTCCCTGCTGATATTGTCAGACAGAGATTCTCTGAGGTGGTTCAGCTCACTGGCAAGAATCCCAATCTCATTGCCGCCCAGATCAGGAATCTGGTGGTTCAGATCTCCTGCCGACATGGTCAGGATCTCATCCTTTAGTATCAGTACCTGCCGGATCTTGCGGTTCAGGAACAGAAGGACGATGCCGACGAAGAAGGCAACCGACAGGAGAAGGCAGACGAACAGGAAAGGATATACAAATAAAGTACGCTCATAATTATATAACATGACCTGTGCGGTTCCGTTTGCGAATTTCAGTGGGAAATCCATCGTGAATTCTCCCTCGCCGTCTGTAAGGCGGTAGCCGATATTAAAAAAGAACAGAAAATTATCATCATTCATGGCGGCTGCGAATCTTCCTGCGCGGAACAATCCATCGTCGGCGCCATAGATATAGATGCCGGTATATTCGTTGGCAAGGTCAAAGAAGGGTGCAAGCGCCTCTACTGCCTCCGTATCATCTTCGGATTCCGGGACATTGTAGTGAAGGGCTTCTTCTATAAGGGCATTCTGGAAATCCTCATCATTGATCTGCGTATAGAACAGGTCGAGACGTTCGGCGGCTTCGCAGAATTTCCATTTGTTCAGCCACAGCAGTTCAAACAGGGTGAAAGCAAAGAGAATGGCGAACAGGATTACGATGGTGAATTGTGTGCGGATTTTCAAGTCTTTGAATCGTCTAATCACAGCGATACCCCTTTCCCCAGACAGTCTTGATCAGCGCCGGATTCTTCGGATCCTTCTCAATCTTAAGCCGCAGGTTGCGGATGTGGACCATGACTGTGTTGTTGGCGCCGTAATAGTAAGGTTCGTTCCAGACAGACTCATAGAGATGCTGGGCGGAGAAGATCTGGCGGCGGTGCTTCACCAGAAGCAGCAGCATGGCGTATTCTGTGTCCGTCAGTTCAAGGGGAGCGCCGCCGGAGGTCACTTCTTCCTTTGACTCGTCTATCCTGAGGTGATGGAAGATCAGAGGTTCTTTTGGTTCCTTTTTATCAGACACATATTCGTCTGAGTCTGCCTTCTGTGAAGCGTCTTTCCCGCGATAGATCTGATAGCGGCGGATCAGCGCCTTGGCGCGGCTGATGAGTTCATTGTAGGAGAAGGGTTTGGCGAGGTAATCGTCGCCGCCGCTTGAGAAGCCCAGGGTCTTATCGCTGTCCTTGGTGCGTGCGCTTAAGAACAGGATGGGCGCGTTGCTGTTCTTGCGGATCTCTATACAGGTCTGGTATCCGTTGATTCCCGGCATCATGATATCAAGAATGATCAGGTCAAAATCCATTTTTTTCATAAGGTCTAAGGCTTGCTGTCCGTCGCTTGCTTCCAGAATGTCGAATCCCTCCCCGCCAAGCAGGATGTGGATGATCTCCCGGATCTCAGAATTGTCGTCTACGATTAAGATGCGTGATGGTTCCATGTTCATTCCTCCTACTATACAATCTCTAAATAGTATAGCAGTTTTTTGGAAATACTTAGAAGTTCTTAAGAATTTTTAAGATTTATTTTTGCCGTTTCTTAAGGGATGCCGTGTAAAGTATGTGCATGAAGGGAAAAATATAGAAATATCAGATTCAGGCGACATCATGGACAAAACAGTAGGAGGTATGTAAGATGAGCAGAATAAGTGTTGTAGTTCCTTGTTTTAATGAAGAAGAGGCGCTTCCGGTATATTACCGTGCGATGTGTAAGGTGATGAAAGAGATGCCGGAGGAAGAATTTGAACTGATCTTCGTGGACGACGGCTCTTCGGACAAGACCCTTTCTATATTGAAGGAAATGAATGAGACGGACGGACGATGCCGGTATCTGTCGTTTTCCAGGAATTTCGGAAAAGAGGCGGCGATCTATGCGGGACTTAAGAATGCAGGCGGCGATTACGTGGCGACCATGGATGTGGATCTGCAGGATCCGCCGGGACTTCTGCCGGAGATGTACCGGATCCTTACCCAAGAGGATTACGACAGCGTAGCGACCAGACGTTCCACGCGTGCGGGGGAGCCAAGGCTCCGGTCTTTCCTGTCGGAGAGTTTCTACAAGTTCATCAACAGCATTTCCAAGACGGAGATTGTAAACGGGGCAAGAGATTACCGCCTGATGAAGCGCAGGATGGTGGACGCCGTGCTGGGAATGAGTGAATACAACCGGTTTTCCAAGGGGATCTTCGAGTGGGTGGGATTCCGGACCAAATGGCTGGAGTTCCAGAATGTGGGGCGGTGCGCCGGTCAGACAAAGTGGTCGGTGAGGAAGCTGTTTACCTATTCTCTGGAAGGCATCACGGGTTTTTCTGTCGCGCCATTATCGCTGGCGTCGGTTGTGGGGGTGTGCTTCTGTGTATTGTCGTTCCTTATGATCCTGGTGATTGTCGTGCGGACGCTGATCTGGGGAGACCCGGTGTCCGGCTGGCCGTCTCTGGTGTGCATCATCTTCATGGTCAGCGGGATACAGCTCTTCTGCACGGGAATCGTAGGGGAATATCTGTCCAAGACCTATCTGGAGACGAAGCACAGGCCCATCTTCATCCTGAAGGATTCCAGCGAGGAGAAGGAAGGTGACAGACATGAGGCGGCTTCTGTGTAGAATGCGTAAGGGTGGACAGGGAACCGGGAGGTATCTTTTGCTGGGGTTTCTTACGGTGGCGGTCTGTTTCCTGTTCTGTATCCGGGACGGCGTGTTCGGCGCGAAGGTAGACTGGATCAGCCAGCACAGCGTACTGCCGGATTTTTTCCGGCAGCAGTTCTATGAGACGGGGGAATTATTTCCGGAATTTGCCGCCAATATCGGGGGAGGGCAGAATATTTATCATTTCTCCTATTACGGACTGTACAATCCGCTGTTGCTGCCATCGTATCTGCTTCCCTTTGTAAAAATGCCGGACTATATGATGGCGGTTCAGCTGTTTGCTCTGACGGCATCGGTACTTTTGATGTACCGGTGGCTTGGGAAGAGGGGATTCTCTGAGCGTATCTGTGCTGGCGCGGCGGTGGTGTTCTTGTTGGCCGGACCTGTGGTTTTCCATTCCTATAATCAGATTATGTTTGTAAATTATATGCCGTTTCTTCTGATGGGGCTGATGGGGGTGGACCGGTATTTTCAGGAAAGTACAGAGAGGATGGACGGTCTGTCAGGCAGGAGGGCGGACAGCGGTATGGAGCCTGCAAAGAGAGGCTGCGCCGGCATAATCAAGGAGACCGGGAGATATAACAGGCGGCGTGGAGGTATGCTTACACTCAGCATTTTCCTCATGATTATGACCAGCTTCTATTTTAGTATCGGCGGGATGCTGGTGTTGGTTCTGTACGGGATTCACCGGTGGCTTATGGTCTGCGGGGAAGAAGACGTGAAGATTACGGTTCGGGTGTTTCTGACGGAAGGAATTGGTTTTTCGATTCATTTTATCACGGCTGTGATGATGAGCGGAATTCTGCTGGTTCCCACGGCATTTGCACTGACGGGAAGAGAAGGCGAAGGAGTATCCCTTCGTCTTGGAGAGCTGCTTTGGCCGGAGGTTTCCGTGAGCCGATTCTGCTATTCTCCATATGGAATTGGTATGACAACTCTGGCGGTGACGGCTCTGATTGCCCTGATGTTAGGACAGAAATGGCATGAGCGCATACTGGCGTTTGGATGCGCGGCGGTTCTTACGGTTCCGGCGTTCGCATATCTGCTAAACGGCGGACTGTATGTGCGGGATAAGGTGATGATTCCATTCTTGCCGTTGCTGTGCTACATTCTGGCGTATTATCTTGACAGGCTTTTAAGCGTATCAGGAGAGGAAGAAACCGGATGTCCAGGCATAAGGGAGAGTCTGACAGAATTCCTTCCGTATGTCATTACGGTTGTATTGGTTTATATGAACTGGCGGCAGGGAGAGATTAGAAAATACTGGAAACTGTTGTTGCTGGACAGTATATGCATGCTGGTCTGCTTTTGTGTATATTACCAGGCGGGGAGGGTGACTCATTCTAAGAAAGTACGGATTGCAAAACGCTTTTTTGGGATAGTTCCCTTAAGGTACAGGTGCAGTTCGGCAGTATTATTGATACCGGTGATTCTGATGCTGTCAGTATTTGGCTGGAAATACAATACGGAGGCAGATAAGGCGCTTGACCGGGATTTTTATGAAGAGATGACAGATTCCGGTATTGGAAAAAGCATCAAAGCGGCCGTTGAAGGGGAAGAAGGCTTCTACCGGACGGAACAGTTAGGGAATGATACGGAAAATGCGGCGAATCTGAACCGGATCTGGGATATGGGACAATACTCTTCCTCCATCTATTCTTCGTCCTGCCATGAAGGATACCGCAGGTTTCGGAAGAAAACATTTCAGTTAGAGGAGCCTTTCCGGAATTTCCTGATGCAGCCTGCGGTACATAATCCTGTGTACCAGCGGTTCATGGGAGTGAAATATGTGGTATCGAAGGAGGCTGTGCCGGGGTACGAACTTGCAAAGTGCGGCGACGGCCGGCAAGGCGATGTGCCAGAAGCTAAAATCCGGGAATGTGATGGTAAGAACGAGTGGAAAGTGTATGAAAATAATCAGGTATCACCGATTGTGTACGGAACAGATCAGGTAATTTCGGAAGAAATGTATCAGGAACTGGAATTCCCGTATAATCAACTGGCGTTGCTTAAGTATGCGGTAGTGAAGGACGACATAAGAGGGCAGTCTGCCAAAGATGCCGGTCATTTATCAGATCACAGGGCTTCTTTAAGAAGTTATATGGATGAAGGGGTTAGACGGATTCCTCTGAATCTGCCGGAGATCATAGATTCGGATACGGATGAGGAGCTTAGGATCAACCTGCCTGATTTGCAGGAAGATGAGACAGGACGGAAAGTCTTGTTCCTGCGCTTTCAGATTGAGAACCGGAAGCCGTCTGAGGATGTTGCTGTCTTAGTGGAAGGCGTGCGGAATAAACTGACGGCAAGCAATCATTTTTACTATAATGAGAATACGGAATTTACTTATGCAGTCCCGTTGGAAGACCGTCAGGATACGATAGAAATGGTCTTTGGAAAGGGCAGCTATGAGGTAAGAGCGGTCAGGGCTTATATCGGGATACTGCCTTTTGGCGAAAATCCGCTGTATCAGTCGGCGTTTCAGGCAGATCAGGGGAAGACGAAGGGAAACCAGATAGAAGGGACGATTGATATGGAGCGGCAGGGATATGTTGTTACGACCATTCCGTATGATGAGGATTTTGAGATTCTGGTGGATGGAAGAGTGACAGATACGGAAGAAGTAAACACGGCGTTCCTTGGATTTAAACTGGAAGCCGGGAAACATGAAGTGAAAATGATTTATCATGCACCCGGCATGAAGATGGGAAAGATGATGTCGTTGACAGGGTTGGTGATGCTTGGCGGTTTTTTGATGTATCAACGAGGGTTCAGATTTTGCAGGCAGATAACGGGTATTGTAAAATTTTAATACTCAAAGGTTCTATTTTGTGATATACTTGATAAAAATCAAAGGTGGTGAAGCAGTATTGAAAATTTATCTGGATAACTGTTGCTATAACAGGCCTTTTGATGATCAGAGTCAAATCAGAATCCATCTTGAATCACAGGCTAAATTACATGTTCAGAGTAAAATTAAAGAAGGGATTTATGATTTGGCATGGTCGTATATTTTAGATTATGAGAACGGGAAAAATCCATATGAGGAAAAACGTTTGGCGATTGCGCCATGGAGAATGATTGCGACTTCATTTGTTGCGGAAGAGACAGAAGATATTCTTACATTTGCAGAAGCGCTTGCTTCAAAAGGGATAAAAACATATGATGCATTACACATTTCCTGTGCGGTAGCTGCTCAGTGTGAATATTTTCTGACTACTGATAAGAAACTGTTGAATACGCAAATACCAGATATTAAAATAGTTAATCCTATTGTTTTTGTAGATGAAATGGAGGAATAAGTTTGAAAACAGATACTATTATTAAACAAGAGGGTATAAAAGCTTTGATTTCTCAATTGGGCTATGTTGACGCTGAAAGATTCATTGTATTAATAACGAAAGAACCTTTTGATTATACGAAATGGCGTGATCAGTCCTTGGACGAAGGTCTCACTGTTCGCCAACTCAGTCAGAAGGCGATGATGTATTCTAAGAACTTATAACTTAGGGAGAAAATTCCTTCCACTCCCCGGGGTTCAGATTCTCGTCTAACACGATATCATCAATCGCGATGCGTTTCAAAGCAATCACACAGCAGCGGATGGCCTTCATCATCCTGCGGATCTGCCGTTTCCTGCCTTCGGTGAGGGTAATTTGCCCCATGACGATGGGATGGCAGGGGCGGTTCTGTCCAAAGGACTTCCGGATCTCCGGGTGAAGTGCAGGCAGAATCTCGGATAACACCGAAGTGCCGGTAACGGAGATCTGGCAGGGCAGGGTGGGTATATCTGAACCGCGAAGCAGGATTCCATTCTGGAGCATCAGCTGCTTTTCTTCGTCTAATTCACCCAGGGCAGTGAATTCATAGGTCTTTTGCTTCTGATATGCCGGGTGGATCATCCTTTGGTTCCATTTCCCGTCGTCGGTAATGACGAGCAGCCCTTCCGTCTCACGGTCAAGCCGTCCCACGGGGGAGAGCCTGTCATTGTTAAGCCCCTTAAAATAATCCATGACGGTCGGGAAACGGACGTCCCTGTGTGCCGTGACGCAGCCGAAGGGTTTGTTGAACATATAGTAATGATATGCGGGACAGGTCTTTGGCCGCTTGTCTGAAACATGGTTTTCTTTCATGAAATCTCCTTTTTATACACGCTATGAATCATTCTTCATCCCAGGATCATGATGGCGATGCCAAGGATGGCCAGTACAACGCCGGTAGCACGGTTCAGGGTGGCCGCGCTTGCTTTGTTGGCGAACAATGCGGCAATCCTTGCCCACAGGAGTGTAGACAGTACGCAGAAGACAAGGCAGAGGATATCCGGTATCCCGCCTATGGCAAAATGGCTTGCCGCGCCTGTAAATGCCGTGAAAGTCATGATAAACACGCTGGTCCCGACTGCAGTTTTAAGCTCATATCCAAGCACGCTTGTCAGGATCAGGAGCATCATCATACCGCCTCCCGCTCCGATAAATCCACAGATAAATCCAATCATTATACCGCAGACAACGGACTGGATCAGCCGTTTGCGCGGATCTGCGGCGGCCATGGCTTCTTTGGTCGTCATGACAGGCTTTACGACGAACTTGACTCCAAGAAGGAAGGTCATGAATACCGAGAAGCTTCCCATGGTCTGATTAGGCACAAGACTTGCAATGAAGCTTCCGAACAGTGTGAAACACAGGACGGAGACCATCATGACGATACCGTTTTTGATATCAAGATTCTTATTCTTTCCATAGGTGTAGGCGCTGACGGCGCTGGCAAGGACGTCGCTTGCAAGAGCGATTCCCACAGCTTCATAAGCCGGCATGTTAAGGAAGGTAATCAGCATGGGGCTGATGACTGCCGCGGCGCTCATTCCGGCGAACCCGGTTCCAAGTCCCGCGCCGATTCCGGCGATAAAGCAGATAATAAATTTGGTGAGCATTCTTACAGGCCTCCCTTTGTGTAATCTTCTACGTTCTGATTGATTCGTTTGAAGAGCTTCAAGAGCTAGTTATTGGCAAGAATTTTGAACTATTTTATATGAATGAAGATAAGTTGTCAAGTGTAAAATATTGATGCAGCAGGAAAAGAGCTGCCGGATATAAAATCGTTTTGCGGGTATTGTATTAGGACGCAGATGTGCCTTATAATAATAAACATCAAAATGACGGGCAGATAAGGGAGAATGCTATGTGTCCGGTTATTTACAATTATTATATGTGAAAGCAGGGCGGATATTATGAGTGAACGTAAGAGGATATTAATCGCGGACGACGAGCCGGGTATTATCCAGCTTCTGAAGGATTATTTTGAATTCCAGGATTATCAGGTGATAGAAGCGAGGAACGGGCTGGAAGTACTGGGGCAGCTTGAAAAGCGGCCGGATCTTATACTTCTGGATGTGAATATGCCCATGCTTAACGGATTCGAGGTGTGTGAGCGGATCCGTATGCATGTCTCCTGCCCGATCCTCTTTCTGACGGCGAAGATTGAAGAAGCAGACCGGATCCGGGGATTGATGATCGGCGGGGATGATTATATTCTGAAGCCCTTTAGCATCGACGAGCTGGGGGCGAGAGTGGAGGCGCATCTTCGGCGGGAGGAACGGAAGCAGTCCGGCGGAGCCGTGAAGATATTTGACAGACTGGCAATCCATTATAAAGACCGGTGCGTCTACTATGAGGGGCATCCGCTTGGCTTTACCAAGACGGAATACGGGCTGGTGGAGATGCTGACGCTGAACGCAGGGCAGGTATTCAGCAAGGAACAGCTGTATGAGAAGGTCCGGGGATTCGACGGGTGCGCCGACAGCAGCATCGTCATGGAGCATATAAGAAGGATACGTAGTAAGATTGGGAAATATACGTCCCGTGTATATATAGAGACTGTGTGGGGAGTGGGATACCGGTGGATTGGTTAGAAGAGAAGATAGAGAAACTGACAACATATATCCGCAACCTGTCCTTTCGAAAAGCGATGGTTGCGTACATCCTGGTGTCGGCAGTGATCGTGTATGGTCTGTCCTATCTTACGATGATTCTGTGCTGGCAGTGGGAGATTGCCGAATGGATGAAGTATGAACAGGAGGGGCTTGAGAGTATTATTTACCAGAAAGGGCCGGTGTGGGGATATCATTTTCCTTTTGCGCCGGAGACGGATAACGTAAGGCTTATGCTTCTGGACTTTACGCGGGTGTGGTGCCCGTATTTCTATGCATTTGCAGGAATGATTGTGACTATCTTTATCTTCTATCGAAGACGGCTGGCGTCGCCGCTTAAGATTCTTAAGGGCAGTGTGGCGCGTATCCGGGGAAATGATCTTGATTTCCATGTGCATTACGACAGCAGGGACGAACTGGGAAGCCTCTGTGATTCGGTGGAGGATATGCGGATGGAGCTGGTGCGGGGGAAGGAGGAGATGTGGCTTATGGTGGAGCGGCAGAAAGAACTGAACGCCGCATTTGCCCACGATCTTTGCACGCCTCTCACGGTACTTCGGGGATATACAGATCTCCTGGCGCGGTATATTCCGGAAGGGAAGATCAGCGGGGAGAAGATGGCAGATACGCTGTCACTGATGTCAGACCATCTGAGGAGACTTGAGGACTACAGCAGGACGATGAAAGGGATACGGAGCATTGAAGAGGTTCCCTTTGCACCAGAGTGGATCCGGCTTGAGAGTCTCGAAAAAAGGATCCGGGAAGTGGTCTTTGCTCTTGGACACGCGGGGGATGTCAGGATATTGTATCAGGGGTGTGGCTTAACAGATACGGCTCAAAAGGACGCGGCCGGCAGTCTGTTGGTTCCGGATGCAGGGCAAAAGGATGCGGCCGGCAGTCTGCTGATTCTGGATGCGGCTCAAGAGCGGGAGGCGGCTCAGGAGAAGAAAAAAGCTGCTGTCCGGGTGGAGGCAGACAGTAATATTATCATGGAGGTTCTGGAGAATCTGCTCTCCAATGCCATCCGTTACGCTGATACAGAGATTGAAGTCGTGTCGGATTATGAGATACAGAAGGAAGAGTTCCTGCTTGTGGTCAGGGATGACGGGAAGGGATTTTCGGACGAGCAACTAAAGATGGCAGTGAAGCCATACCATAAGGAATACGAAGGCGCGCAGCCGGACGAGCATTTTGGAATCGGGCTGCATATCTGCCGGGAATTCTGTAAGAAGCATGGAGGGACGCTGGATGTGTCTAACAGTATCCGGGGCGGGGCTTTAGTTACGGCGTCTTTTTTAGCTCCTCTTTTTGGAGAATATTCAATTTATCCTTAGTGATTCTTAATTTTTTGTAGAGAAAATATAGAGATTTACGCATTATGATACTCTTAAGAACACAAAGAGTAATTTTGAAAGGAAGATGTGTATGTCCACTACAATTAAAATCAGGAATCTGAATCAATATTATGGAAAGAAGCAGGCGCTGGCAGATATTAACCTTACGATTGAGACCGGTATGTTCGGCCTTCTGGGGAGAAACGGCGCCGGAAAGACCACGCTTATGAAGGTGATCGCGACATTGCTGCCCCGGTCGGAGGGCGAGGTGTCTGTGTGCGGGAGAAGCACGCAGCATCCGCAGGAGGTCCGCAAGATTGTAGGATACCTCCCCCAGGATTTCTCCATGTACCCCAACATGACCGTGTACGAGGTGATGGATTATCTTGGAGTATTGTCGGGACTTGGGAAGTCTAAGAGAAGACAGCGGATCCCGATGCTTCTGGAACGGGTGAACCTTCAGGATGATCAGAAGAAGAAGGTGAAGGCTCTGTCCGGCGGGATGAAGCGGCGGCTTGGAATTGCGCAGGCGATTCTTCACAATCCGAAGGTACTGATCGTAGACGAACCTACAGCCGGCTTAGACCCGGAGGAACGGGTGCGTTTCCGTAACCTGTTATGCGAGATTGCGGAGAAGAGGATCGTGATCCTGTCTACCCATATCGTGGGGGATATCGAGGCCACCTGCGAGGATATTGCAGTTCTGGATGAAGGACACATGATCTATCAGGGGACGGTGACGGAGCTGCTCGCCATGACGGAAGGAAAGGTGTATTCTGCACAGATCAGCAAACGTGAGCTGGAGCTTCTGAAGAAGGATTATATCGTGACCAGCATGCTTACACTTGGGAATAATGTGATGGCACGTTTCCTTGCAGAGGAGAAACCCTTTGCATTGGCAAAGCCCTGTGAAGCGGGGGTGGAGGATGCATATATGTATCTGATGCATACAGAAAGGGGGATTTCCGGATGTTAGCGCAGTTATTTCTGAAGGAATGTAAACAGACCGCGAGAAGCCTGATCTACTGGCTGATCGTCCTGGTACTGATCTTTGATTTTACCACGCAGCTTGGCGGCATGGATATCAAGAAGAAGCCGGAGGCAGGAGAAGAAAGCTACGGGACGAAGCAGAGCCGCGATCCGGAGATGATTATGAAAAGCACGCTGGGCCAGCTTGTGGAAGAGTACTGGCGGGAGAGTTATACGACCTATCCCATTGGATTCTATAAGAATGTGACCTTGAACGAGGCGGATGATCAGAAGATCGGAGAGATTCTGAAGGAAACGACAGGGATTGCAGACCGCGATGCGGCAGAGCAGGCAGTAGATGCGTGGTATGCCGCACAAGAGGAAGAGAAGGGGTTGAATCCTTCTGAGGCAGAGACTGTGAAACCGGCGGAACCTTTCAAGGCAGAGCCTCTGGAAGGCCTGACCTACGACCGCTTTGAAGAGCTGATGGAAGAAGCGGACCGTATCCTGGGCGGAGGTTCGAATTACAGCAAAGAATACCGCGAAAAAAACGCCGTAGTGCCTATGACCTATGAGGATGCGTTAAAGGAGTATGAAGCTTTGATTGGGGAAGATGGGCTGACCGGCGGATATGCGAGATTATTTTCAGACTATATGGTAATCTTTCTTGGAATACTGCCGGTATTCCTGGCAGTGACCAGGGGACTGAGGGACCGGCGCTCGATGATGCAGGAATTGATCTATACGCGGAGATGCCCGGCGTTCACCATCATGGCGGGGCGTTACCTGGCGATGGTGGCAATGCTGACAATTCCGGTACTGCTCCTGTCACTGGTTCCATTCTCCAAATGTATGGATTATGCCCGGACCGCCGGGATTGCCGTGGATATGCTGGCGTTTGTCAAATATGTGTTTGGATGGCTGGTGCCTACCATCATGGCGGTTACGGCTGTGGGCATGTTCTTTACGGAACTTACGGATACCGCGGTGGCGGTCCTGATCCAGGGGGCGTGGTGGTTCACGGCGGTATTTGGCGGAATTGGCAGCCTTCATGGAGGCAGTTACGGCTGGAGTCTGGTTCCGCGGCATAATACGCCGATGAACTGGCAGGGCTTTCATGACGGGTTTGCCCAGCTTCTGACAAACCGGCTACTGTATGCCGGGGCAGGACTGATTCTGATGGTTCTGACGGCGCTGATCTATACACAGAAAAGGAAAGGGAGGTTAGAGATCCGTGGAAAGATATCTGCATATCGAAAAAATAAATCTGAAGTATAATATACCGCTTCACATCCTGATCAGTATGTTTCTGCTTCTGGTCTCGCCGCTTCTTTTGGGGGTGGCGAACCTTGAAGCACGGGATACGGCAAAGGTGCTGGAGATGTATGCGGCGCTTATTGGGATCGTGCTGCTGCCGCCAGTGTTCCTGCCGGAGCAGGATCATGACATCCGGGAGCTGGTCTATACGAAGTACGTCAACGGAGCGGAGGTCTATCTGGTACGGTTTTTTGGAAATATGCTGCTGCTGGCTGTGCTGCTTGGTCTGTATGTGGCGATGCTTGCGCATAACGGATGCGAATTCCCGGCAGTCAGGTATTTCTTCGGGACACTGGCGGAGATGCTGTTCATGGGAAGTCTGGGGCTGTTCTTCTATGGTCTGTGCGACAACCTGGTGATTGGTTATATGGCGCCCATCGTCTATTATATCGCTGCGATCGGGGGAGGGGAGAAATGGCTTAAGATGTTCTATCCGTTTTCTATGGTGAGAGGGAACTATGGTGAGAAGGTGTGGCTCGCGCTTGGGGCGGCCGTGCTTGCAGGAGCAGGTATCTGGTTTCGGTGCAGGAGGAGAGCCTAGTGTACTGACCACATTATATTTAGTCTAATTAATCGCCATCTGTAATACCAA